>JABDFJ010000004.1 GCA_013286645.1 Chlamydiota bacterium | reverse complement strand
ATTATAATTGGTGGTAATTTCCTCACCCTTTTCGATTTTACGCAGGGCTACAAACTCGATGATGAAATCATCGATATGCTTAATATATAAAGCATTAGGATGATAAGAATGGTTATATATTGAGCCGTATCCTAAAACAATGGCCAAATCCTTTAATTCTTTGCCCCACGTAAACACGTAATCACTAAGGACCGTTTTCTCTAGAAAAGAAAGTTCATTTTCAGGACAGAAAATTACAGGAGCGCGTTCAATGGTTTCTCCTTCTATGATGGTTTCTGTGGCTATAATACCCCGCCCTTTTAATGGAAACATCTTAAGAGCAATTTTTGAGCTAGGAATAGCGATTATGTTCTCAAATCTATTGTCTAGAGAACGCTGATTCTTTTCATTTATGGCATTCATACTTTTTCTTGATTCACTTGTTTTTAGACAGCATTAAACCAGACAGGTTTTTTGCTTGGAGAGGCATTGCCGTAATTGATAGTGATTTCTTCACCTTTTTCAATTTTACGCTGTGCTACAAATTCGACGATGAAATCATCGATGTGCTTAATATATAAAGCATTAGGATGGTAGGAGTGATTGTATAGAGAGCCATATCCTAGGGCTACGGCTAAATCTTCTAATTCTTTGCCCCATGTATACATGTAATTATCTAAGATCGTTTTTCCTAGGAATGTGTATTCATTTGCAGGACAAAAAATAACAGGAGCGCGTTCAAAAATTTCACCTTCCAAGATGGTTTCTGTGGCAACGATACCACGCCCTTTTTCAGGTATTATTTTAAGAGCAATTTTTGGACTAGGACTAGCAATAATAGTCTCAGAACTATTGTCTATAGAGGTATGGTTTTCTTTCAATGCTTTGGACCTATTTTTCAACGAACACATAATTTTTGGTTAAATTGTTGACAGTTGTATTTAAGCTTTTTTTCTGAATATGTCCTAAAAATAGAAAGGTAGTCGATATATTGTCAAATTTTATCGAGATAGGTTCATACACTGCGCGTAGGTAAAATGATTTCATCCTCGAGCTTACTTAAAGGGACTTGTGGTTTATGTAGTACAATAGGAATATTCATGGCTGTGGTGTAAAGCATTTCAATGAGGTCAACACCCCATTCTACGAGATTCCAAGGGAGGGTATAAGTCCCAGCGGGACAAGCGGTAATTTTCAAAATGTATGGTCGCTTTGTTTTAAGGCTATATTGGCCATTGATATGTAAGACACCGTCTGTAAAGCCTAAAGCATGTAGAGCTAATATCGATAATTCTATGGAGGATTGTTCATCTTGAATTAATGGCGCAGAGTCATCTGAATGTGTTGTGGAGGTAAAAGGAAGGGGTTGTATTTCTTTGGGAGTGAGCGCGGAATAAAGAACCCGTCCTTTTTGCATTACAATGTCTACATCCCAGAAACTTCCCCCTAGAAATTCTTCGAGGATGAGTTCTGGAAAATGCTCGGAATTTAATGTTTTTAATTTATCAACGGTATTTTGAAAAGCTAGGCGTATTTCAGCGATATCATGGACGAGGGTTTCTAATGAGCTATAGTTAGCGTTCGTAGGCTTGAGGAGCATAGGAAATGGGGAGGTTGCTGTCTCAAAGTGCAGGCGGTTGAGGTGGGAGATAGCACATTCTAGATCACGTTCAGATCGCAGGATATGAAATACAAATCCATGTAATCCTTCATTTTTCATATTTTTTAATAGCTTAATATTATCGTTTGAATGTCGGATGGTTTCGATGGAGTGATAAGGTAAATCTAATATTCGCGCTAGTATAGCTGTAAATAGGGTGTTTTCCTTACAAAAAGTAGTGATTCCATCAATATCTCGAAGTTTATGCATCGATTGGAGATGTTTAATTTGTGCGAAGTCTAAGGTTTGATTAGTTTTAGTGATATCGAATGGAATAAATTCTGAAACTAAAGATTTGGCCCACGAATCTGGTTGATCGAGCAAAACTGTTTCTATGCCCCACTTCGAGGCTTTTTCAAAGTAGATTTTGTTTTCAGCTGCTCCTGCACCCACAAGAAGAAGACGTCTTTCTTTTAAGGCGCTGCGTGAAGATCTGGCTAACATGGTGGCGACCCAGAATTTCGAAGCTTCTCCAAGCTCTTCTGGATAGAATTCATCAAGGGCATATTGGCCACTGGCGATATGCGTGCCAAATCTTATTACTTCTGGTGTCAATTGACCATCTTTGAGTTCAGCTTTAACGATTAAATTGATGTAATCTGTTTGCTTTTGAAAGGGATCTCCGGGCTTAGGTGGGTGTTTAAATTCCTCTTCTACTTGTTTATAAAAGGCGAAAACTCCCATCATTTCTAATTCATATCTAAACTTCCAAACCTCTTCCTCAGTTTGTAATAAATGATGTTGCTGTCGCAGTGCTTGGATGGCATCTTCATATTGGATCCAAAGGAAAGAGGTCTTATCTTTGTTTGACTGTTCGTTTAATTCTGCTTTGTAGGAGCGCCCTTGAATGATAATGTTTGAAGTTAGAGCTCCATTCCATGGAGTTCGTGATACATGTAGGCGGAAGTACCAGTCTATTTTTTCTTCTGGTTTGGCGGACGGAATTTCTTCTACCGTCAAGAGATGCAAAGGTAAACGGTTAGAATCCTGGTAGCAGTAGCGTTTTGATTCATCGTTTTGATTAATCTTGAAATAAAGTGGAGGGGGTTTTAGGGGGGATTGATGCCAAGTTTGATTAGACATTCTTCCTAGGGGAATTGAACGGGACATAGCAGTATTTAAGCGCTCTTCTAAAGGGGATCCATCGTCGCGAAAATTTGCAAAATAGTTAACGTGACGTGGTGGACTATATTCTACGATGAGGGGTGTGCCATCATCATCAAAGCAAAAGCCTTTTTTAAGTAATAAGCGTTTTGATTGATCCGGCTGATTTTCTTGTATAAACCAGGAACTATCAAAGGCTAAATGGATATTTCCTGAGGATTGCCGTCCACCTTCTTTGACGATGGCTAGTTGGTCAAGGGTAGGATAGTTTAAAATGGCAACAGAAGGCATGTCGGAGACAATTTCCCAGCCAACATTTTCAGAGCGATAGTTTGGAAGTTGCATCTTTTTTAAGTTAGCTTCTAACAGTTCATAGCTCTTATCTTCTATGCCTGGAGGTGATTTAAACACGCGAATGGCCTGGCTTTTGATCCAAAAAAGACAAAGCCAAGTGATGAAGGAAGTGCCGAAAAGAAAAAGAGAGACGATTTTCATCACAGCATTTTCGCCGAACAGATTGTGCATAGCTGTGCCAGGAGCAGAATGTTGAAACAACCATGTTACTGCTAGCAGACCCGTGATGGAGACGATGCTCTCTATTTGATTAAGAATGCTATAGATATCTTCTTCATGTTCCTTGGCACGGGCATCGTTATTAATTTCGATTTGCAGCATGGTGTGCATGCGATAGGTTAAAGGGGTAGCAAAAGCTTCCATTAAAACCACTGCTGGCACGGCTAGCCAAATGGATGGATAGGCCCACAATACTATTGAAGGGATGAATGTTAAGATCGATAAACAACCAAGGAAAAAGATAAAACGATAAAATCCCCATCGCTTTTGGAGTTTTCTGGAATATTTTAGCAGTGCTGAAGCTGCTAGCAGACCTCCAAAACTACTTCCTGAAAGCAAAAAGCCTGTTCCAGTGGCGCCAGCCATCAAGATGTTTAAAGCATAGGCGGGTAATATGACTGTGTATAAGGCGTCACTTAGAAAGTTCTCAAGAGCAGCCATCAAGGTGCGCTGTAAAATCGATTTATTTGCCCACATCACTTTCATTGTCAACCATTGTCGCTTAGGCGTATGAACACAAATTCCCACAGCCGCAGCGAATTTAAGGCTTAGCTTTTCTTTGAAAGTATTGAATGCTTTTGAATCTGTTGAATCTTCAATGGGGATAATTTTATAAAGATAAATCCAGCGCATGGCCATTAAGATGACGGCAAAACTTAAAAAACAGACTGCTGCGCCGTAGCCCAGTCCAAAATAAAAGTCTATCAGATCGATGATGGGGCCGATCAATAATGGTAAAATCAAAAAAGAAGTGTTTTCAATGAGCTGACAAAGATAAAAGGCTTTTTCTTTTTTTTGAGCCGAAGAAAATATTTTGTTAGCACCTGCGGTGTCTATATTGAGCAATAGTTCGAAAGTAATCACGATGCCACTCATGCCAACCAAGACGAGTAAGATATTGAATGTCAAGGCATGTAGAAAGAACAAAGAGCCTATTAAGACATAGATAATGCATCTCGCAGATATGGAGATATTTAATACGCGTTGCATATTGCTACGCTGGATGATTTCACCAGCAAAAAGAAAGCATCCGGCCATGGTAAAAGTATAAACCGAGCGTACAAAGCCCATTAAAGCGACATCACCAGTGATGGCCTGCACGATCATAGGGAGGGCAATATATAGAATTGCAAGCACAATTGGAAATAGAGTCTGCCCATAAAGATAGAATCTTTCGCTTTTGTTAAATTCCCTGAAATCTCCCTTGATTGCATCTTTCCAGCCAGCAAAAGAGTGATGTGTTTTTGCTATAAACCTCGAGAGGCCCAAGAACAATCTCTTAATGTAATTGATGGGAAAGGTGTTCATAGATGCTTACTTTAGAGGTGGTTTTAAAAATAAATTTACTATAAATAGCGATGAACGTCAATCTTTACATAGAAGCTCCTTGATAAAACGCCCTGGTATTAATTGAGTAATAAGCTTTAAAATGGGATTGTGAACAGCCTTGTTGCATAAATGGAGCACACCGTAATTCTTTTATCATAAACAGGTTTGAAACACAGAGGCACAGAGAACACGGAGAAAGAGAAAAATTAGAGATTGATTGTGGTGTATGCCTAAGGACAGTTTATTTTTTCTTCCCTCTCCGTGCCCTCTGTGCCTCTGTGTTTTAATTTTTTTATCTTCAATGGTTTATCGTTATATTGGATTTATGCAACAAGGTCATTATGAACCTATCCAATGGAATTTTATGAACTATCAACAGCGACTTTATCGTTTGCAGCAAGTATTAAAAGAATCGGCTTGCGATGCCTTACTGGTTGAGGATAAAACCAATCTATACTATCTCACAGGCTTAGAGCTATCAGCCGGCAAGTTACTAGTGTATGCGCATGGCGCAATACTGTTTGTTGACAATCGCTATCTTGAATTGTGTCGCAAGAAAAGTCCATTTCCGGTGCAGTTGTTGGATCAGCCAAGCCTTGAAAGCCGGCTTAGCACTCCAGAGCTTGCGTTTATCCAAGAACTCGCTTTTGACAGTGAGAATACCTCATATAAAAATTATGAGCAGCTCGGCAAGCTAGCTAAAGCCATTGAAGGTAAGCGCTCGGATAAAAATGTAGTCAAAGTCATTCCACTTGATGCGCCGCTTAAGGGGATTCGCCTTATCAAGGATGCTCAAGAAATCGAATTGTTGCGGAAAGCCGCTGATCTGGGTGCTCAAGGCTTCGATTTTGTATGTAGTTTACTGCGTGAAGGCATCTCAGAGCATGAATTAGCCACAGAACTTGAGGTGTTTTGGAAGCAGCGGGGGAGTAAAACGGTGGCTTTCGATCCTATCATTGCCTTTGGTGAAAATAGTTCTATGCCCCATTATAGGGCTGGTACAACTCGATTGCAAAAAGGACAAGTCGTCTTAATTGATATTGGCGTCAATCTAAATCATTATCACTCCGATATGACACGTATGGCTTTTTTCGGTCAGCCCGATCCACGCATCGTTGAAATACATGCTATTGTAGCCGAAGCACAGCAAGCGGCTTTAGCATTATGTCATCCAGGCACTACTTTGAATGCCCTCGATGCTGCGGCACGTGAGCTTATTAAAGCGAAGGGATATGGCTCGAATTTTACGCATAGTTTGGGACATGGAGTTGGATTAAATATTCATGAATATCCTATTATCAGGAAATCAGAAGGGGTTGCGAATATCTCGTTGGAGGCTGGAATGGTGATTACTGTTGAACCGGGCATCTATTTGCCAGGGGTAGGTGGCGTACGTATTGAAGACACCGTGGTTATCACTCCTTCAGGGCATGAGAACCTTACTAAGCGTTCCATAGCGCCGGTGTTGAGGTAGTGTTATGTTCAGCTTTAGACAGAAAATCTTAATCGGCTATGTGGTTTCATTTTTTGTTTTCACGACGATCACTTTTCCCCTCGTCACCAACATCGTGCGCACCATTGCTGCCAAAGCGATGGAAGATAGGGCTGATGAGCTGATTGGAAAGATCCAATCAGCTCCTAATAACGATGCGCTCATTCGAAGGCTTAAAGAACAGCAACATTTGATTTTTCTTGGTGTAAGTGTCATCACCAATGATCGGCGCTTACTTTATGACTCACATACAAAGCGTTTGTTAGGTCCACGCTTTAGCCAGGAGTATATTGTCGATCACCCAGAAGTGATAGAAGCCTTTGAACATGGCATAGGGTATAATGAGGATTACTCGGAGCTATTAGAACAAAAGTTTTCTTATTTTGCAAAATCGTTTGATTTTCATGGAAAGCCTTACGTAATACGTACAGCATTTCCTTATAAGTATTTCAATGATTTGACTCGAGATTGCGAAATTGGTTTCTTGGTACTAACTACAGCTATCCTGTTATTGTTTAGCATGTTGACGTGGTTGATTATCAACCATTTTACTCGTCCTATTCAAGAGATTATCAATGCCGTTTCCCCTTATCAAGAGGGCAAGCAAACCACAATTCCTGAGATCCAATTGAAATCTGCGAATTCAGAAGATGAATTCAGCAAGCTTGCCATGACGTTAAATTCGCTTTCAGCCAAGATCCAAAAGCATATCGACACATTAACTACAGAGCGAAATGAAAAGGAAGCTATCCTAGAATCACTTGTCGAAGGGGTCATTGCTATTGATAATGCATTGGACGTGACATATGTTAATGAGATGGCGTTGAAACTCTTGGATACAGAAAGATCTAAATTAATCGGACATAATTTTGGAATGGTAGAACAGCCACAGGGGTATGCCCTGCTTGTCGGTTGTCAGAAGCAAAAAAAGGCTTTGACTGAAACGCTAACCATCACCAAAGAAGGTGGAGTCAAGAGATACTTGGACTTAGTGGCGGCACCAAAAGGAGCCAGCAGCGGGGCCATCTTGGTGATACAGGATAAGTCCTCACATTATAAGCTAATGGAAATGCGTAAAGATTTTGTGGCTAATGCCTCGCATGAGTTGAAGACGCCGATAACGATCATTCGGGGATTTGCTGAGGCTTTGCACGACCATCCAGATCTACCGGAAAGTACGCGCATCGAAGTCACTCGCAAAATTGTGAAGAACTGTGAACGCATGACTACTTTAATTAAAGATTTGCTTACGTTATCAGATATTGAGAACATTCCCCATTCCCGTTTGGTCGAATGCGACTTGACACAGCTGATTAGAGGGTGTTGTGATACGTTGCATGAGATTCATGCGGATGCCCAAATCAATATGCATGTGAAAAGTGATATGCCCATGTTATTGATTGCTGATCCTAGCCTGATGGAACTGGCATTTATGAATTTGATTGAAAATGCTGCCAAATATTCAAAACCACCAGCCATGATCGATATCACTTTGGAGAAGAGTGAGGATAAAATTTCGGTTATCATCTCAGACAAAGGTATTGGTATTCCAGATATCGACCAAGAGCATATCTTCGACCGCTTTTATACCGTTGATAAGGCACATTCCCAAAAGATGGGTGGCTCAGGGCTTGGGTTGTCTATTGTGCAAACTGTGATCCATAAACATTTTGGTCAGATTTCAGTACGATCGAAGGTGGGAGAAGGAACAACATTCACCATCATTCTGCCTTGCAATCTTACATATCAAGACCTATATCAGCCGCAGGTGCCGAATGTGTGATAGCCCCAGTTGAAATCACATCGACACCAGCACGTGCGAGTTCTTCAATGTGCGTCAAAGTTATGCCGCCAGAAGCTTCTATGATGGCTCTGCCTTTGGCTAATTTTACAGCCTCAACAATAGATAGTGGGGGCATATTATCCAATAAGACAACATCAACTCCAACATCCAAGGCTTCTTTCAATTGTTCTAGCGTCTCGACTTCGCATTCGATGCGACATGTATGTGAGGCATACGTCTTTGCTCTTTTAATTGCTGTTGTTACACCACCACAAGCAGCGATATGGTTGTCTTTTATCAAAACAGCACTGCTCAAGTTGTCGCGGTGGTTAAAGCCGCCGCCCATCCTAACCGCATAGCGTTCAAAAGCACGTAAACCAGGGGTTGTTTTGCGCGTATCGCTAATACGGGTGTGGAAACCTGGGGGAATGGCTTTGACATAAGTATGTGTCATAGTAGCAATGCCCGATAAACGTTGGACGAAATTTAGAGCTACCCTCTCTCCCATAAGTATGGAACGTGTTTTTCCTGTGACACGCCACAGGATTTGTCCTTTCTGTACTGAAGTGCCATCTGCGATAAGCTCTTCGAATTTAAGGTCGGGGTCGACCATTTCAAACACACACGCCGCCACGTTTGAACCACACGCTATTAAATCATGGCGTGCTACGGCATTTGCTACAGAGTTTGAATTGTCATCGATGCAAGCTTCAGTGGTGACATCCCCAGCGGCCAGATCTTCTTCCAAGGCGCGTATTACCATCTCTTTGATGACGATTCGCGGGAGTTCTTTGTGTAGTGTTTTTGTATTTCTAACAGACATGACTGTGCCTTTCAGTTGTAAAGCATGAAATTAGCAGCTTAAGCAGTTTTGTGATAGTTTTTCAAGTAACGATATTTATCAAGGTGATTTTTGAAACACAAAGGCACAGAGTACACGGAGAAGTCCAATTAGTGTGGCAAAAACACTAGTCATATTCATCAAGCTTTGAATTGCAATGAGTATTTTAGCGATCCTATTAAGATTTCAAAAAAAATCGTTATATCGTTACATCGTTTCCATCGTTGATCTTGCTGCAAGGTACATCCTGCCTATCCTGCCCATCCTGTTCTTTTTTTGCTCAGCAATTGACTTTTGCAATCGTCTCAGTGCGCCCATGCCTCATTGAAGCTAGACTAGCCTCAATTTTTAGTTGTAAATATTTTTTTAATTTGACACCATTGCATGTTCACGAGGTGTGTGGCTTTCGTGCCCATGTGCGTGCCCGTGCCGGTGCCCGAAAGAAGAGTGTGAATGAAAACGTGATAGATAAGGTTCAAAGGTTTAAAGTCCTTAAGATAACGTGTAGATAAATTCGGGCACGCACACGGGCACGCACACGGGCACGAAATTTATTCTCTTAGATCGCTACTGTGAACATGTACTTTAGGAATAATCAATGTTTCCAAAATCCGCCATAGATCTGAAGAAATGGATCGAAGAAAATCATGAAAATTTTAAGCCGCCTGTAGGTAACAAGGTCATTTGGGAAGATACTGATACTATTGTGATGGTCGTGGAAGGTCCGAATGCGCGCAAAGATTATCACATCAATGAAGGGGAAGAATTTTTTTATCAAGTTAAGGGAGATATCGTCTTAAAAATTATTGAAAATGGGCAAAGCCTCGATGTGCCTATCCGTGAGGGGGAGATATTTCTCATTGCATCCAAGACACCTCATTCGCCACAGCGGCCAGCGGGAACTATTGGGGTGGTGATCGAATATAAAAGGCATGGTTCTGAACTCGATGGATTTCAGTGGTATTGTGAAAAGTGTCATCATAAGCTGTACGAAGAATTTGTAGCTGTTAATGATGTCGAACATCAATTGCCCGAAATTTTCAAACGCTTTTATGATGATGAAGAAAAAAGGCGGTGCAAGAGATGTGGTTATGTGATGCAACCGCCACTTGAAAAGGGGCAAAATGAAAAAAACACCTCCTAAAGAACATTATTCTGATTATTTGCAGCTGGACAAAGTGCTTTCCGCCCAGAAGCTTTTGAGTGGGGAGGCTGGGCAGCCGGTGCATGAGGAGTTATTTTTTATTATCATGCATCAAGTGTATGAATTGTGGTTTAAGCAAATCATTGCAGATCTCGACAGTATCTTTGGAATTTTTAAAGAACAAGCCTCTGAACGCGATATGGGACTTATCTTGATGCGTTTGCAACGTATCAATAAAATTTTTGGCTTATTGATCCAACAATTAGATGTTTTAGAGACGTTAACTCCCTTGCAATATATGAATTTCCGGGGTTTGTTAGGGACAATGTCGGGATTTCAAAGTCATCAGTTTCGTCTCATCGAAGCCAAATTCGGCATCAAGCGAGATGAGAGAGTGCCGTATGCTAAATGCCCCTATGAATTCGGAGCAAAGCACGATCAGCAGGAAATCTTACGTCGCGTTGAAAGCGAGCTTTCATTATTTGATCATGTAGAGAGATGGTTGCAGACACTACCTTATCTTAAAACAGAGCATTATGACTTTCAATTCGCCTTTCAAGAGGCTTTTGAGCAGATGATATTAGATGCTAAAAAAAGTGTGGATGACACTCCTGGGGTATCTAAGCGCATCGAGGAGCTACAAGCGATTTTTCAGCAACATTTTGTTCAGGCCGAGTATGAAGCATCGTTGCAGCGTGGCGAACATCGCCTTGCTTATAAGGCATTTCTGGGGGCATTGTTCATCCGTCTTTATCGAAACCATCCCTTGCTACATGTGTCGGATCTATTGCTCACTGAAGTCATGGATGTCAATGCGAGCTTTTTGTTGTGGCGCTATAGGCATAGCTTAATGGTCCAAAAGTTGATTGGCTGGAAAAAAGGCACTGGAGGCTCTTCTGGTGTGCATTATTTGCAGGCAACAGTTGAAAAGTATGATGTGTTTGCGGATTTGTATCTTATTCCCATGCTCTTACTACCAGCCAGCTACATTCCATTATTTTCTGTCATTAAAGAGAAATAGGTGTGCGATGGAAAGCTATGCTTTAGATGCAGACTATGCGTTGCTGCAAGATCAAAAGGATGTGTTGCGAGACTTCAGGGATAAGTTTTATATTCCAAAGCAAAGTAATGGACAAGATACACATTATTTCACAGGCAATTCACTTGGAGCCCAACCTAAAGATGTCGTTCCATATGTTATGAAAGAGCTGGAGACATGGAAATATTTAGGTGTTGAAGGACACCATCAAAATGGTTCTCCATGGATTCTCTACCAGCAGTTATTAACAGATAAGGCCGCTGATTTAATAGGAGGGAAGCCCACCGAAGTTGTCTTTATGAATAGTTTAACGGTGAATTTGCATTTGATGCTCGTCTCCTTTTATCGTCCCACAGCTACAAGGTATAAGATTCTCATTAATGCCAATCTATTTCCATCGGATTATTATGCCCTTTGTTCCGTAGTAAAATTCCATGGTTTAGATCCAGCCAAGGCAATTGTGGTGCTGCCGGCTTCTAACAAAGGGATTGTACCTGCTGAAGAGATAGATACAATTTTGCACAACGAAGGTGCATCCATCGCGCTTGTCATGATGGAAGCGATCAATTATTACAGTGGACAAGCCTTTGATATTGCTCATATTACTAAGATGGCACATCAACAAGGATGTGTCGTTGGATTCGATCTTGCACATGCAATGGGAAATCGAGAGTTGACATTGCATGAGGATCAAGTGGACTTTGCAGTTTGGTGTTCCTATAAATATCTTAATGGAGGTCCTGGCACTATCGGAGGGTGTTTTGTTCATCAAAAGCATCATAAGGATGATTTGCCAAGGCTTGCAGGGTGGTGGGGGCATGAATTACAGACCCGGTTTATGAATAATCTCGAGTTTAAGCCCATTGAAGGTGCCGAAGGGTGGCAGTTGAGTAATCCTTCGATATTATCTTTAGCTTGCCTAAGAGCCTCATTAGATATTTTTCAACAAGCAGGAATGAAGCGTTTGCGTGAAAAAAGTATCCGGCTAACAGGGTATCTAGAATTCCTCGTTAATGCTGTGGATCATCCAAATTTATCGGTGATAACGCCCCAACAAGCTTCAGAAAGAGGGTGCCAATTGACGCTTTTAGTCAAACATCAAGCAGGAGATCTATTGGAACGCCTTAAGTGTGCCGGTTTTATCTGTGATTTACGTCCTCCCAATCGTCTTCGTATTGCACCTGTGCCTTTATATAACACCTTTAGTGACGTCTATGAACTCTACCGATTTTTAAAACAAGAGGCTGACAAGTGAAAACAAATCATGGTGTCAAAGAAGAGCTCACAATTGTCGGAGGAGGCCCTGTGGGTACTCTTTTAGCGCTTCATTTGGCAAAAAAAGGATACAGTGTCGATGTGTTTGAAAAGAGAGGGGATCCTCGCTCTCATATGGAGCCTGAAGGGCGCTCTATCAATTTGGCTCTATCAACACGCGGTCTTTGTGCACTCAATGAGGTAGGTGTGAATAAACAGCTCTTGCCACATGCTGTGCAGATGAAAGGGCGCCTCGTGCACGATAAAGATGCACGGCAGCATTTCATTCCATATAGTCCACGTGCAGATCGTTTGATTTATTCAATCACTCGGATGGAGCTAAATAAAGTATTATTAGATGAAGCTGCAATGAACTCTAATATCAGATTTCATTATAACGAAAATTGCTTGGGTATTGATCTTAAAGCACAGACAATTCTTTTCCAAAATATGCGTTCAAAATTAATGCATAAAAGACCTTTATCGATTACTTTTGGTGCAGAAGGGATGTGGTCGGCGATCCGCACCTCTCTTTTGCGTGTGCCCTACACTAATTTTTCGCAACAACACCTTGATTACGATTATAAAGAGTTGACGATTCCTGCGTCACAAGGTCACCTGCTGGAAAAAAATGCTTTACATTTGTGGCCAAGAGGTGGGCATTTAATGGTCGCCTTGCCAAATCCTGATGGTTCTTTTACCTGCACACTTTTTTTACCCCACGAGGGAGAAAGGAGCTTTGCACATCTCAAGCAGCAGGATGCGGCTGTTGCGTTCTTTCAACGCGAGTTTAGCGATGCTCTGCCTTTAATGAAAGATTTCTTTAGACAAATGATTGAGTATCCTGTGGGGCGCTTGACGACGGTGAAAATCGATCCATGGTCCTTTCAAAACAAAATCTTGTTAATAGGTGATGCTGCACATGGTATTGTTCCATTCTATGGTCAAGGTTTGAATTGTGGATTTGAGAACTGTGCCTTTCTTAGTCGTTGTATTGATGAACATGCGGGGAAGTGGGATTTGATATTCCATGCTTATGAGCAAGGGCGAAGGGCAAATACAGATGCTATTGCTGAGCTTTCCTTTGATAACTTTGTTGAGCTACGCGAAAGGGTTAGCGATCCGCTGTTTAAGCTGAAAAGCAAGTTAGAGGGTGCTCTAGAAGCCGCTTACCCTGAAGAATTCTTGTCGAAATATTCGATGGTGACCTTTAGTTGCATGCCTTATACTGAAGCGCTTGTTAAAGGACGTAGGCAAGATCAATTGCTAATGGAGATTTGTAAGCATATTACAAACGTGGAGGAGGTCGATCTGCAGGCCCTCAAAAGTAAGCTTTCTAATAGTGTGTAATAAATTGGGGGCAGCATCATTGGGGTCAGGCATGCGATTTTGCGATTTGAGGACCATTGATGGCGAGGGGCTTTTTCCCGCTCAAATCACATAATCACATGCCTGACCCCAATGATTCTACAGACGCGCTGGATCTAGAACGACATGCTTGATACGTCTTTGCGTGGCTCCTGCGGGGATCGAGGAATAACACATGTGCACCATCCCATCAGCGGCAAGGCATAGGGAAGGAAATTCACCAGACGTATTTTCTAATGTTAGAATAGGTGCCCATGTGTCACCACCATCTGTAGTGAGCGCTACACTTAATGGGAAGCGATTTTTGTGGGAATGATTGTAGACTAACAAGACTCTGCCTTGGCCTAAATCGACGCTATCAAAAGCTGCATCTGGATTGGGTAACGAAGTCTTTTCGAATGGTGTCCAGCTTTTTCCTCCATCAAAAGAGGTCGCCATCTGGATCCACCCCTCTTCCCCGACGCGATGTGCACGATCGCGGCATAACATCCTGAGGTTTCCCTGAACATCGTGGAATAAGGTGGGCTCAATCACACCGAATTTTTTGCCGGGTAATTCCAAAGGACCATGCTTTGTCCAGTGATTTCCATCCGAAGACATTTCAATCCAACAAGCGGTAGATTTGAACTCATCATCAGGAGAGCCGTTTTCTGATGAGGAGCCGCAGATCATCATTCCATTGGCATCAATAAGCGGCGAAGAACGGGTAGGTCCTATGATGCCTGAGCTTAAGACTTCGGGAGCACTCCAGGTTTTTCCATCATCTATAGAGCGTTTGAGGAGAGAAATAGATTGCCAAGGGAATGGTCCAAGGCGATAAAATAGGAGAAGCTCGCCGGAGGGCAATTTACTTAAGATAGGAGTCCAGGTGACACTGTTGGGGGATTGGATGATCTGCTGTGGTTCTGACCATTGTCCTTGTTGGTAATTGGACAACCAGATGCCCACATTTTGGGTCATCTCAAAGTTGCATTTCCCTTTCCCTGGACCCCCTTTCCAGACAGCGCAGAGAGATCCAGGAGTCGTTTCAAGTAAGCTAGAACCATGACAGTCGAAGTTCGTTAGGGGAGGGCTAATCCATTCACTTTTTATGATGGCAGGCGATGTTTCTGTGTGTGCGTTAATTGAATTAATAGTGCTTAAGCAAAGAATGGGAAGTAAAGCACAAACAAGTAACAACATGATAAACCTGCAATAAAAGTGTGTTGTGTAATATAAAATAAGAGAGATTATACAAAAAAAAGAATTAAATTGCAAGAAACTGAGAAGTGCATGTTTTCTGCTAGCTTATCGTCGGTGGCCGCCTTCTCTTTCCCCATGATACTCATTACCATAATGATGATGATCATCATAATGGTAGTTATCATAGTGATAGGAATAATGGCCATCATGATAACCATGCCAATGATCATTTCCCCATACGGCGCCGCCGTAATATCCACCGCTCACAACAACAGGAGCAGGTTCTGCGACTACTACAGGGGCAGGTTCGACAACCACAGCAGGTGCTGGCTCAACATAATACCCATTGACCCAATCAGCTTGCACGGTTTGGGTGTGCAAGAAACAGAAACCCAATAGTAAACTGCAAAGGGATAGCTTTTGCATAGATCCTCCTGTGTGGTAAACTTGCAGTCTAATGCGTGAAGTATTAAATTGAAAATAATTTCTTGAGTCATCTTGTTCGCAAAGCACAGATCGTAGCCTGACGGCCGCACTGAGGGTTACGGCGGTGAGAAAAGTAGTCTGCTGGATGGGCAAAAGTGTCTATGCGGGCAATTTGAATGTGGTGTGGGAGTATGCCAGCTGTTGTAAGTTGCCATTCACTAATTGCCCACAGGTCAAAATATTCGGCTTTGATTTGGAAAGCACAAAAATCGGCAGGCAATTCCTCTTTATAGTTAATGAACTGGGAGCTATCGGGTCCTAAACTTGGCGAAATACACACGATGAGATCGGCAGGCATGGAGCCATAGACTTGCTGCATGTGATTCACTGTAGCGGCATAGATATTTTGTACATTGCCCCTCCAGCCACAATGGACATTCGCTAAAGCATGGCGGATAGGGTCATAGAAGATGGCTGCTTGGCAATCGGCTTGGGTAACCATCAGGCCTAAATGGGGTGTGCTGGTGGACAATCCATCGCTCATGGGAGGGATTAGGTGAGCGTTATTGACCGCCGTGATGGCGTCACCGTGACAGATTCTAGCCGAGAGTATATCGGGTAAAGAGAGGGTATCGGCAACTTTTTTTATGTTTGCACTAACATTTTCAGGTAGATCGCCTCTACTTTTGCCTAGATTGAGACTGCCTAAGGGGCCTGTGCTTGTTCCTCCATGGCGTAGAAACGATCCGTGAATGATTGGACAATCGGCCAGCAGTTCGAATTCAAGCCAATGTAACTCATGATGACGTTTATAGAGCATGATAGGCTGTGGTTAGGGTGCAGTGAGTATTGTTTCTTTTCGACATGATTGAATATAAAATTCTGAAGGTCATATTGCAAGCTCCAAATTTATCTTAAGACTTTACAAAAACTTATTTTTTTAATAGTGTCTTAAGCATAATATGAGAGGTTTATCATCATGCATTTATCTTCTGTTGTTGTTGCACCCGCTGCACTCGTAGCACCCAAGGAACCTGTGGCGGACGTAAATCAAACTAGTTGTTGTCAGCCAACCTCCAAGGCATCGCCCTGGCTTAAGATTATTGACCGCATCTGTCGCGTTGCTATCGGCATCTTTGCGGCATGGATTGCCCCTATGCATTTTGGTGTCAGTCTAGGTTTAGGTATTATCGTTGGTGGAGGATATGCCTTCTCCTGCTCTTGGTTAAAGAAGCCTCTATTTCCAGCAGGGGAAAGCAAACCTGTGTGTGCGCAAGGTTATATGGATTTTCTTTCCGGAATGCGCTTCCCTTCTGAAATCGGCACTGTTGCCACAGCTACCTTCATAGGGGCTCACATGCGCCATGATCCTCAATTTTATGTGCCTTTTTGTGGTTTATTTCTTGGATTGTGGATCGGTCGTGAAGCGGTTGGCATAGTCAAGGATTTGGGAGGACGCCTGATCAGTGCGATAGCCTTGCCGCCAAGCCAACAAAAGCCCGTATCAAGCACTGGCTGCTGTTGTTAGCTTTTTTGCAATAAGCAAGCATAGCCTCCATCCCATCCTTCCACATTGGGCAAGACGGTGCGGGAATAGGTTATTCTCATGGCATGCTGCTGACAAAACGCTGCTAGCAGCTGTTCGTTTTCCTCTTTAAGAATACTGCACGTTAGATACCAAAGCACACCCTCTTTGTTGATCAATTTGGAGGCGTGTGCTAACAGTTTTTGCTGTGTTAACTTTAATTGTTGCAAGGCTTCCGGTGTTAAGCGCCAGCGTGCCTCTGAACGTTTGTTTAACACACCACTATTGCTGCAAGGTACATCTAAAATGACGATATCAAATTGTTCGTTGGTGGGGTAATCTTCTCCTTGTCCACACGACAATTGGGCCGATGTTTTATATTTGATTAGATTTTGTGTGAGGCGTTGCAGTTTATCGGGAGAGATATCATTGGCGTACAAAGTAGCTTGAGGGAAGGCATCGTGGGCTGCAAGTAATTTGCCTCCAGGCGAGGCACATAAATCTAAAATGCGTTGGGGCGTCGGACTCAGCTGGGCTAAATCGGCAATTAATGTGGCTGGTGTGGCATTTTGGATGTAACACCCTGGAGAAGCTGCTATGTCAATCATAACATTTTGCAAATAGCAAATCGCGACGGGAAGCTCGGCGTGTTTAAGAGGGGTAAGTTGTCTAAAGGCATCTCCTTCTAAATGCATACCGGGACGTAACCGCACCATGGTGACAGGACGTTGATTGCCAGCATTGAGGATGTCGATGGTGGTTGCTTGTCCATAGTCTTTCACTAGCTGCTGGACAAAATATTCAGGATAGGAATAGCGGACACTTAAATTATGTGTAGAGTCACCAGTTGGGAGGGTCGGTGATATGACATTTAATTGTCGCAGCATGGCATTGAGGTAACTGACAAATGTGCGATGACAATATTTTTTACCGATGTTGATGGTTTCATTGACAATGGCGTAAAGGGGCACTTTATCCATGTAGTAATGTTGATAAATGGCGGTACGCAATAGAGCGCGCTCTTTCAATTTGAGTGACAGTTTTTGATGGGTAGAAAGTTGTGCGGCAATATGGTCTAAAGCAAGAGCCATACGAGCAGAGCCAGAGGCTATTTCTAGGGCGAAGGCAAAGTCTAGTGAGGAGGGATGATGTTTTTGTTGCCATGCTTCAAGCGAATGGGTGATGAAGTTTTCCTGGCGTAATGAGGCTAATAGGGCGCAATATGCGGCTTCACGAGGTGTCATAAGGCGGGTGTAAGTGATGGGGAAAGAGAAAGCCATCCCCGCTGGGACCATTCTTGGAACCATAGTTGTAAATTGTTCGTGGCTTCTTCGCACAAGGTGTCGTCTTGTTTTTCAAGCCAATCACATGCGTTTTCTATTGTCGCTCCCTGCTTGAAGAAGCTTAGCAAATGATATTCTCCAAGAGAGATTTCTTTCCATGAAATATCTTTTTTTGCATTGCGGTATAGAATGAAGAGATAAGTTTTGTCGCGTTCAAGTTTGGGGAAATCATTTGTCAGCCAATATTCAGGATTTTCTTTTAAAAATTCGTTTCTAAAATTAAACAGATGGTGTTCCATCTGAAATAAGTGGATATGGGGCTGTAAATAAATGGTTTGGCTTAAGATTTGTTCTCTCTCTTCAGCATTTGATAGCTGCTCAACGGTGATAGGAGGGCGTTGCCCTGCCACAAAGCTATGGCTGAAGGCCCAATCTAAATGGGCAGCATTGCATACGAGTTTTTTGTCTTTAGCATGATAGCAGCCTTCTAGCCATTGCAATAAATGATCTCCTAATAAATTCAACGACCAATGGTGTGGTGGATTTTTGACTAAATAGGGAATGCCAATGGTTTTGTTGAAATCATAATAACCAAATAGACGCGTAAGCATGGGAAAAGAATCATGCAATGTATTGAGCAGACGCCACCAGTATTGTTGGTTGTATATTTGGATGCGTTGCGCAGGTCTCAGTGTGGGACTGGGTGCAATATGGTCCGCTGCTTCTATTTCCATAGGTTCGCCAGAAGGGGCGATGGGGTTCATGCGGCTATCTTCATCGATAGGGCGTCCGATGATACCTCCAAACCACTGTTGCTCGCGCTTCAAAAGTGTGGGTACTTTAGCATCATAGGTCATTTGCATAGCTCCTGCAAACCAGCTTTAGCTAAATGAGGATGACGCTGATGGATATCTTGTTGGAATTGTTTGGCTTTAAGGGCTTCATCCCAGGTGTCTTGGAAGCTAATGAATTTATCATCCCATTCGAGTAATGTCGATACCCCTCCTGTAAGAGGGTAAACGTCGGCATAGATCTTCCACACTTCATCTCTAACATAGTTATCATGTGTGTCTAAAACATAAGCATCATAATCGCTATGCCCAGCGAGATGGATTTGTATCACGCGGTCGAGAGGGATGTTTGTATAATATTCCTTGGGGTCGAAACCGTGATTGCGACTAGAGACATAAATGTTGTTTACATCGAGCATCATAAAGATGTCAGCTTTTTCTACGACGGCGCTATAAAATTCCCATTCAGTCATTTCATCCTTACGGAAGGCGACATATGAAGATAAGTTTTCGAGGGCAAATGGCAATTCGAGATAATCTTGTACAATGCGGGCACGCTCAGCTACATAGTTGATGACTTCTTTTGTATAGGGCAAGGGAAGTAAATCGTGATAATGTGCCCCAGGAAGCCGTCCCCAACATAGATGGTCGGAAACCCATGGAGTCTTAGTAATTTTGGTCAGGGCTTTGAGTTGCTTGAGATATTCAAAATCGAGGGGATCTGGACTGCCTATAGCTAAAGATACTCCATGCTGTACGACGGGATATCTTTCGAGTATGCGATGTAGATTTTCGAGTGGCTTGCCTCCATCAACCATAAAATTTTCACTGATGATTTCAAACCAGTCGATATTAGGCTGTTGTGTAAAGATGTCCTCATAGTGCGGGATGCGCAGCCCTATGCCGATGCCTAAATTGGGGAGTGATGATCGACGTTGCATGGTTGTTACCAGATAAAATATGTATGATATACAAAAAGCTTTTTTGCGTGGAGGAAAAATAACCCTCATCACAAATTAGAGTAGCGCACTATTTAACCGCGAAGGTCGCGAAGTAAGCGAAGATAACGCGAAGAAAGTTTTTATTTATTAAAGTATATCGAATGTGACTCAAAAGTTGGCATTTCGAGCGCGCCAAAACTCCGGGGATCGAATATCCCAAGCGACCCCATATTGCTAATATTGGGTCGCTTGGGATATTTGATCCGCGGGGATTTTCGCGCAGCTGGAAATGCCAACTTTTGAATCACGTTCGGTATACATGCTCAAGACAAATCTTCTGGTACCATCTTGATCATTCTCTCCTTGAAATTATCCAAAAATCGATTAAAAGAGACTTATGCAATTACCTCTTTAGGTCCTTTTGCCGCTTACAGTGCACGTTCATTAACACCCAATTTAGCATTGAAGCATATATTTCGAAGCTGCTGGAGCGTCCGATTTTTTAGGGGTGCTATTTTTTGTTTTATCATCGGTTTTGGGTTGATCGGTGTCATCGTCTAAATCGACCCCATTGGCTTTATCATCACTTGCTTTAGTAGGGGCGTCAGAATCAGCCGTTAAAGAGGCACATCCATGCGCGGCACATTTTGGCATTGCTATGAGGTGTTGGATGTCGATAGAATTATTATCTTGGACACCTTCTAAGCTTGGCTGTGCAGCAGCGAGTACACCACCGGCCATGCCGAGTAAGGCGAGTTTTGTTAGTTTGGACTTTTTCATTAAAATTCTCCTTGTTTTACTTAAAAATTAGCCGGCTGATGCCGGCTAATAAATTACACGGACAGAAAATAAAATGCCATTCTCTCGAATATAGAGTTCGAGAGGTGATGGCATAACTTCTCCAATTAGCTTGGAGAAGCTGCGTTGACACGCTTGTCGCTCATTTTTTTAGCTGCTACTTTTACAGCTGTATTTTTGTCTGTGAAAGGTCCTTTGCTTGTCCCTTTGCAGCTGCCATTGCCAGCGCAGCTGTTGTTAGCTGTTTTGCAGGAATTTAAGCCTTTGCAGTCGTTTTGACCTTTGCAAGTTTGGTTAGCTAACTTGAGAGCCAAAGCTTTGCCAGCAGGATCTAAGCTTTGAAAAGTGGCTTTACCTTCGCTATTAAGCTTGGATACTAGCTCGCTTTCAGACATTGGAGCTTGTTTGTCGCTAGCTTGTTGAGTAGCAGGCTTGCTCGCATCGGCTGTGAAATAGGCAGAAAGACTGGTGTTATTATTGCGTGCATTGCTGTTGTTGTATGAAGCAGGAGGAGGCGTTTGTGGCGCAGTTGGATCTGTTGGCATTGGCTGTCCTGGCTTTACAGGTTTTACAGGTGCGGGAGCTGGCATGGTAGATTGATCTGTGGAAGTAGGGGCTGCATCTGCAGTATAGCGATTCCATCCTTGGGAATTGTTATTTTGGTAGGAAGCTTGCGCTTGTGGTGCTGGTTGAGCTGCGCCACAGCCATGCGATTGTTGCGGTTGGTAGTTGGTGTAGTATGAAGGAGCGGGCTGAGCTGCGCCACAACCATGAGATTGCTGTGGTTGTGCGTTGGTGTAGTAGGATGGCGCTGGTTGAGCAGATCCACAGCCGTGAGATGGTTGTTGATAGTTGTAGGATTGCCATTGTTGTGAAGATGAACCGCAACCATGTGAAGGTTGTTGGTAATCAGAGTAATAGTTTTGTCCGCTTTGGTTGTAGCTGCCATTCCAAGCAGTTTCTCTTCCTGCTGTTTGAGGTGGAACTGGGAGCTTGGCACCGCAGCTTCCGCCACCACAACCAGCAAATGCTAATAGAGTGCCATAGTTATTGAGATCTTGTAACTGATCAGCTGAAGCTTGCTGCGAAGCTATGATTGTGCCACCTGCTAGACCTAGTAAGGCCAACTTTTTCAGATCAGGCTTATTGATTTTTTTCATGGGAAATCTCCTAAATGAAGTTTGGTTTTTGTCTAATTTCTTTCTTAACATTCAGGGTGTAAACTTTCAAGTTTTTTTTAAGCTATACGGTCGGTGTCTCAGCCTTTATGCCTATTTATCTAGATATCTTGCATGACCTAATGAATTTCGTGCCCCCATGCTATTACCCATAAGTCCGCATTGCATCAAACCATATTTTTGAAACACAGAGACACAGAGGACACAGAGAGGATGGAGAAGTCTCTATATGGAGAAGTCTCTATATGTATTTAACGAAACAAAATTTCCCTCTCTATGTTCTCTGTGCCTCTGTGTTTCAGAATAGTGTTTTTAATGCAATGCGGACTTATGGGTAATTAGGAGGCGCGTGCGTGGTACATGTTCAGGGAGAGTGTAGCTTTCGTGCCCGTGTGCGTGCCCGTGCCGGTGCCCGAAAGAAGAGTGGGAATGAAAACGTGATCGGCAACGTTAATTAAGGTTAAAAGTTCTAAAGATAGCGGGTAGATAAATTCGGGCACGGGCACGGGCACGCACACGGGCACGAAAGCTATACCGAACGTGAACATGTACCGTGCGTGCCCTTGCCCGAAAAACTAATTTCATGAAATAAATTAATTAGTTACCAAAAAATGCAATAATTAGGTATACTGTTATATGGCATTATATAATTTATAAAACTAATAGCATTTTTATGATCTCTTCGAAAAAAACATTGTTACTGGCTGTCATCATCGTATGTCTGGGCCATTTTATGGTTGATGTCATGATTGGCATCTGGCCCGTGTATAAGACGTTAGCTCATCTCGATCTGGCCATAGCAGGCTTGATTGGCGGTATCTGTGCTTTTGTAGGAGAAGGTTTGCAAGTTCTTTTCGGTTCCCTAAGTGATAGGGGCTACCGCAAAGCGCTAATTTTGGGCGGCTTGCTGGCTACGGCGGCAAGTGCCTGTTTTGTCTACACCGACAATTATTTGTGTCTATTCGCGCTCTATCTATGCACTTGTGCTGGTTCTGGTGCCTTCCATCCTTCCGCAGCTAGTATGATGAGTGAATTATCACCGAAAAGTAAGGGCTTATTAATCTCGTTGTTTACGTCTGGCGGTGCTTTTGGGATGGCTTTTAGTCAGATTTTATTCACTTCCTTTCATCAATGGTTCGATGGTCATGTGGTCTGGTTGGCGATCCCTACGGTAGCTCTGGTATTAGTGGCCTTTATCAGTTTAGTCTCTCCGAAACCAGCCAATGTGTTGACAGCCAACAAGCATTTTGATTTAAAAGTTTTTATTAATTTTTTTCGCCATAGAGACTTGCGTCTGCTTTATTTTACGCAAGTATGTAATGCAAGTATGTTATGGGGGACGATGTTTTTGCTTCCCGATCTACTTAGCTCACGTGGTTATGCTCCCTGGATTTCTTTTGGAGGAGGGCATATGATGTTTATCTTAGGTGGGGCTTTAATGATGATTCCAGCAGGTCACTTAGCAGATCGTTTTTCTAGTCGTCTGGTGATATTGATTTCGATGTTGATCGGGATGTGTGCCTTTTATACCCTGCTATTTGTTCCTGCTTACAGCAATGTGGCATTGTTGAGCTTATTATTTATTTTGGGAGCTGCTGTGGGGGTGGTGCAGCCTGTGGCTATTTCGCTTGGAACCCAATTGGCTCCGGAGCAAAAGGGGATGGTGATTGCTTTCTTGATGGGAATGGTATGGTGCATTTCGGAAGGAATTGGACAGGTAGGTGGAGGAGTGTTAGCTACTTGTTTCACCGATGACGCTCCAGCTAAAGCATTAGCTATTCTAGGGGGATTATTTCTAATTGGTAGTGCTGCAGCTTATCAATTGCCCCAAGATGAAGTTGAGACGGTGGCACTTCCAAAATTGTGAAAAATCGAGATTAAACAAAACGGGCTTACTCATGGATCGGTTCCTTTTTATTGCTGTGATTTTTATTGCTAGCTCTATATCCGTCAGCTCTTTAGCTGCGCAAGAAACTGCCAACAAGGCAGCTCTTCAAGAAAGTTCACATATACCTACACCATCAACAAAGTTGAAAATGCGCCAACCCAATTGGGTGCCGGAAATTTTGGAAGCGTATGAAAATGGGTCGCCAAAAAAAGTGTTATTGTTAGAGCCTATGCAAGGTACCGAACAGAAATCGCCTGTCAAGCTTCTGGTATATAGAGCAGAGGGATCTCTGTATAGTGAAACGGACTTGTTAGCCCTTCCTCCAGATGATGCCGGCAGCTACGCATTTATGCTTCATGGTCCTTCTGTGGTTTACAGCCCAGAAGGGAGCGCTGACACAATTGCCTTTTATAACAAAAACGTTCCCTTTCATAGTGTGAAATCTTTTTATGCTAATGGCTTGTTGAAGTCTTTTGTTCCTATAAAACATGGAATTTACGATGGAGCTGCGGAGAAATATCATGCTAATGGAGATATCGCCGAGCGCTCACATTATAGTCATGGGGTCATTACGGGAGAAGTGACACAATATTTCGAAGAGGAAAAAAAAGCAGCCTCTCGTCACTACAAAGATGGTTTATTAACTGGAGAATCCATCGAATGGTACCCGGATGGCAAAGTTAAACGTGTCGCTCTTTATACAAAAGGGTTGCTGAATAGCGAACGACAACGCCATGCTTTAACACGCTATCATCCTAATGGAGTCATGGCCGAAGTGCAAGATTTCCGGCAGGGGCAACCGTATGGTACATACGTTCAGTACTATGATAATGGCAAAGAATGCTATCGCGTGGGCTACGTCGAAGGTAAAAAACAGGGTGCTGAATGCTACTATTCTATTGAGGGTATCCTCATCGGAGAGGGACGTTATGTGGCAGGAAATCCTGTAGGTAAACATACCAAAAGCACTCCTGAAGGTAAAGTGATTGGGATTGCCAATTATGACGATTACGGCAGGCTCGTCGAGCCCGTTAAAGAATACACTCCAGCTGGAAAACTGAAAAAGCAATATTATTTGGTCAATGGAGTCCACGAGGGCGAATTTTTGGAGTACTATCCTGAAGGGGAAGTGCAGCGCCAATACATGTACGTGAGGGGCGATTTTGATGGTTTGCAACAAGAACATTATGCTGACAATACACCTAAACTGCGAACACTATATAAAAGTGGTAAAAAAGATGGCGTCTATGAGGAATGGTATCCTGATGGCAAGCTAGCAGTATCTATCACCTACGATCAAGGTAAAAAACAGGGTCCGAGTCACACCTGGTATGCGAATGGACAAAAAGCCAGCGAAGCTGTCTATCTGCAGGGGCTATTGGAAGGGACAACCCAAGAATGGTATGACAACGGCAAACTCAAAACACAAAGTGAATATGTGAATGGCGTCAAACATGGGAGCCATCGAGAGTGGTTTGAGGATGGCACTGTAAAAAATGTTTCTCAGCATATTAACGGGAATCTTGATGGTATTGTGGAAGAATTTCATGCCAATGGTAAGATGACGAGTAAAGGACAATATGTGGCTGGTAAATTGGATGGAGAATGGCTCTCTTGGTTTGAAGATGGTGCTCCCCAGCAAGTTTCACACTATGCAAGTGGTTTGCCTATCGGTGAGCAACGGGTTTACTATCCTATAGAAAATGAGCACCCACAACAGATTGCGCGTATGATGAATTACCAAGATGGGAAGTTGCACGGGGAACAAAAGGGATATTTCCCTGATGGCCAAAGTAAAATCCTCATGGAATACCGCGATGGGATTCTCCATGGCAAAAAGGTGTTGTGGGATAATGCTGGAGAGATCCTCGAGGAGGCTCATTATCATGAGGGTTCGCTAGAAGGGCGCTATTATATCCGCAAAGCAGATGACAGTGAATACGTTTATCACTATAAAAACAATGAGCTGGATGGGCTGCATCAGGTTTATTATCCTTTAGATGACTTCTTTGGTAAAGTCAAAGCATTGGAAGCTAATTACGTGAATGGATTGCTTGAAGGGGAAGTCTCGGAATATAACCAAGCTGGCACCAAAGTGGGTAGCACCCCTTACCAAAAAGGGCTCAAAGAAGGGATTGTCACTGTATACAATCATGAGGGACGCATTAGCATCGCGGCAGAATTTCACCACGATAACCAAAATGGAATGGCCTATGAATACCACCCCAATGGAGTTATCAAAAAGCAAGTGCTCTTTGTTGAAGATCTAAAGGAAGGGGAAGAAAAAACCTTTGCTACCAATGGACAGCTCATCAGTCTCTACAACTATTGCCATGGCAAGCTGAATGGTCTTTGCAAGGAGTGGAGCAAGAGTGGAGTGCTTATCTTTGAAGCAGAATATAATGCAGGTAAACGACATGGCAAATTCAACAAATACACTGCGGAAGGCAAGTCTCTCGTCCTTCAATCCTATGCAGAAGATAAGCTGCTTGATAAGAAGAAAACCCCCCAAGAAAATCGTGCATGGGATGATGTGGAATGAAATGTTGGAATTGTGGTGCAACGCTTGATGAACCCTCATGGGGAAAGTTGTCATTTCGGGCTATCTGCGATGTGTGTAATGCAGCTTTGCATTGCTGCAAAAATTGTATCTATTATAAACCGGGTCAACCCAATGATTGCGCTGTGCCAGGTACAGATTATGTAGCCGATCGCACAGCTACAAACTTCTGTGAAGATTTTAAACTGCTTGGACAAGCCCCTGCCAAGAAAGTAGATAGTGGGTCCGTGGCAAAGCGTCTGTTTGGCGACGATGTGGATGATGCTGGTGGCAATGTGGACCCCAAAAAGCGTTTCGATTCCCTCTTTGGGGAAAGCTCCGAGGACCACAAAGCTTGATTAACAGTAGTAGTATCAGACTTTAATGCCCTTAGATTCTCTTATCACAGGCTCTGGAAGGATTTGATTGCGATAGGCGCTTGAAGACCTGCTCTTCAATCGTTTTAGGGACGAAATCATGCAAGCGCCTGCCATTGGTTGCAATTTCGCGGATGAGCGTTGAGCTAAGGTGGAGATCTTTGGGTGATGAAACGAGAAATACTGTTTCGACACCTGTCATTTGACGATTTGCCGCTGCCATTTGATACTCATAATCGAAGTCGGTGCCATTGCGCAATCCCCGTACGAGTACGTTGATGTTTAAATTCTTGGCACAATCAACAGCCAGCCCAGAAAAAGTGATGATTTCAACATTGTTTAAGGCTGTGGTGGCTGTGCGGATTAAATCCCTCCTTTCATCGGCAGTGAAGAAGCACGTCCTTTTACCTGTTTGAGTGGATACAGCCACATATAGTTTGTCAAAAAGCTGAGCTGCGCGCTGGATAATTTCTATATGACCGGTAGTAGGTGGATCAAAGACCCCTGGATATAATGCACTTCTCATGACACATCCTTGACGATATAGTGTTGAAGGGATGAACGCCCCATGCGACGAGAGCTTTTAAGCGTGAGGTTATGCAGTGTTTCATTTTCTGGCAATGCTGTAACAGCATCTTCAAGAAAAAGTGAGCCGCCAGCCTTGAGCAGATGATTATGACCGTCGATGAATTTCAGCACTTGTGCGCTATAGGAATGTTCTTCGGTGTCATCCTTTTGGATCGTATCATAGGGAGGATCTGCATAGATGATATCATAAACTTTCCCTCGTTTGGCTAATTTAACGAGCACTTCGAAAACGTCGCCGTAAATGATGTCAGTGTGGCTTTCCACTTGCAAGATACGTGCATTATTTTGGATGCAGCGAATACTTTCTTTGCTGTTATCGACAAGTGTGGAAGAGGCTGCTCCACGGCTAATCGCCTCTAATCCCATGGCTCCAGAGCCGGCAAATAGATCGAGGAAATGCGCGCTATCGATATCATTTTGACATATGTTAAAAAGTGTTTCGCGTAGACGTCCAGAAGTTGGGCGCGTCTTCAAACCCTTGGGTGTGGTGATGGGCCTATTTTTAAATGTTCCAGCAATAATCTGCATGTGAATTATTCAACCGAAAAATCCACGGTCCCTTGTTCACCGCTAGACGCTTTTGCTTCAATTTGATAGTGCCCTTTTGGCCAGCCATTGACAGGAGGGGAAAATGCAAAGGAAAGGATTTCATCACCATCATCAGGCACCCGTGCTGTGACAAGCGGGGCTTTAGATTTACTTTCGATGTGCTGAAAAAGTACTTCTATTTGCGTGCCAGCAACAGAGTCATGGATATAGAGATTTAAGTGAATTTGACCCGAATCTTTATTAAAAATCACTGTCGGATTAGCTACAAGTCCGTTGGCATTAACTTGATTGCCTAACACAAACTTATTAAATTGCAGTGGGGCTTTTTGGGCGACTTCCTTAGGGGGATTGGTGCTTTCTTTTTCAACTTCGATATGCAGAATCTTCCATGTCCCGTCTTCAGAGATGAGATTATATTCGACAGGATAGGTATGTCCGGTATTCGTGGTTAAGGTCCCTGAAAAGGTGACAACATTATTATCAACGGTCATGATACGTCCCAAATTGATCGCTTTGTTATCGGAAAAACCGGGATGACCTTGGATAAAATTGTTGAAGACCTGCTCTGTGGTCGTTTTTTGGAAGTCTTTTGAAGTGTAATCGCTATAGGCTTTTTCGATATTTTTCTGACGAATTTGATTGAGTTGTTTCTGAATGACCTCTAAAAGGGGTTGAGAATCAAAAGGTTCTGTTTTTAAAGGAGCGGCTTCTACTTTAGGATCGGTTTCTTGGGCAGTGTGTGCTTCATTTACAGTGGGATCTTCCAGTTTAAGACCCAAGATTTTCCAGCTATCTCCTTCTTTAATCAAGCGGTATTGGATTTTTAAGTCCGGACCCTGCACTGGTGTCAGTAAAACATCTAAGGCGCTGATGTTTTTGTCGAGTTTAAGCTGCACATAGCGGGCGGCTGTATATTTGGTTAAGGTGGGATAATGTTGGACAAACTGGCGGAAATGTTCTAGTGAAACAGAATCTTGAAAGGCTTTAGAGGTATAGTGATAATAGGCTTCGGTGATATGGTCATTGCGTAGGGCCTGCAGTTGATTTTCCACGGTTTCACTAGGTTCGGCTGTGGATATTGAGAGATAGACACCGATAGCTCCGAATATGAAGAGCAGGGTAAAAATGGATTTCAGCCAAAAGCCGGCTTTACTTGCTTTTCGAGTGGGTTGTTGCGGTTCGGCGGTAGTTTTAAGCTTTTGGCCACAATTTGGGCAAAAATTAGCTTGTGTTTCGATCCCTTCGCCACATTGCTTGCAAAACATAATCGTCACCTTCTTTATTCCAATATAGCAAAATGAGGAGTAGGCAATAAAAAATCAACGAAATTCACAACGTAAAATAATTGGACATGGACGAACTGGACTGATTGGACTACCTGGACGAATTGGACATCCCCGCTGAAAGATGTCTAATCAGTCCAGTTCGTCCATGTCCAATCGTTGGAAAAACAGGCACGCAAGACTCAATAAATTAGAAGGTCGTATAAGAACCGTAGTATTTGATGAGACTCTCAGCTTTGATATAATGAGCTTTTTTGAGTTCTTCATACACGCGCAAGCCTTTAGCATTGAGGCCTTGTTGGAAATAGAGCATGCCTAGCTTATATAAATTGTCTTTATCATCAGGGACGAGCTTTTGGATCGACTCATATTCTTTGATCTCTTCATGAGGCATTTGTAAGTCGTGGTAGCTGTAAGCTAACTGACTATGCACCCATGGATCATCAGGTGCATATTCGCCAAGAATCTTGAATTCTTCAATAGCCCTTTCTGCTGTGCTTCTGAACTTGAAATCGAACAACTCACTAAACTTGTTTTCAGGGATCCAACGATCATCATCATAGCCTTCCATTTTGCGTGGATCGATATAGAGTCCGGAAAGCATCACGTAGGCATTAGCTAAAGAAGCATGCGCTTCCAGACTTGTGGGTTGACTTTTTACCATTTTGATGTGTTCGTTGACAGCTTCTAAAAGCAGCAGTTCTTTCATAAAATGCACATCTTCCCAGTGCCACCAGCAGCTGAATTTTTCCAGCCATGGAGTGAAAGAGGCAAACCATCTAGGGGGTAGGTAATAATCGTATTCACGGGCATGTAAACGGTTGGCTAGCTTACAGCATGCGTTGGCTAGGGCGACATAATGTTCAGTCACCCCTTCTTGATAGTTTAAAAGGACTTTACAGCTTCTTATGTAGTTTTCTTTGATCAGACGCAATTGTTCTGGTTTTTTCGTTTTGAAGTAGATGCGCAGGGTGAAGTAGGCGAAGAAAGTGAAAAAGACTACGGCTAAGCTTAGTGCTAAAATTAAAGATTGAGCCAACAAAGCAAAAAAAGTGCCTAACAGAACAACTTCAGCGATACATAAGACAATGAAAAATATGTTAAAAGCTACATAGCGTTTCATGACCCCATCGAACTCAAAAAAAATAGGATCGAAAACTTTATTGAGTTGGTCGTGATACATGGACTTTTCGTCCAATAGGAAGGTATTTGATTGGATTTGGGAGTTGCTTGTCATAGAATTGAGTGGGTCTAATTTGGCCCACAAAATCGCATAACTTACACATTATTGCAAGTACTTTTAAGAAGCGCTAACAGGTAGCTGATAATCTTCTTTAAGTTCTTCTTGATAGAAGATCAATAAGCCGCAAAAGACGATAGCCGCCGACAGATAAAATGGCAGGGTGATCACCTCGCCAAGGTAATACCAGCCAAAAAAAGCACTGAAGAGAGGGGTAATGAAGCCGGCAAAGGATATGAAGGTGGCAGAATAGCTTTTTAACAGATGACCGTATAAGTTGTAGCAAATCAAGTTGGAGATGATGATCAATAAAAACGCACATTCCATAAAAGGCATCATTTCAGTCACAGGTACCGGATTCCAATCTTCGACAAGATAGGAGTGCATCAAGGCCATGGCGCCACCCAAGGTCATGCTCAACCCATTGGCCATCATTGAAGTGTAGCCACTGTCTTTGACGAGCTGACGCAGTAGGATCCAGCCATAAACGGCGCAAATCGCGGCGCCCATCACCGCCAATTCGGCCCAAGAGAAGAAAAATAGATGGCCAGTTTCCTCTTCGGTAGAAGAGTGATTGATGAGGATAGGTAAAAATCCAATGAAACCCACAAGCAGTCCCATCCACTTTTTCAAACTCATTTTCTCGGCAAACATAAAGTAAGACAGCAACGCCGATAGAAAGGGAGATAGACTGTAAATGAAACAAGTCTTAAACGAAGTGAGATACTTTAGCCCCCAAAATTCAAAGACATTGGTTAGATAGATATTAAAAACAGAGAGACCAAAGATTTTCCAGAAATCGCTTTTTCTAAACAGGAATTCGCTGCGTTTGCAGCTAAACTGATAGGCAAGCAGCAATAAGCCCGCTAGGAACATCCGTGAGCCCACAAAGAAAAGAGGTTGGGAAAACTCTAAGCCTGTTTTGCCAATCGTAAAAACACTTGCAAATAGAGCGTAAAGTAAAATGACAAGAAACATTCTAACCCTAAATATTGTGCGCCGTTTTAAGAATAAAATAACGTAATAATATTAAGAGAATACTCTTTTTAAGGTTAAAAGAAAATATGAAATTTATGAAAATCGACAAGTGACTGAGTGTAAAATGAATTTTGAAACACAGAGGCACAGAGAACACAGAGAGGTTTGGTTTCATCTATTTGGAACGTAATTGCAAAATCCAATTAAACAGAACTTTGTAATTGCTTCTCAAGACCTCAAACGCTCTGTGTTCTCTGTGCCTCTGTGTTTCAAAAAGGTGTTTTATTGATTATTCGTCTGGAGCGATCGACAATCACTTTGCATGTAAATAAAGAGATAGCTATAAACAAAGTAATTAAAACAAGGCCTCCCCAAAGGTAATATATTCTTATGCAAAAACCTAAAATTCTCCTCATTGAAGATGAAGAAGATATTGCGGCGCTAATAAAACTGCATGCCGAAATTTCTGGCTATAAGCTAAGTGTTGAAGTCGACGGCTTAAATGGATTTCGCGCCGTGGAACGTGAAAAACCAGATCTTGTCATCCTCGATATCATGCTACCAGGACAAAGTGGACTCGATGTATGCCGCAAAATCAAAACCAACCCCGATCTGAAAAATATTCCAGTCATTATTTTGTCGGCAAAGAGTGAAGAACTAGATGTGGTGTTAGGCTTAGAACTCGGTGCCGATGATTATGTCAGCAAACCCTTTTCACCCAAAATCCTTTTCTCACGTGTGCGCGCCGTATTGCGTCGTGGCAAAGAGCCTGAAAAAGGCCCGCAGCACCTTGTGTTCGGCCCTTTCACTATGGAAGTTGACCGCTATTTGTTGCGCAAGAAGGATAAACATATAACCCTGACATTATCGGAATTTGGGATTCTGCGCCGTTTAGTGCAAAGTAGAGGTAAGGTCCTGACGCGTAATCAGTTGCTTGACGATATTCAAAGCAGCGATGCTTTTGTTGTCGATCGCAATATCGATGTGCATATTGCTTCATTGCGTAAGAAACTAGGGCCCAGCTTCCATTGGATCGAAACGGTAAGAGGAGTGGGATATCGTTTTAAAGACGATGATGAGGAATAAGCATAAATAACCGGGGAAACTCATGGAAATTCAGTGCAAAGACATCGGACAAATTGTGGTAGCGAGACCGTTAGCTAAACGTATCGATGCGAGCTGTAGCGTCGATTTTAAGACCAAGCTTAACGAGCTCATTATGGATGGTAATAATTACATTGCTCTGAATTTATCGTTAGTGGAATTTTTAGATAGTAGTGGTCTTGGTGTTATTGTCACGTGTGCTAAAGGGGTGAAAGCGCGGCAAGGCCATCTGGTGATCTTTGGGTTAACCATTAGTGTGAGCAATTTGTTCCGCTTGACGGCAATGGACAAAGTGTTCGAGATCTTTCATGATGAAGATGACGCCGTAAAAGCTTTAGAAGCAAAAATAGGTTAGCAACAGTTATTTGTCTTCTGCGAGGAACTGCTGTGCGGCATGCATAGCTGTAGCGCACTCTTCTTGGGTGGGTTTGTAGCGCGCAAATTTCACGCGATCGGAATTTTCAAAAAAAGCAGCTAGCTTTTGTTTGGTCTCACCATCAATCGCTGAGGATGTGATGGACTTTTCTACAAATTCCTTTGTGGTAAACATCTGCGCATTAAGTTGATATTTGCGGTCGATGTAAGTGCGGACGATATGATCTAAAGTATAAAAGAAGTTTTGATAATCTTTTTTTTCCATAAGTTTACTGTCGAGCAATGCTTGCAATTGTTCTAAGGCCACCGTCGAAGGGGCTCTTATAGCTGATAGACCCACTTTTGGAGGTGGTGTTTTTGAAGGGTATTTGGTGATCAGCACATAAACCACACTTACCGTGATGAGAGCCAGAATCATTTCCCAAGGTAAGGTTTTCCTTTGTATTGTTACTAAGGCTTGGGCGGCTTCGTGCGCTTTCAAAGCAGGGTTACGCGTGTATTTATGTCGATTTGCCATCGTCATATTCACTGGGAGCTCTTTAGAAAGGGGTAATAATGGTTCAATGAGATCTTGTGAGTTGAAATCGATGGGTGGGGCTGTGACAGACACTTCGAATACATTGGAAATTAGTGTAACAGCTGGGAATTCCTCATTTTTCATGGAGTGAAAGATAATTTTTCGAAATGCTAGATAGTGTTTACCAGTTATTTGTGGTGCTAGTGTAAACGTAATTATTTGTTGGTTCATGCCGTCCTCTTGTAGATGGGCAGCAGCAATGTTTTCACTGGCAAGCGTAAAAGGAGGTTCTTGGAGCCCTTCAAAGGTGAAGAGGTCTTTGCGTAAAAGATCGATCTGTGGAAGATATGTCGGTGGAAATGTTAAAGCTATTTCTACATTTAACAGATCATTAAGCTGTAAATGCATGGGAGAAAGTTTGACTTCCGCAGAGAAATGCCCTTGAGGTGTTTTTGTCTCGATCGCATAGACACTCATGGTTAAAGCTAACAAAAGGACAACGAGGCATTTCTTCATCGGCGCCTCATTTGACGTAGCAAGAAAAATTTACGCAATTGAGCCAGATAGGGACGTTCTGTATGGATCTCACAGAAGTCTCCTCCAACTTTGCGCATCAATTGCCTATTGTTGTCCATGCGTTCAGCGCTTTTGCTTTTAAGGGCCTTTTGCACTTGGCTTGATTCGGTATCGATGAGACATTCAACACCAGTTTCGAGGTCGTATAATGTCGTCAATCCCATGGCTGGAAAGCGACTTTCGGTAGGATCTGAAAGGGCAAGACACACCAATTCATGTTCTTTGGCAATGATAGCAGCTTCATGCGAATAATCTTGGCAGATAAAATCCGAGATTAGAAAACAAATGCCTGAGCGTTGTTTGACTCGCCCTAAAAATGCGAGCGCTGCGCTGATATTAGTGCCCTGGTGTCGCGGAGTGGTGACTAATAATTCTCTGATGATTTTTAAGACATGCCGCAGTCCTTTTTTGGGAGGATAATATTTCTCTACATCTTGTGAGAATAGTAGTAAAGCCACCTTGTCATTATTTTTTATCGCCGAGAAGGCTAAGACCGCGGCGATCTCGGCGATGAGATCACTTTTGAGATGGTGTCCGCTTCCAAAGCGCGTTGAGGAAGAGATATCGACGGCTAAAGTCAGGGTGATTTCACGCTCTTCTCTAAAGCTTTTCACGTAAGGATGATTCATCCTGGCAGTAACATTCCAATCGATAGTGCGGATCTCATCGCCAGGTTGATATTCTCTGACCTCTTCGAATTCCATGCCACGTCCTCTAAAAGCGGAACGGTAGGCCCCAGCTAATACATCATCAGCAAGGTGGGTGGTTTGGAATTGAATCCGCCGGATTTTCTTTAAAAGGCTAGAGCTTGTATCTACCATGTGCCTCCTAGGGTACAGGTATCGCACTAAGAATGGTGTCGATGATGTCGTCGGCCGAAACCTCTTCAGCCTCTGCTTCGTAAGTGCGGCGCAAGCGGTGGCGTAAGACGTTATGGGTGACTTGTTTGATATCGTGAGGAGTGACAAATGCTCTCCCCGCGAGAAACGCATGTGCTTTTGCGGTCAATTTTAGAGCAATGCTAGCCCTTGGTGAAGCACCATAAAGAAGCATGCCGCCAATATCGATATTAAAAGCCTCTGGCGTACGTGTTGCAAAGACAATGTTGAGAATATAGTCGATGATTTTGTCATCGATGTAGATATCATTAACCACTTTGCGAGCTGCCAAAATATCATGCGCAGATAATACAGCTTTCCCTTCTGGGGGCTTGCTTAAGGTGCCCATGCGTTGCAAAATTTCTTTCTCTTCACTTTGTGTGGGGTAATCTACTTTGACTTTCATCATGAAGCGATCGGTTTGTGCTTCGGGCAAAGGATAGGTGCCTTCATGTTCAATGGGGTTTTGTGTAGCTAACACAAGATAGGGTTCCTCAGCTGCAAAAGTCGTACCAGCAATAGTCACATGCCTTTCTTGCATCACTTCCAGAAGCGCAGACTGCACTTTCGCCGGCGCGCGGTTGATCTCATCTGCCAGCAATATCTGTGTAAAGATTGGACCTTTATTAATACTAAATGTGCCGTCTTTAGGGTTATAAATCGATGTGCCAATCAAATCGGCGGGGAGGAGATCTGGAGTAAACTGGATGCGCTTGAAATCGCATTGGATGACTTTAGCCAATGTTGTGACGGCTAATGTCTTGGCTAGCCCAGGCAGCCCTTCGAGCAGCAAATGTCCATCTGCCAGCAAAGCGATGAGGAGACTTTTGATCATTTCATTTTGTCCGACAAGGACTTTAGAAATTTCATCTTGCGCTGCTTGGAATTTGACACAATGGGTTTTGATGGTATTTGACAGCTCGTCGAGATTGCCGCTCATGCTTGTATTAATCCTTGTTGACATCTTTGCGATGTTGTTTCAATTGGCAGTTTGCCTCGTACAGTTTGAGATATTTGTAATAGGCGGTATGACAATTGTACATGGAGATGACTAACCCCTCATATCCATATAAAAAGCCTCTTTTAAGGATATAACTCTTAAACATCGCAAAGGCAGCATGCAAGAGCGCTTTCATAGGAGATGAGTGACGTTTGCCCCTGTTTTGTTCAGCAAAAAGTGTGGAGTATGTTTGCATCTTAGCAAGGAAATCAGAGATGGAGCCATAAGAATAGTGGATGATAGGTGCTTGCAAAGTGCTATAACGCATCCCTTCGGAAATGATCGCTTCATGTACCTGGTCATCGGAAAAACGTGTTTTAATGCGGTTGTAAATCCTAATCTGTCGATCAGGATACCACCCACAGCATTTAATGAATTTTCCATTAAAGTAATTGTGACGGGGAAAGGCGTAGACAGCTTTAGGATCTAGTTCTTCTGTTTTCAGTGCGTCGACTAACGCAGGAGTGACGACTTCATCGCTATCGATAGACAATATCCAATCGTTAGCGGCAGCTGCCGATGCCATATTATGAGTGGGACCAAACCCCACAAATGGGGCTTTCACGACTTTAACATTGGGAAACGTTTTGGCTATTTCTATTGTGTCGTCAGTGGAACCTGTATCATAAAGCAAGACTTCCCCAAAGGGGGCTAGCGCTTTAAGTACCTCCTTGAGGTACTTTCGACTGTTTTTGGCCAAAACTGTCACACTAATTTCATGTAGTTCCATAGTACCGTTGTCATTTAATATTTTGTCGTACTGCTGCCAACACGCGTTCGATGTGGCCTTCAACAGAGACTGGTTTTTCGATCCAACGAATGATGCCGGAAGAGTCGATGATGAAGGTAGAGCGTAAAATGGCTAGCTTTTTCTTGCCATCGACCTCTTTTTCTTGTACAGCATCGAACTTGCGGGCAAGTTCCAACTGATGGTCACAAAATAAGGTAAAATTGAGGCCGAACTTATGTCGGAAGTTAGCATGTGATTCTGCGGAGTCGGGACTCACTCCAATGACCATGGTATTAAGTTCGTCGAGTTTCTCAAAGTTGTCTCTAAAAGAACAAGCTTCAAGGGTGCAACTTGGGGTGTCATCTTTAGGATAGAAGTATAAGACAAACGGACTCCCCAAAAGATCTTGGCTATCGATCTCTATCCCTTCATCGTCATGAATGGAAAATGATGGCATGGAATCGCCAACTTTGATGCTGTTTGTCATCCGTGAAAACTCCTCGTCGTGGAGACAGCATCATAGCAAAATCGCTTTCGTTGTCAATAAGATATTTTAATACTGTTTTTTTCAAGACTATCCTATACTGCTTTATATTTTTTTAGGAGATTGCCATGCGCCGCTTTCTTGTTTTCTTCGCACTCATTGCTGTGTCGATCCAGGCATCGATCCTTTCTTTAGAAGCTGTATGGACACCGCGCGAAATGGTGCAGGTGTATACCTTTCACGACGTACAACTGTCCCCAGACAATAAAACCGTGGTATTTGCGGCCTCGTGTCCAGCACAACGCGGAGAAAAGGAAGCCTTCATAACCCAGCTATTTAAGAAAGTGTTGCATGGGGAGCGCGACCCCACTCCTCTGACACAAAAGACAAGCTCGTGTGTGCAGCCTCAATGGTCTCCCGATGGCAAGTGGGTGGCTTTCCTGTCCGACCGCTCAGGTGTCTTCGATCTCTACCTCATCAATCCTAATGGGGGAGAAGCCACGGCGCTTACAAAAATGGCGCGCAATATTCAGACGTTTTTGTGGTCACCCGATAGCCAACATATTGCTTTTGTGATGGCCGATGATAAACTTGCGAATCAACCATCCAAGACGAAAATTGAAGCCATTGTCTATGACCAGGACTTGACCATCAACCGCCTATGGATAATTGATGTTCTATCCCCATCGAAACCAAAGCCCCTCACGACAGATGACTTTTATGTGCGGGGTAAAGGGGATTTCGGGACCACCAACATCGAATTTGATTGGGCACCCGATAGCAGCGCCATCACTTTCGGTTATTCGCCGGGTGCAGGTTTTGAATATTATCATCAGGATAGCAGTTTAGCCACTTTGGATCTACAAACAGGCCAAATCGTGCGCTGGGAAAAGAAAGCGCAACACGAATCGATGCCACGTTATTCTCCTGATGGCAAATGGATTGCCTATCTTGAAAGTGACACCCCCACGGGCTGGCTGATGGATCGCCGCGTTGCCGTACGTGCCAAAGATGCCTCTTCATACCGACAGTTAGCTCCTACGGATAATGCAGGAGTGTTCTTAGCTGGACCAAATTTGTTGGGCTGGGGGAGTGATGGACAGCGCGTATTAGTCTTTGAGCCCAAAGGGACAAAATTCCATTTGCAATATGTACCCTTAGATGGAACCCCAGCACAAACAGTGGCTACAGGAGATTTGTTTTTCAATTGTCCTGCACTGAGTAAAGATCGCACGATGCTAGGCTTTGTGGCACAGACCCCTGAAAAACCCCCAGAAGCTCAAGTGGCAGCATTGCATGATTTTAAGCCTAAACCTATATCACAACTGAATCAAAAGTTTGAACGTTATCCCACAGCCCGCACAGAGATCATCAAATGGCAAGCACCGGATGGAGTGGAAATCGAAGGGTTGCTAACCTATCCCTTAAATTATGAAGCAGGCAAACGTTATCCGTTATTGTTGGTGATCCATGGTGGACCAGTAGGGTTCTTTAATGAAGGGTATCTGGGAGGGATGTCACCCTATCCCTTAGCCGCTTTTGCCGAAGAAGGATTTGCGATATTAAGACCCAACCCACGCGGTTCAACAGGGTATGGAAGAGCTTTCCGCATGGCCAATGTATTAGACTGGGGTGGCAAGGACTATTTTGACTTGATGGCAGGCGTGGATGCTGTCATTGCTAGCGGCGTGGCAGATGGGGATCGGTTGGGAGTGATGGGGTGGAGTTATGGCGGCTACATGACAGCGTGGATCATCACCCAGACAAACCGCTTTAAAGCTGCCTCTGTAGGTGCTGCTCCGGCGAATCTGACGAGTATGTATGGAACGACAGACATCCCAGGCTTACCTCAATATTATCTGGGGGATCTTGCTGCGAATTTCGATTTAATAAAATCGCGTTCTCCCATTTATTTTGTCGATCGTGTGATGACACCCTGCGTAATTCAACATGGCTTGGAAGATGTGCGTGTGCCGGTTACGCAAGCCTATGAGGCGTATCGCGCGCTAAAACACAAGCAAAAGGAGGTTGTTCTTTTGCTTTATCCTAGGACACCACACGGGGTGGCTGAACCAAGCTTGGCAGTCGAAGTGATGGAAAAAAATCTACAATGGTTTAAAGAATATTTGCAAAATCATTAAAAATTATTGTAATGTGTGACCTTAAATAAATTTTAGGTGGGTGTGTTATGTCAAAGTTGCGTTGGCTGATCATGAGCTTTCTAGTGTTTTCTGGTGGACTGTTTGCAAGCGACCAGGAGCGCTCTGCCTCTGCGATTCCCCCTAATGCCAGGCGCGTCTCATCCACAGAAATGCCAAGTGTTGGCGTCAATGATGGTAAAAGGAAACCGCCTAAAAGAGTCTTTTTTAGCGACGAGCGAATCGAAGCCTCGAAAAAAATCAAATACCTAATCGTGTTGTTGCAAGAGAATTGGTCTTTTGATTCTTTGTATGGTTTCTTTCCTGGTGCCCATGGGATTAAACATTCCACACGTAAACAACGGCAACAGATCGATCTCAATGGCATTCCTTTTACCAATTCGGTGCCCGTGATCAATTTAGCCACCGGTCAGCCCTACCCTCAAATCCCCACCTATTTACCTAATGGCCCTTTTGATTTGCAGCCCTATCTGCCCATCGATGGTTTAACGGGCAACCTCAACCACGATTTCTACTATGAGCAGTACCAAATCAATGGTGGACAGATGAACAGCTTCGCTACCTACAGTACTGCGGGTGGTTTGGCGATGAGCTATTATGACATCATCAACACACGCATGGGAGAGCTCACGAAACAGTATGTGCTGTGTGACAATTGGTTCCACTCGTGCTATGGTGGCTCTATGTGCGGCGTGCTTTGGCTCTTCGCTGGTCGCATGCCTGTCTGGCCGAATGCGCCACAGTCCGTTGTTGTGCAAATCACGCCCGGAAATGTGGATGTCGTTCCTGGCTTAGTTTCTTTGGATGGATATGCCATCAATGATGCCCAGCCCTTTTTCAAACCCTATTTGGCTGGGGTGCCTGCAGAGCTGAGGGTGCCTCCTCAGCACTATAAGACAATTGGTGATAGGTTGAGCGCAAAGGGGGTCTCTTGGAAGTGGTATGCCCAAGGGTGGGATGCTGCTTTGGCGGGGCATCCGGCACCAACCTTCGCTTTCCATCATCAAGCTCCTGTCTATTTCCCACAATATGCCCCGGGAACCAAGGGCAGGGCTGAACACCTTTTCGATCTCGATAATTTCTATGCCGATCTGGCCAAAAATCAAGTGCCTGAAGTCTCTTTTATTCGCACCCTTGATGAATTCAGCGAACATCCTGGCAAGGGATCGTTGTTGGAGGGGCTGAACTTCACTGTCGACATAGTAGAAGCCATCCAAGCGAGTCCTATCTGGGAAGAATGTGCCATCATCATTGCATATGATGAGAATGGGGGACGGTGGGATCATGTCTCCCCACCTGTTGTAGATCGTTTTGGTCCAGGCGCACGCGTTCCAGCAATCATCATCTCCCCTTTTGCAAAGAAAGGGCATGTCGATCATACGTGCTATGAAACGGTGTCGATTTTGAAGTTTATTGAAGACCGCTGGGGCTTGCGTCCGCTTTCGTCGCGCGATGCTGCGGCCAATAACATCTTAAAAGCTTTCGATTTCGATCAAGAATAGGCTTAAAGGATAAACGACCTAAAGGACTAAGCGACCGTGCTCTTTTAGAGATGATTGCATAAGTAAAAATCTGCTGTATTATACCCCTGAAAGGGGTAACGGCTTGTAGCCCAGGGTTAGCGGCAGCGTAACCCTGGGTATATAAGAATACAATATAGCACCCCAGAAAGGGGTGCGGGCCATTTTTGTCCGCAACGCACATAGTATGCCCGTACCCCTTTCTGGGGTACAACATCTAATATAAATCTCCCAGGGTTGCGCTGTCGCTTACCCTGGGCTACAAGCCGTAACCCCTTTCAGGGGTAAAGCACCGGGCTATCAAGTCTCAGGATTTAGTTTGAAGCCTAAACTAATGTAATCGTCTCTTTCGGAGGTAGAGCCCATTCGAGACGATTACAAAAGCGCCAAAGATCGATTAAACGGAAATTATGCAATTACCTCTTTAGGTCCTTTTTTTTATGGCTTCATTTGACACTTAGCGCAATGTCAATGGCGTGATGGGTGCAAGCCGAAGGGCAGCATATCACACTGTCTATGAGGTACGTTAGGGCGACCGTTTGGTTCCTCGGGTAGTTCTTCGGTGCCATCGACAAAGTCGTAGGTAACGTCTCGAGGATCTGCTTTTTCTTCTTTGCTGCGTGAATGATGTGTGGGCTCGGTATCAGTAGGTCTAGTGTGACCAGTGTCTGTCTCGATTTCTTCTTCACCCGGATCGCCTTCACGCACTTCAGACCCAAGATCATCATCTTTTGAGGCGTGATATCTTGAGATATGCGACCTTTCAGGCTTAGTGGCTGCATAGCTACGGCTCATTTCAGCGATAAGTTGACTTAACTCCTCGACTTGCTGTTGGAGTTGTGAAATCTGTTGATTTTGGTTAGCTTGTAAAACCGTTGGAGGGCGTTCTGGAGGCGATTGACCGATGGGCGTTGTGCGATGCGTTGGTGAAGTGGCAGATGTGCTTGTCGAAGCGCTATGGTAGAGGTGGGTCGCTTGTTCGCAAGTGAGAACTTCGCGCAATTTGCTTTCCTTTGGAATAAAACCGATGCGATGTTCAAATTCTGCAGCTGCATATTGCATATTTTGTTCTCGTGAGGTCATTAGCATTTTTAAGACTTGTTTGGCTACTTTAACTTGACTGTGTGAGGCTTGCGCGCCTTCTAACACTTCGGAGACTTTTCTGATGGTTTCTTTATATTCAACTGCGTCATCTTTCGCCACCGTCGATGCGCTAGCCACAGCTGTTGTTCCTATAGTGATTAGAGCGGCAATAGGTGAGGCTAGAATAGCGGTAGCAAGTGCAGCTATGAGAGTTGTTAAGCCCGATACATATTGGACATAAGTCACTACTTCGGAAGCAGCCCATTCTTTAGAAATCTGTCCGCAACAGATAGTTTCGTTAAAAAGTTCATCAAGTTTTAGTATAGCGTCGATTCGAATGCCGTTCAGATAGTGACTAGCTCTTGTGAGCATGTCTTTGTAGGGGCTGATGTCCGCCGCTGTAGGATTAGGGTTTTTCTTCATAAATTGCCCTAATGTCTCAGCGATTTCTTGGATGAAATTTTTACGAAGCAGTAATCTACTTTGCAAATTTTCTAATGTAATCTTGGGTCTGCCACAATCCCAGATGGAAGTGCTTCGCTGTAACGTGTCATCATCTAAGCGCTTGAGTGTTTTTTTTGGGTCAACCAGCGCGAGTGCTTCTGGAACGATAGATTGTCTTTGAGACAATTCTTTGGTCTCACGTAGTTGTGCTAAACGGTCTCTGGTGGTGTCCCGTTGACTGATAATGTCAACCAAATCTGCTGTTGAATATTGTTTATGTAGCGGGCCAAGACCACCGCCTAGGCTACTTAAGGAATGTGTGCTCGTCGTAGAATCTTCCTCCGATTCTTTAGGATGCGGTGTTAGTTGCACTTCATTGAGAGATAGGGGGCTTGTCGGCTTTTGGAGGGTCGCAACCACGGAAGATGGCGTGGCAAAGGAGTCATATGGGCTCCTGCTGCCTACTGGAACTCGTACTGACATATTTTCCTCACTGTAAAGACATATAGTGATATTTTTTTATAAAATAGCGATCATCAAAAAAAAAGATATTATTGCCTAGAAAAATCGCTAATCCTTGAATCATAATCACATCATTGTTAGCATTATTTGTTAACAAACTAAGGTAAACAATTTATGCATACAACAACCGATTCTGATGTTTCTAATGCGGCGACATGGATCCGCCAACCGCAACCTCCTTTGATCGATCTGCCTAAACGCCCCCGCCGCAATCGCAAATCCCCTGCTATGCGTGCGCTGTTGCAAGAAACGCGTTTACATCCCAGCAATTTTGTGGCTCCCTTGTTTGTCATCGATGGAAAAGCCCAAAAGCAACCCATTAACAGCATGCCAGGTGTCTATCGTCTGTCGATTGACTTGCTACTAAAAGAAGTAGAAATCCTCTTGAATCTAGGGATCAAAGCCGTCGATCTTTTTCCTGTCATGGCCAGCGAAGATAAAGACGCATGGGGCACAGTGGCACTGCAGGAAAATAATTTATTTTTGCGTGCTATCGCGGCCTTGAAAACGGAATTCCCTGAACTCTGTGTCATGGCAGATATAGCCCTCGATCCATTCACGAGTCATGGGCATGATGGCGTGGTGAATGAAACAGGGGACGTGATCAATGATGAGACGGTAGCTATCTTGGCACAGCTGTCAGTACTGGCGGCTGCGGCAGGGGCTGATGTCGTAGCCCCCAGCGATATGATGGATGGACGCATCGGCAGCATTCGTATGGCGTTAGATCAAGCTGGTTTCGTCGACGTCAGCATCTTGGCCTATGCTGCCAAATATGCGTCTGCCTTTTATGGTCCCTTTCGCGAAGCTCTTAGCTCAGCGCCGAAATTCGGCAATAAGAAAACCTATCAGCTCAATCCAGCGAATGCACGTGAGGCGCTCATCGAATGCGCTCTAGATGAGTATGAAGCGGCTGACATGCTGCTAATTAAGCCTGCCCTGGCCTATCTCGATATTATTGCTAAGGTGCGCGAAAGAACAGACCTTCCTGTAGGTGGATATCATGTCAGTGGGGAATATGCTATGGTGAAAGCCGCCGCCCTGAATGGGTGGATCGATGGCGATCGCGTGATGAAAGAGTGTTTATATGCGATCAAACGCGCCGGAGCGGACTTTATCTTCACCTATGCCGCCCGCGAGATGGCCGAGCGTTTGCTCAAAGGCGATGATTGCCCATGAGCGCAATTTTCCTAATCGGCACAGGCTTCTATTTTCTACTGATGCTCGCAGTCGGCTATCTTGCCAGTCGCCGTGTCAATACGATGGATGATTATTTGATTGCTGGACGGCGTCTGCCCTTCTATTTGGCGGTACCCACGATTGTCGCCACGTGGTTTGGGGCTGGCTCATGTATGGGGGTCTCAGGGACAGTCTATTCTAACGGCTATTTCGGTGTGTTAGCCGATCCTTTTGGGTGTTCTTTAGCCCTGCTGATTACAGGTCTATTTTATGCCGCCCCTTTTAGGCGTATGAAGCTCACCACGATTTCAGATTTGCTGCGCCAGGCCTATGGAGCCCGTTTCGAGCGGGTGGCGACGGTCTTGATGATACCCTTCTACATTGGTACTTTGGCTTCGCAGATGTTGGCTATGGGGTATATCTTTCACATTGTCTCTGGCATGGAAGCAGAAATGGGGATCTTCATTGGCTCGATGATTGTCGTTGTGTATACGGTCTCTGGTGGGATGTGGGCGGTGAGTATCACCGATTTCATTCAGCTAGGATTGCTGATGCTGGGATTAGCCTTACTGGTGCCTGTGAGCTTGACCCATACGCCAGATCATGATGCTTTGTTCACCCTCTTTCGCAATGAATTTTTTACGCTGCTGCCCTCAAATCAAGCTAGCGTTGATTGGCTTGCATATAGCGGACGAATCTTGATGACGGGACTTGGGGCGATCATGGGACAAGATCTCATTCAGCGTTCCTTGGCGTGTCGTTCGATTGCGGTAGCTCGTTATAGTTCTATTGTGGGAGCTTTTTTGTATTTGTTGCTGGGCATGATTCCCTTATTTATCGGTTTGGCCGGCAGGGATATCTTTCCCTCTTTGGAACGCCCTGAACTGTTGATGCCGCTCTTGGCCAAAGAATATCTTTCGCCGTTGCTATTTACCATTTTTGCTTGCGGCATCTTTTCAGCTATCATGAGCACGGCGGATAGCTATCTGCTGGCAGGTACATCACTTGTTACCAAAAATATCATCTTAGAAATGTGGCCTACGGCGAACGAAAAGCGGAAAATATCGTATCTACGCTGGACAAATATTTTCATTGCCATGCTTTCCTTTGCGTTGGCATTAAGTGGCCAGACCATTTTCGACATGATGGTCCATTCGGGAGCGACCCTCTTTGTGTCGATCTTCGTGCCAGCTTCAGCGGCACTGTTCTGGAAGGGCGCGACGCGCCCATCTGCCTGGGCAGCATTATTAGGTGGGCTGGTGTGCTGGGCGGGCTATATCCTCTATCATGGGCAGCAGCTCTTTTCAGATGGCGAAAACATCTTGTTTTCTGCTGCCACCTTCGGCGCCAGCTGCTCGTTGTTGGCCTATGTAGTGGTGTCTGTGTATGTGCGCTTGGCAAAGCCCAGCCTGCAGCAGGCCCATTCAAGCACGCTGTAGAGGCCGAGAAAAAATTGGTGTCAGGCCTGTGATTTGTGATTTGCTCCCTCTCATAGTATTTCTAAGAACATGTCAAATCGCAAATCGCAGGCCTGACACCAATTTTTGGACGACATGGACGAAATGGACTGAATGAGGTAATTGCATAATTCCCGTTTATCGCTTTTTGGCGCTTTCGCCAATCTTCGCCATTTTGCGCAAATCCCCTACTCTCAAGAGTATGTGGATTTGCGCAAAATGGCGAATCTTGCCAAAATCATCCAAAAATCGATTAAACGGGAATTATGCAATCACCTCGAATGGACGACATGGACGAAATGGACGGCATGGACAAAGCGTCATGGCGCACTTATAGCTTCAAAGAAGCGGCCAGGTGTAAAGCCCACAGTGTAGCGCTGCCAGCGCAAACTGTGGGTCGCACAAAAAAATGATCTGAGCTCCAAAGGAGCGACCAGATGTGCTGTAGTCATGTCATGGAAGAACACCTGGCCGCTCCGTTGGAGCTTTATATTTGTTTTCGTATTCCCACAGTTTGCGCCGGCAGCGCTACACTGTGGGCTTTACACCTGGCCGCTTCTTTGAAGCTCCAAACGCGAGATCGTGCTTTGTCCATATCGTCCATGTCGTCCATTCAGTCCATGCAGTCCATGTCGTCCATGCTTGCGAGTTATCTTTTGACAAAATATTCTTTACATCTTCATAAATGGAGAATAACTCACAAAAGAAATACTGGAGAATTTTAATGCATAAGAAGTTTGCCCTCGCGACCTGCCAGCTGCTTGTAATGAGCGCTTCCTTAACAGCTATACCTGACCAAATGATCACCTGGAATGGCCTCACCTCTGAAAATTGGAGCGATCCAACCAATTGGACTTCCATCCCTCCGGGGGAATCCCCGAACGATGGGTGCGACATGACTTTTCCGGCTAGTGGTGTCACTCGCTTTATCTCCAATAATGATGAATTCGTACAGCCCAATAGCATGACCATCAATCCTCCCAATGGCGGCTCATATACTTTAATGGGCAATCCAGTGAATGTCAGCTCTAGTATATTGATAGCGGGCGGGGATGCTAATTCTACGGTAGATATCCAGCTGCCTTTAAATGGCACGGCTGGACTCACTATGGAAAATACTGGCACATTGATTTTGGAAGGCGTTTTTTTTAATGGCACCGACTATAGCGGCGACACGTTAGTGCGTAGCGGCACATTGCAAGCCGGAGCAGATTTCGGTTTTTCGTTCAACTCAGCGGTCATTTTAGGCGATGGTCTAAGTAGCAGCGCCACCTTAGATCTTAATAACCATATTGTCGAAATATTAACCTTGGCTGATTATGCAGCCACGTCAGGCACGGTGTTATTGGGAAGTGGCACACTGGTTATTGTTGGGGAAAATGACACGACCTATTATGGTAGCATATCAGGAACGGGAAAATTAGAAATTGGAGTAGAGTCCAACTTTGGCCCCCCTCCTCCCCCTTCAGCTCTTACATTGGCAGGTAGCAATGTTGTGACCTATAGTGGAATAACACAGATTCCTAATGGCACATTGCGAGCGGGAGCAGACGATGCTTTTTCGCCACATTCAGCAGTAGCTTTAAGTAACTCGGTGCGTGAATCGATAGGCATCTTAGATCTTAATAACTTTTCCAATACGATTGCGGGACTTGATTCCGACACTAATGGCGGTACAGTCAATTTGGGTAGTGGCACGCTGACAGTTGTCAATACTACTGAGAGCTCATTCAAAGGTGAGATTATCGGTACTGGCAGCTTAATCAAACAAGGCAGCGGCACTTTGATCCTCGATGGCATATCCACATATAGTGGGGGAACTACTATCCTGGATGGTACGTTGGTAGGTAATACTAAAACCTTACAAGGCTCGATTGATAACCAGGCGACGTTGCAATTTACTCTAGATAATGCCGATGGCACCTTTAACGGCACTATCGCTGGTAACGGTAAAGTGCTTAAAGATGGATCTAAAGCTCTCACTTTTAGTCAGGAAACTTCAAACGTAGCCGATTTTAACGGCACGACATTTGTCAATGCTGGTGCACTGGTGTTAAACACCACCCTAGGTGGTGGCAGTACGACAGTTGCCCATACGGGTATCCTCAAAGGTATAGGTATAGTGCAAAACAACCTGACCGTAGCCACAGGAGGTACCATCGCTCCAGGTAATAGCATTGGCACCTTAAATGTAGGTGGCAACTACTCGCAACATGCCAACACGACCTATCAAGTGCAAATCGATGAGACAGGCGCTAGCAGTCTCATCAATGTCGCAGGAAGTGCCTCGCTGGAAGGAGGCGAAGTGGTCGTCGCCTCGACAGATGGACAATATAAGCTCAACACCCCATATGACATCTTGCATGCCGTCAATGGACTAAGTGGGACATTTGCCGGCGTTAGCTCAACCATTACCGACAATACGCTTGTGGGTGCAATCCTATCGTATGATGCCACTGATGCCTTCTTTAGCGTGCAAACCACGCTGGTCAATGCAGCCGAAACATCGAATGAAAGAGCTGTAGCCGAGCAACTCGATAGCATCGTCAATCCCAATGTGGATGAAACGCTGATTTTGAACACACTGGTGGGGCTATCGCCACATCAAGCTAGTAAGGCACTAGACCAAATGACAGGACAGCAATACCTCAGCGAATTGCTGACAACCGAGATCACCAACCGTCAGTTTTTAAAACGTCTCTACGACCCAGTACGCGCGCTCGTCACCACGGTGCCTTGCGCAAGCGACTGCTGTCCGGCCAATTGTGAGCTAGACTTTTGGTTTGAAGTGGGCGGCAGCCGCAGCTTCGTGCGCGGCAACCAACATGAAGCACGCTTTACGACTAGCGGTTTTGAACTCGCTGGCGGTGGACAAGCAGCGATTGCGTCGAATTTAACTGTAGGTGTTGCCGCTGGCTATGCGCTCGATCACGTGCACTATCGAGGTAATGGTGATGGTACTAATCATACCTATTTAGGTGGACTTTACGGGTTATATCGTCCTTGTGACTACTATGTGATGGCCGATGCTATCTTTGGGGCCAGCGACAACAAAGTCAAGCGTCATATCGACTTTGGAGACATCAGGCGCACAGCGCACAGCAAGCCTCAAATTTATGAAGGCACCTTCTATCTGGAGGCAGGTAAAGATTTCTGTTGGGAATGTATCCTCGTGCAGCCTTTTCTTGGTGTGGAGCTGAGCTATGCCCAGCGCGACAAATTTTCGGAACATGGCGCCGATTCACTAGATTTAGTGGTGTTTAAGAAGCACCTCTTCAATGCTTATGGTAGCCTCGGTTTGCACCTCACACAAGAATTGTGTGATGACTTAGCCTTAAGTGTAGATTTAGCCTGGCAATATCGCTTTACCGAGAGACAAGATCACCTCAATGAGCGCTTTCGCGCCTTTGGCACGCCCTTTAAGATTAAAGGGGTCTCTGAAGAGCGCAATAGCTTTGAAGGAGCTGTCACCATTTCTAAAGAAATTATGGAAGGATGGACACTCTATGGGGAATTTTCTGGACAACGTTGGGAAAGGATTTCTTCCTTCAATTACTTAGCAGGGGTAGAAGCCCGCTGGTAAGCCGCAGGATTGTAGCTTAGGCTTTATCCTGAGCTCGTTTTGGCAGGCTTGAGCCTGCCCGCGCAGCGAGCGGTAGCGATGCATGACGCGCTCGGTGTTTTGGAAGTGTGGACGTTGCGAAGGTGTCTGCTGTTGACGCCTCGGGGATTTGCCTAACGTTAGTGAGGTCGCGACATCGAGCGCGTCATGCATCGCTGCCGCTCGCTGCGCGTGGCATGGCTAAAGCTCAGGCTGAAGCCTAAGCTACGAGCCTGCCAAAACGAGCTCAGGCTGAAGCCTAAGCTACAACCTTCGGTTTAGGCTCTAGCCTTAGTCGATATGATGATGGGGATTTTATGAGACATCAGCTTTTCTGCCTATTAGCTCTATTATGCGCTTGTCAGCAACAAGACAAAAGCGAAACAACCGTCAGTAATGCTCCAAATATATCTGAAGCTCATGGCGTTGTGGTTCCTGCTGCCAATCTGAAGCCGCCTAAAACTGTTTCCCTGGCAGACATGCCCAAACCAATCACGACAGAAGTGCCGCTAGAAGCAGGTAAATTTACAACGCTTAAAGAAAATGGGAAAGAGACTAAAATTGCGTTGTTGCCTCCAGAAGTTAAACCTGCTGTCCTGTACTACATCATGCGTAACTACACCGCAGAAGATGGCTTGGCATTGGATTACGTCACAGCCAGCGCGATGGATAGAGCAGGAAATTTGTGGTTCGGCACACGTGGGGGTGGAGTAAGCCGCTTTGATGGCTATGCCTTCACAAATTACCCTTTTATGGGGACCATCGTGTGGTCCATTTTGCAAGATAGCCAGGGGAATTTATGGTTCGGCGCAGAAGAGGGAGCAAGTAAGTACGATGGGAAAGACTGCACCGTCTTCACCACCAAGGATGGACTGCCAAATCCCTTCATTCGATGCATGTATGAGGATAAAAAAGGGAATGTATGGTTTGGCACAGAAGGTGGAGGGGTCAGCCAATACGATGGAAAATCCTTTAAGAATTATGCTGTAGCTCAAGGATTAGTGCATAACTCTGTGTGGAGCATCACAGAAGACCGAGAGGGAAATATTTGGTTTGCTACGCAGGATGGTGTGAGCAAATACGACGGAACAGCGTTTACTAACTACACCAAGGCACAAGGGTTAGCCGATAATTTCGTGCATTCTGTTGTGCAAGATAAAGCCGGCAATCTGTGGTTTGCTACCGAAAATGGGGTGAGCAAGTATGATGGCAAAACCTTTGTCAATTTTACACAAGCCGAAGGCCTTGCTAAAAACAAAGTTTGGGTAGCTTTTGAAGACACTAAAGGAAATCTATGGTTCGGCACCGATAAAGGAGGGGCCAGCCGTTATGATGGAAAAACCTTTACCAATATTTCAAAGAGCAATGGGTTATCTGGCAGCACCGTCTTGACTATCGTTGAGGATAAAATTGGAAATCTATGGTTCGGCATTGAAGAAGGAGGGGTTTGTCGTTATGAGGGAGAGGCCTTTCAAAACTATACTAGCGTGCAAGGGATAGGTAATAGTGGTGTCATGAGTATTCTTAACGACACCTCGGGCAATATGTGGTTTGGTACGCTTGGAGGGTTAACGAAGTACGATCGCAAAGAGTTTACCAACTATACAACGGCGCAAGGGTTGCCCTATAATGAAGTCAGAGGTGTCTTAGAAGACCAAGAGGGCTATCTGTGGTTTGGCACACATGGAGGTGGAGTTGCCAAATTCGATGGCAAGTCGTTTACTACCTACACTACAGCCCAAGGACTTGGCAATGACGATGTGCGTTGTATCTACCAAGATCAAGCGGGTGATATATGGTTTGCCACCTTTGGTGGTGGTTTGAGTAGGTTCGATGGTACTTCGTTTACGAATTACACCACTGAGCAGGGGTTAGTGGGTAATTATCTTAAAAGTATCTTAAAAGACAGTCATGGAAATTTGTGGCTTAGTGCAAATGAGGGGATCAGTAAATTTGACGGCCACACGTTCACAAATTATACAAAGGAGCAAGGACTCGGCAATAATTTCGCCATAAGCATTTTTGAAGATACAATGGGGAATTTATGGATCAACACCGACAGTTGTTTGCTGCGCTATGATGGAAAATCATTCCTTACCTATACCACTTTACAAGGCCTTCCCGATAATTTAGCTTATCGCACGATTGCCACGCCACAACAAGATCTACTCATCGGCACGAATAAAGGCATAGCGATTTTAAAAGAATATATTCGGAAACCATCTGGCAACCAAGCGACAGCGAAACTCCCTGCCCAAAATAACGTGTCCAATGCTGAGCTGAAAGACTATACCCCTGTGTTTGAAATTTTCAATGAGAAAACGGGATACCCTATCCCTGATTTGAACTCAGGTCAAAATAGTATCTTCCTTGATAAAGAAGGAATCATTTGGTTCGGCACAGGATCGGACAAAACCGGTTTGGTGCGTTTTGATTACGCTGCCCTGCATACCACCAAAGCCCCTCCCCATGTGGTCATTCAAAACATGAAGGTCAACGACGAAAAAGTGAGTTGGTATGATTTGAAGGAGAATGAGTTGCCCATTGACAAGGGTACCGTTGCTCCAAATGTTGCCGAAGAAGAGATCACCTTCGGCAGGACTTTAACTAAAGAAGAGATCGAGGTGATGCGGCGTAAATTTGGCGCTCTCACCTTTACAGGCATCACGAAATTTTACTATCTACCCGAAGATCTTAAACTTCCTTACGAATACAATCATCTGACCTTTGATTTCATGGCCATTGAACCCGATCGGGCGCAAAACGTGCTCTATCAATATAAGCTAGAGGGGTATAACAAAGATTGGAGCCCTCCTTCAAAGGGGACCAGCGCCGACTTTGGCAATATATTTGAAGGGGCCTATCAATTGAAAATCAAAGCACGCAGTCCTTTTGGTGTGTGGAGTGAGCCCATCACTTATACCTTTAGGGTCCTTCCTCCGTGGTATAGAACATGGTGGGCATATGGTATCTATTTAAGCTGTGTGTTCACGGTGATTTATATAATCCACATGTGGCGGACAGCAGTGCTTAGGAGGAGGTATGAGAGGTTACAGATTCTATATCGGGCGACGGAGAGGTTTGTGCCTAAAAACTATTTCGATATCTTGCATAAGGAGCATATCCAAGATGTCAAGCTAGGTGAAGCTATCGATGTAATGGTGACAACGATGTTTAGTGATATCCGTGGGTACACCAGTATCATGGAAAAGCAAACTCCAGAAGAAGCTTTTGTCTTCATTAATGCCTATCTAGAAGCTGTGGCCCCCATCATTCGCGCGCATAATGGCTTTATCAACTCGTTTATGGGTGATGGCATCATGGCGCTGTTTCCTCGCAGTGCTGACGACGGCATAAGAGCCATCCAAGCCATGAAAGAAGCGCAAGAAGCTTTCAATCAAAGTCAAGCTGGTCATCTAGCTGCGGTGAAAGTAGGTTATGCTTTGAATACAGGGATGGCCATGATCGGCATCTTGGGGGAAAAAGAACGCCTTAGTGCCAATGTGATTGGCGATACGATCAACCTCACTTCACGTATTGAGAGTCTGAATAAGTTTTATGGCACCGAATTCTTAGCCAGTGAAAGTACCATCCACGCGCTACAAGATGAGAAGCAGTATATCATGCGTTTGTTAGATAAAGTGGTGGTTAAAGGGAAAAAGAAGGCGATCTATTTGTACGAGGTTAGCTTTACAAATAGTGTCGATGCTAACAAACTAGCTTTTAACAAGCTCTATGAGGCGGCTTTTAGAGCCTATGAAAAAGGAAATTTTGCTGAAGCCTTAAATCAATTTAAGGAAGCTCTGCAACTAAGTCCAGGCAATCCATCCACCCTTTTATTCATCGAACGTTGTGAAGGATTCCTCCAGGGACCAATTCCAGAAGGTTGGGATGGGGTCTATGTGATGAAGCAGAAGTAAGATCACAGAGCTCCAACGGAGCGACCGGGTGTAAAGCCGGTACAGGTGTCAAGTAGAGACTCTTGATATGCGGCGCTCCAGCGCCGCTTGCGATCAAATGCATCGTCTTTCTGCCCCTGTCTCTAATGTCCCTTAGGTTGCTTAAGTCCCTAAGAGGTAATTGCATAAGTCCCGTTTTAATCGATTTTTGGATGATTTTGGCAAGATTCGCCATTTTGCGCAAATCCACATACTCTTAAGAGTAGGGGATTTGCGCAAAGTGGCGAAGGTTGGCAAAAGCGCCAAAAAGCGATAAACGGGAATTATGCAATTACCTCCTAAGGTCCCTAAATTTGAGATGACGAGCACCATTCCTATCACCCAAAAGTAGGGACATTAGGGACTTAAGCGACTTTAGGGACATTAGAGACAGGGACAGAAAGGTTCACAATTGACTTTAGGCAAGCGGCGCACCCAGAGGCGTCGCCATCTCGTTTACGCTACACTGTGGGCTTTACACCTGTTTGCTTCGTTGGAGCTCTACATTTTCTTCGTGATGAAACATGTTGATTAAATCAAAATAATATTTATATTTAGATGTTCCGTTAAATTAAGGTTTATCATGCGCAAAATTGTATTCACGCTAGCTGTCAGTTTATTAGCCTTCAACGTCACTCCTAGTTATGCCAAATGTGGTGGTAAGCACACAAATGTTGACGATGTCAGCCGGCCAGGCCAGCCTTTCTTCAACTATTTCGCAGGGCCTGTCATTTCGAGTGTACAAGTGTCATCTGTGCTGTGGGGTGACGGTGTTAATCAGGAAGTCGCTGCTTCCCTACCTGGCTTTTTGAATGATCTCGTCAATAGTCCTTGGATCGATGGTCTGGCGCAATACAATACTCTAGGTTTGCCCGCTCCAACTACGAATCAGGTGATAGAACGAGGGACTTTTAATGGACAGTTTAAAATCAAGCCGCAAAATACCAGCAAGACAATCACTGATGCCGAAATCCAACAGGAGTTGGTGTTCCAATTGAACGCCGGTCATTTGCCCGCTCCTCAAGCTGATGCCAGCGGTCAGCCCACAAGTCTCTATATGATCGAGTTTCCTGCAGATATCACCATTATCTCTGATGTTTTTGGTACCTCATGCGACTTGGTCAACGGATTTTGTGACTATAATTCAGTCATGAGCACCCAAGATGCCACCTTCATGTATGCCGTGATGCCTGAGTGTGGGAAAGGCGTGGGAAAATTGGATTGTGGCTCAGGCACGCTATTAGAAAACCAACAGGCGAATTACTCGAGTGCTCTGGCGAAGGCAATCACTGATCCGATAGCCGACTTTCAGATTTATGGTTGGCTAGATTTTTCCGCTCTCCAAGGTGGCGAAATTTCCGGACTTTGTCCAGACCCTCTCCAAGGAGAAGTTGTCTTAAATGGACATCCCTACACGGTATTAGGTCTGTGGTCCAATGCTGAAAATAGGTGTCAGCTGTTGTTGACACCACCCTATATTCTTTTGGCCACCGATGCTAATGCGGCGGTCGTGGCGCAGTATATCTACGATATTAATCCACTACCAGGCAATGATCTCGTCAATATCATTGAAAGTTTGAAGGCCCAGCCAAACTCAACATCGATGAACAACGCGCTTGAACAGCTCGACCCGACCCTCTTCCAAGGGATATTGCTTAGCAATGAGGAGCTGACTTTGCATGTACGTGAAATCATTTCTGAACGATTAGAAGCGCGCTACAACGGCGCTTGTTGCTTACAAGACGATGGATGTTTTGCAGTATGGGATGATGCCTTCGGCGATTGGGCCCAGCAACAACACGCCTGTCATTTAGTCGGCTTTGACCGAAGTTCTTATGGCTTTATCGCTGGCGGCGATCGGGTTGTCTCGCGTCATCTGGTTTTAGGCGCTAGTGCAGTCTATAGCAAAAGCCTCATCGACTGGAAAGAACATCGAGGCAAGGGCACCCTCCACAGTGCCTATGGATCTTTGTATGGTAATTGGTCGGATGAATGGTGGTATGCCAATGGGGTCGTGCTTGGTGTTTGGAATTGGGCCAAAGCACACCGTAACATTGAGTTTGGCAAAATCGATCGCACAGCCCGCCACAAGCAGCAAGGGGGTGGCGTGGATGTGCGTCTAGACACTGGCCTATTGTTTGCGTATGACAGCTATAAAATTCGTCCATTCATGGGTGTGGATTACTTATGGTTGCATGAAGATGGCTATCATGAGCATGGGGCTGATAGCATCAACTTACATGTTGACGCGCGTGATGCTTCTTTAGTACGCGGTGAACTAGGTGTGAACTTATCCACCTGCTACGAGACAGAGAGGTGGGGGAAATGGGTGCCAAATGTGCTTCTCGGTTGGATAAGAGATGTGCGTTTTGGTGCTAAGTCCACCAAAGCACGTTTTGAAGACGCCGATTTCTTCTTCACGGTGTGTGATTACTCACCAAATGTTAGCTTGTTTAGAGCCAATTTTTCTCTGGCTAGCTACTATTGTCATGACCAACTTTCTATCACTTTAGATTGGAATGGAGAGTTTGGCCATAAGTACACAGATCAAAGCGGCAGTATTGCTGTTAATTGGCGCTTTTAGGCAGTTTCAACGGAAGCTGCCTTGTATACCAGAATCTATAGATGATGAGCCTACGATGACAAAGCGACATAGCAAGATTTTTTGTAAGGTTCGCTTAACCCACATCGGCAGATCTTATAATCCCTTTCCCACCAGCACCAAAGTTTTCTTGGTTACTAGGATGATAAATGATTCTAGGATTTCTAGCACTCTTACTATGGTTGGGTGAACCCTTCCCTCCTACAACCTGCGCGATGTCAGCCTCTGACAGTTCACCACTATTTTCTGGGGTCGGCGGGATCACAATTGTGAGCATATTACCGTTATCTTCAAGCACCTGACATTTGACATCTTTGGGGAGAATATCTTGATTATGATAGACCTCTTGGACAAAGCGGTGAATAGTTTCCTTCGGTTTTTCTAACAATTTCTTTTTGAATGCGGGGTCTTTCCATGCTTTAGCAATAATTTTTTGTTCTAATTCAGCACGATCCATTTCCCCTCCTTCCGCGCTAGGCGCTGAGTGCTATAGCATTATGATATCAAAAAAATATTTTATTTTCAATAGATGAAAATCTCTTACAGCAGTTCCCGCTAAAAAAAACCGTGCCCTTGCCCGAAAATATGGGATTTTACGAAAAAAATGTTGCTAAAGTGATTGCTTTTCCTTGAGAAGGTTTATTTGGGGGAATTGCTGAATCTTTACTATAAGCTGTTGAAAATTGTCATAAGAAATAGACAAAAACAACCTCCATCTCCTATGTTTCCTTTCAACTTATATGTTCACCGTCGAACGATGAATATTCTTTATAGGATCGGCTATGATTTGTTGGTATGAATATGCAGCGAAATGGGCTTTAACACTATTGAGTGCGCTTATCATCAGCGGCGGCACAATTTTTGGGACGTGCCCTGTCGCCATTCCCATCGGCGGCGCCCAGAGGATCAGTCCCACGCCCGGTCCGGCTAACCCTGATCCCATCCTAGCAAATTTGCGGGCGGTGATGGATAACCATTACCAGAAGCCTGTGTACGCCGGAGGAACTCCAGGTTATCTGTCGGATATTCTATTGCAGACAAACACCTATACCGCCAGTTCGCCTGTGATCTTCAATCCTTTAGACGATAATATTATGTCCATTCAAATTGGGCAAAATATCGTGTATGATGCTTCGTTCACTTTTTTGACTACCATAGGTACGAATACTATTGCCTTATCGGCAGATGGAGGCAAATCTTGGAGTTATGGCCCCCCGGTGGAACAGATTATACCCTTGGGCGGCCACATTTCGCAAATTATCAATGCTTCCCTTGGTCCAGGTTTATTTATGCAATATAATAAGCAGGGGAGACTGTTTGCTTCAGGCCACGGGTTTGACGATATGGTGCTGAATCACGGTAATTCAGTTCCTGAGACCGGATTTCTGTTTACCTATTCAGACGATAATGGGAAGAGTTGGGCCGAGCCTAATATTGTTTTAACCTCTCCTGTGAATTGGTGGATCACCAGTGGTCCTTTTGTACCTCTAGGCCAAGGGCCAAGAGAGTTTCATACGACGATCGATCCGGCCCATAATGAGCTCATTCATGCTAGTTCGATGTTTCCTCTATTTTCAACTGTCGACAATTTTAGCACAGATAATCTGCTTGGGAATCTCTATTATTTTCGCTCTAAAAATGGGGGCAGCACTTTTTCTAAACCCAAACAAGTTTATAGTTTGATAGGGGATCCGGTATGGAAAGCCAAACATTTTGATCCACAGATTACGAACCCCTTTTATTTGGCCTTTGGAGGACTTAGTCTTAGTTCGGCGCATCCACTGGTGGTTGACCACAATGTGCTTCTATTACCCATTTTACGCCAGTATCCTAAGATTGGAGCCAAAAGCTATTTAGGAACCCCATTTGACACGAATTATGATCAAGCTGTTGTCAGATCCTTGGATAATGGAAAGACCTGGCTGGAGGTGGCTGGCACCACAGAGCAATATATTTTCGCTGCTCTAGCGCACGATCCTGGGACCATTTTACCCAGAGTGGTTCAGGTATTGAATGGAACTTCAGGTCAAGGCACCTCTCCTATTGTGAGTCCCTTTACAGGGCGCATCTATTTGACTTATGGGGCGGGTAATCGAGCAGCATTTCCCGATGATGAGGTAATAGCATCGATTTTTCCCTATGTACTGGTGAGTGCTTCCAGCGACCAGGGGGTAAGTTGGTCGCGCTCCGTGCAGATCAATCGTACTCCCACCAACATCCCTTTTGGTAAACAGCAAGCGTTTGGACAGTACGCCCTCATGACGCATGATGGCCATTATGTCGTGGCCTATTACGATTTTAGAAATTGGACCGGGCGTCCCGGCGAAGATATATTTACCAAGCCTTTGCAGACAGATGTGTGGTTGGATATCTATAAAGAAGTGGATGACCCTACCGGTGGCAGTACGGGAATCGGTTTGGATTTTGTGGAAGAAAGGCGTGTGACGCCGCACTCTTTTGACGCGCGTGTTATGGGTATTAAAACCGCCGACATTGCCATTGAAACTAGTCAATATGCTAGTACAACTTTAGAAGGGTTGCGGATGTCGGTGAATAGTAAGAACCAGCTGTTCATCGTATTTTCGATGACCAATGAAAGTAATGATTCCAACATAAGGCTAGGCTATAAAGGCATGACGATTGATACCAACAATCGGGGAAATATTTTTATCCAACGCTATCAATTTCCCAAGCCTAGCAATGAATAGATAGGCACCCTTTCAGCAAGATCGCAGAGTTCCAGCATTGTAGCTTAGACTTTAGTCTGAGCTCGTTTTGGCATGGCTTTAGCCATGCCACGCGCAGCGAGCGGTAGCGATGCGTGACGCGCTTGGTGTCGTGGCCTCACACCTGTTGCACCCTAGTGACCGCCGCCTTAGCCCCATGCACTCTAGCCTTAACCTTAGCCTTAGCGCATTTTGTGATAACAGCACTTTGCCACACGTGAGCGCGCCTCGCCTTGCTACCGCAGGCGGCGCGTGGCAGGCTAAAGCTCAGACTAAAGTCCAATGTCGTTTAGTTAAGAGGTAAGTAACTTACTATGAAGAAGTTTAAAGAGCTCCAACGGAGCAAACAGGTGTAAAGCCCACAGTGTAGCGCTGCCGGCGCAAACTGTGGGTCTCATAAAAAGGGGATCTGAGCTCCAACGGAGCGACCAGGTGTGCTGTAGTCATGTCATGGAAGAACACCTGGCCGCTCCGTTGGAGCTCTATATTTGTTTTCGTATCCCCACAGTTTGCGCCGGCAGCGCTACACTGTGGGCTTTACACCTGTTTGCTCCGTTGGAGCTCTTTAGAACCCCTAATATTAAATCACTTATCTCTTAACTTAATGACATTGGACTAAAGTCTAAGCTACAAAATGAGGCTAAAGCCTCATTCATTGACGTTGGTCGTTGATGAGTTCGTAGAGGTCGAGGCCGGTCATGGACTGCACGCCGACGTCGCGCAGCCAGGCTGACATGCCATAGGTCCAACGTGTGCGCTCACTATAGGTGTAGAGGATATCGAAGGGCACAGAAAACGCTATCCCCTTGTCGTAATAGGTCTTCCCATTGACTTTGTCATGTCCATTTGTCAGCGTATACCACAAGGTCAAGCGCAGGCCGCTAGGAAAATAACGCGAGATCTCATTGCGCACTCCCCAATCGTTGGCCAAAAACTTACCCGCACTGATTTTGAAATCCATGCGCGCGGCTTCCCAATCGTAATAGAGGTGTAAAAAGCCTTGAGTCCCCAGAAATTTGCGGTGAGTGAGCTTTAAGCCATCAAGTTTACGGACTTTACTGGTGAAACCCCATCCTTTATAGGAGCGCTTTTTGAGGACGGCATAAGAAAAGCCGATGGCCCATGGAGAAGAGACAGGATAATAGAGAAGCTGGCTGGCAATGCCGCCATATTCTTCTTCGAAATATCCGGCAGCAATTTTCCCATACCAGCCACAGCCCATATTCCAGTTTTTTTGCAGATAGGCATTATCCAATTGCAAACCCGTTTGATGGTAATAGCGAATGACATCGGAATGCACTTGAATGATCTGTGAGGGATTTAATCTGTCGTGCCCTTGCGCTTTGCCAAGATGGGAAATGAAATTGTATCCCAAAAGTACGCTAAAATAAATGTCATTCCATAGAAAGCCATTGAAGTCGGCATTGAGTCCTAGGGCGTATTTGAATTTTCCACTGGCGCTGCCGAAGATAGCGGGGATGCGAGGGGCTAATTCAAAGTTATAGAGATGGCGTTTGCGTTGTAAGAGGTGGGCCGAGGTGTAGGGATTAGGCCAGCTGACCTCATGCAGGGGCGTGAGGATTTTAAGTTCGTGCGGCCCTATCTCCTTGGCGGCATACATGCGCACATATTCCATTTGATAGCGGTATTCTTGGATCGGAAAGCCTTCGGAATTGATGACGATGATGACTTCGTCGATATCTCTTGGAATCAGGGCGCTTAAAAAGTGGTTGAGGCGAATGCGTAGGTCGTTTTCTAGGCGGTAGGTTTCATTGAGTACATTCAGACGTAGGACTTTTCGGTTGCAGGTGTTGTATGAGAGGTAGATGTCAAGTAGTGTCAGTCCATGCTCTTGGAAGGCAAAGAGGAGCTCTGTGGATAGAGCATCTTCGGGGCGACGGATACCGATAGGTTCCACGTTGATGGGGGCCTTGTAGGGCAGAGGATCATCAATTTTAGGCAGGAAGCCTTTGGTGTGGCCGAGGTTGTAGAAGGCCGAAGCTGTAAACGAGAGAGTATGCCCACGCATATAGCTCAAAGATAGATCGAAATAGTCCCAAATGCGGTATTTCATGCCAAAATTAAAGGGGGAATTTTTGGTGTGACCTCTGGGGTGGGGTTCTATCCTTTTGCTGCGATAGGGGGTGGCGTCATATTCGGCGGTTAAGCTTAGCGAGTCGAGCAGCGGCCAGCAGCTTTTGCGAAACGGCATCCAGTTGCAGCCACCAAAGAAACCACGAATGCGGTTGATGCCATAGCCTAAGCTAATCTCGAGATTTTGCTTTAAGAATACTTGGGTAAAGACTAAATATTGGGCATTGAAAGCGCGCGTGCCGATGAAGTCTTCACAGCCAAGGGCTACTCCTGGGAGCTGATATTCGCTATCCTCCGGACTAAAAAGCGAAAATTTGAGGTTAGCCCCTTTATCGGAGAAGTCGCCGAAGCCATGTTGGGAGAGGACGGGGTCTTTAACGCCATGGAAGACGCGGTAGTTGCCAGAGAGCTCGAGGCGGTCGAGGATTTGGCAGCGGATATTATAAAGGCGGTAGGGAGGGACATAGGCATAGCCGCCGCCGATTTCGCCATCGGCGCCCATGCGGGCGGAGGGCATGGCAAAATATCCGCCTTGTAGGAGGTTGTTATATGTGACGGGAAGGCGGTCGTTGATCTTTTTGTTCCAATAATCGACGATGAGGAGGTCGTTCATGAGATTTTCTTGCTCGCTCAATGAATCCGCATGGAGTGGGATAAACGTGAGTAGCAGGAGTAGAAGTATAGGTTGCGTTATGCGAATCATACAGCTGATTTAAGGACTAGAAAGAACTATTTGAAAGCCTGTGGACATCACAGAATACCTGCATTCTTTCTATAAACGCAATCGCTAAATAGTTAATATCTATTGAGAGGTTTTATGTCTTTTGTGGGTGGGGTTTATGGTCCAATTTCTCCAAGTGGTGCAGGAGGGGTGGGTCCTTTCAATGAATTCTATGTAAAATCCTCTGATAAGCGCCAAACTAAAACTCATTTTAAAGCTAGTATCTTGTGTTACTTAAATTCAGGTGGCGAGAAAAATGGATTAGTTGATCTGTTTGCTGACAGGACAGTATATTCGGAACAAGTGAGTCAGCGACTCGTTAAGAGCATTAATCAAGTGTATAAAGAATTCATCTCGATCGCGGATGAACATCCTGATAAAAGGGAGGAGTTTAAAGCCAATGTGAAGGCGTGGGGCGATAAACTTGCGGCGTTTTGTCCCAATAGTTCCCATTAAAAAAACGACCTAAAGAGGTGATTGCATAATTCCCGTTTAATCGATTTTTGGATGATTTTGGCAAGATTCGCCATTTTGCGCAAATCCACATACTCTTGAGAGTAGGGGATTTGCGCAAAATGGCGAAGATTGGCGAAAGCGCCAAAAAGCGATAAACGGGAATTATGCAATTACCTCTAAAGGACCAAAACGACCTAAAGGACTAAAGGACACTGTCGTTTAGTCCTTTAGGTCGTTTAGGTCCTTTTGGTTCCTCTTAGTCTCTTGCCAGGAATTTCATAAACAAAGTAGGATGTTGCCTCTAATCTTTTGGAGGCAATCTATGGGCGTTCACGCAATAAAACTTGATCCCTCACTTCCGTTGAATATTCTGCCAATTGAAACAAAAAAGAGTGCGGTAGATGCGTTGAGAACACAACATCGTCCTACTGCACCCATCATTTCGACTGTGGAAGTAGCTAAAGGGTGGCACATCCATGTGGAAGAATCGGGCAATCCTCACGGCATCCCTGCAGTCTTTGTACATGGAGGACCAGGAGTGGCTTTCAATCCTAAAGACTGTCAATGGTTTGATCCTGAAAAATACCGCATCATCGTCTTTCAACAACGGGGCACCTATCATTGCACGCCATCGGCTATGGATCTTGCTACCGACGCTAACATTTTCAAAGATATCACCATCCAAACATTGGCAGAAGATATTGAAGTATTAAAGAAGCATCTAGGCATTGAAAAATGGTTGGTTTTTGGTGGCTCATGGGGATCAACCCTTTCGCTCTATTATGCACAACAGTTTCCAGCAAGTTGCTCTGGCGTTGTGGTGAGAGGGATATATTTGGGGACGCACAAAGAGAATGAGATGCTATTTTCTGAAGAGCGTCTTAAAAGACTTGCCGGCAAAGATTGGGAGCCAGCTGTCTTAAAGCGCATTGAGGAATATGCTAAGAGCAAAGGCGTTGATATCGATATGTGCCAACCACAAACCATTTATGAGGCATATCGCAAGCTGGTGGTAGAGAAAAATGATTTCGTGGCAGCCCGTATTTGGAAGACGTATGAAGATTATGTCGATGAGCCTGGAAATCAAGAAAACCTTCATCGCTTGTTGTCGGATGATGTCACAGAAACGACACCTGAAGAGCGCTCGATTGGAGTTTGGGAAACGCAGATGTTTGACACTGTGCCAAAGATGGTGAACCTTTTGGATGAAAGCCGCATGCAGTCGCTTAAGGATATCCCTGTCAAGGTGGTGCAAGGTAAAAAAGATAATTTGTGCTGTTATAAGATTGCAGAAAAGCTTGTAGATGGCATTAGAAGTGTTGGGGGGAATGTCAGTTTTGATTTAGTCGAAAATGGTGCGCATACACCTTATCATCCCGAAATGACGGACGCGCTTATTCGCGCGACGGATAATTTTGCTCTCAAGCAAAGCTTTGAATTTCAAGGATGAGCAAGATGAGCAGGACGGGACGTACCTCGCAGCAAGATCAGCGATGGAAACGATGTAACGATATAACGATAGAACAAGACAATAACTCCCCAACTTTGAATTGACAGGAAGTGTTTTGAAGTACCTGTTCAGGGCATATGCAGCCTGCCGCGGTAGCGGCCTGAGAGATTAGCCCCGGGTGGAGCGATTAGCGGAACCCGGGGTATTGGAAAAAAATACCAGCCCCGGTAGGGGCGTAAGAAAGCTCATGGTATAGAGATTTTGCCTAAACGCTTTCTTACGCCCCTACCGGGGCTATATCGTTTCTTTAAGAACCCCGGGTTTCGCTAATCGCTCCACCCGGGGCTAATCTCTCAGGCCGCTACCGCGGCAGGCTGCATATGCCCTGAACATGTACGTTTTGAACTGTTGTTTTGAAATAATGAAAGAACTTAGACCTGGATTTTTATAATTGCAAAGCAACCAGGAATGTATTATTGATGTAGACATGGCTGAAGAACTAATTTCGTTTTGAATATTAAAACAATCGTTATATCGTTTTATCGTTTCCATCGTTGATCTGGCTGCGAGGAGCATCCCGTCTATCCTGCCCATCCTGTTATTTTTGTGTGACTTTGCTTAATAAATCTGACAAAATACCCTCAAATCGCGGCCGTTGCCAATTTTTGCCCATCCGGTAAAAAGTAGACATGTAGAACAGCGAGAATTTATTCACACAATTCATTAGCAGAAATTGCTGTTTCGATGACGTTGAGTATTCTTCTTTAAGTATTTGACTAATAGCGCTTTACTTTGTTTGGTTTGTCATATTATTGCTTTGAAATCAATTTCAGGGGGTAATGTGCTATTGACTCATATCTCATAATCCGTATGATTCTCTTCCAACGGCTAAGGAATTTTCGAGGAGAATTGTTCATGAAAGGGATTGTGTTGGCGGGAGGAAGTGGGACGCGACTTCATCCATTGACATTGGGCGTATCAAAGCAATTGTTACCCGTCTATAATAAACCCATGATTTACTATCCTCTTTCTGTTTTGATGCAAGCGGGGATACGAGAGATATTGATCATCACCACCCCTGAAGAGCAGCAACTTTTTCAGCGTTTGCTTAGAGATGGTTCTCAATGGGGTGTGCGATTTACTTATGCCACGCAATCCAAACCCAACGGGTTAGCAGAGGCTTTTATTATCGGTGAGAAATTCATCGGTGATAGCTCGGTATGCCTTATTTTGGGGGATAACATTTTCTATGGGGAAAATTTAGATCCATTTTTAAGCAAAGCTTGTCAGCAAAAAGCGGGCGCTACCCTTTTTGGATATGAAGTGAAGTCGGCTGAACGTTATGGTGTGGTTGAAATTGATGCCCATGGGCGCGCCTTATCTATTGAAGAAAAGCCAAAACAGCCGAAGTCCAATATTGCCGTGACGGGGCTCTATTTTTATGATAACCATGTGGTTGAAATTGCGAAGCATTTGAAGCCATCGCCCCGTGGCGAGCTTGAAATTACGGATGTCAATAGGGTGTATTTAGAACAAGGGAAAGCAACAGTTAATGTGCTTGGAAAAGGCTTTGCTTGGCTTGATGCTGGCACGTATGAAAGTTTGATGCAGGCGGGACAATTTGTGCAAACGATAGAGGAGCGGCAAGGGAACTTTGTGGGTTGCTTGGAAGAGATTGCGTATCACAAAGGATTTATTGATCGTGTCCAGCTTAAGAAATTAGCAGAGATGCTTGGCAAGAACAGCTATGGGGAGCATCTGCATTATTTAGCCAATAATAATGAACATATTTCAAATCATCTTAATAAAGAATTGTCATGCAGTCACGTAAAGTAAAAAATATTCTTGTGACAGGAGGCGCGGGCTTCATTGGTTCAGCCTTTATCCGCTATGTGTTAACGCAGGTACCTTCTTTTAATGGCAAGTGCCACAATTTGGACGTTTTGACCTATGCTGGCAATCTGGCGAATTTAGCCGAAATCGATCAAGATCCCCGTTATCAATTTCACAAAGGGGATATTCGCGATCAAGCGTTAGTAGAGCGCTTATGCGCGGAACATGGAATCGATACTATTGTCCATTTTGCCGCCGAAAGCCATGTCGATCGCAGCATTTCTGGTCCGCAAGCTTTCATTGAATCTAATGTGTTGGGCACGTTTCATCTTTTAGAGGTTTTGAAGAAGTATCCACACATCCATTTCCACCATATCTCTACGGATGAAGTCTATGGTTGTTTGGGGGCTACGGGCTTTTTTACGGAAGAGACCCCGTATCGTCCGAATTCGCCTTATTCGGCTTCTAAAGCTGCATCAGATCATTTGGTAAAAGCTTATGGTCATACGTACAACCTATCGGTATGCATCTCAAATTGCAGTAATAACTATGGCCCTTACCAATTTCCTGAGAAGCTGATCCCGTTGATGATCTTCAACTGCCTTAATGGAAAGAAGCTTCCAGTATATGGAACAGGACAAAACGTGCGTGATTGGTTGTATGTGAATGACCATGCCAAAGCCATTTGGATGTTGTTATTGAAAGGGCGGAAAGGGGAAACCTACAATGTTGGTGGTGAGTCTGAATGGAAAAATATTGATTTGATCCATGAGATCATCCGGGTGATTGCTGACCTTCAAGGCAAAGACAAGCGCGAATTGGAAGCTTTGATTAGCTATGTTACAGATCGCCCTGGCCATGATTTCCGCTATGCGATTGACTGCACAAAAATCAAGAAAGAAATAGGTTGGGCTCCTGATCATTCGTTCCACCAGGGCTTAAAAGAAACTGTGGCGTGGTACTTGAACAACCAAGAGTGGATCGAAATTGTGCAAGACGAAGGCCTAAAAAAAAATTCACTATTAGCTGAGCTGGTGCCTTCATAAGAGGCGAGAAAAAAATTGGGGTCAGGCCTGCGATTTGCGATTTGACATGATTTTGGCAATATTATGAAAACGGTCAAATCACAAATCACAGGCCAGACCCCAATTTGCTCGGCCTCTAAGACGAACGATTAGCATTTTCCAAAGTATTAAGAGAACAATGTCAGAAGTATCCCCTAGCTTTGATCGCATCATCGAAGCCAATCGCGAACCTAAAGAGTATTTCAAAGATCTCATCCGTTACCGCGAGCTCTTTTATTTTCTTGCGTGGCGCGACATTTTAGTGCGCTATAAACAAGCCTCGTTTGGTGTCGCTTGGGCGGTGGTGCGTCCACTATTGAATATGGCGCTGTTTACGTTGATTTTTGGGAAAATCGCTCATTTATCCTCGGATGCAGTTCC
>JABDFJ010000003.1 GCA_013286645.1 Chlamydiota bacterium | reverse complement strand
TGCGATTGTTGTTGGCAAAGTTATGCTGTTGATTTTTGGTTTGAAGGGGGCGGTAGCCGCAGTTATGTTTATGGCAATCGCAATGCAGCGAGTTTTACGTCAAGTGGCTTAGAACTAGCTGGAGGCGGCCAAATGACTATTGCTTCTGGTTTGACGGTAGGTGTAGCAGCAGGCTATGCAATTGATCAGGTACACTATCGAGGTAATGGTGATGGCACGAATCACACCTATTTAGGTGGACTTTATGGATTATATCGCCCTTGTGGCTATTATGTGATGGCTGATGTGTTATTTGGAGCCAGCGATAATAGAGTCAAGCGCCATATCGACTTTGGAGATATCAAGCGCATAGCGCGCAGCAAACCTAAAATCTATGAAACCACTTTCTATTTAGAAGCGGGAAAGGATTTTTGTTATAAGTCTTTTCTGGTGCAACCTTTTGTGGGCGTGGAATTGAGCTATGTCCATCGCGACAAAATTTCAGAATATGGGGCAGATTCACTCGATTTGATGGTGTTGGAAAAAAAACTCTACAATGTCTATGGCAGCCTAGGGGTGCATGTGACGCAAGCGGTGTGTGATGGTCTAGCATTAAGTGTGGACTTAGCCTGGCAATATCGCTTTAGTGAGCGAACAAGTCACCTTATAGAGCGCTTTCGCGATTTTGGCACTCCCTTTAAAATTCAAGGCATCAGTGAAAAGCGCAATAGCCTCGAAGGGGCATTTACCATTTCTAAAGAAATGGTTGGAGGGTGGACGCTGTACGCTGAATTCTCAGGGCAACACTGGCAAGGGATTTCCACCTTCAATTATTTAGCCGGTGTAGAAGCGCAGTGGTAAGTGGCATAGCTACATACGGCAGCTGCAATTTGTGCAAGCTTTTGCACCTTCCTTTGCCGGAGGGCTAATGGCAGACTCAATACTCTCAAATTCTCCCAAATATCCATAGCGATGACTATCAAAGCTGACACTCACTTCTCGCAACCATCTAAGGAGTTCTATGCGCCCATTTGCCACTACAGGTTGCACAATTAAGTTACAGGCAGAATGAGCACACGCTTGTTGCAAAGCTAGGCTTGGTGCCGATAGCAGACGCAAACGCCTGATCTCCCCTGCCACAAGACGTTTATGAAATAGCTCTTCAGTCTCTTCACAAAGAGTGAGACCTTCCGCTTGTATGAACCATTCATCTTTAGCTAGCGATTTAGCTTGTCCTGGTGGTACGCTGATTTCAACTGTAGCTTGACAAGTCAAGGCCGCCGCTAGCGCGCGCATCACACCAAAGCGCTGATCATTTTCTTGCACGCGCAATGTACATGTGTGATGGGGCTTATAGAAAAGTAAGTTGTCTTGACCACGCACCTGACTAGGATCATGCATTTTCGAAAAATAATGGTTCCAAAAGAAAGCATAGCTACCCACGCTAGCATTCCACAAGTCAATATCGCTGCGGTCATTGCAACTTTTGTGCACTTTCTGACTCATCAGATTAACAACATCACTTACAGGCTCTCTTTCACTAGGTAAATCCACTTGCTCCACATGCATAAGTTGTAGCACGTAATTGGGCCCGCCGGCTTTGATGCCAGGACCAAAACTGCTCTCTTTGCAGCCCCCAAAAGGTTGTCGCTGCACGATGGCACCCGTGATGCTGCGATTGATGTAGCAATTGCCTGCCACAATATGATTTAACCAATGGTGCTGTTCTCGTTCATCAAGAGAATGGATTCCTGAAGTCAGGCCATAGGGCGTGCCATTCGCCATTTCGATTGCTTCATCTAAATCTTTTGCACACATCACTCCTAGAACTGGGCCAAATAATTCCGTTTGATGCATGAAGCTGCCTGGTTTAACCCCCAATTTGATGCCTGGTGACCATAGATTAGTATTGTGTGTATCTTGACGAGGCTTGAGTAACCATGTTTCTCCTTCTTCCAAGGATGTTAAGCCTTGCAAAAGACTGGGACTAGGCTCTCGTATCAATGGATTTAGACGCGTATCGAGCTGCCATGGTACACCCACACACAGACTCGCAGCTGCATCGCGCAGTTGGCGTCTAAAGTGTAGGTCATCATAGACCTCTTTTTCCAAAATCAACAAGCTACAAGCACTACACTTTTGGCCTGCATGCCCAAATGCCGAATGGATCACATCTTTGATGGCAAGATCACGGTCTGACATGCGAGTGATAATCATCGCATTTTTGCCACCTGTTTCCGCCATAAGATCCAAACCAGGGCGCAATCGCATAAAGAGCTTAGCTGTAACTGTAGCCCCTGTTAGGATAACAACGGCGATTCGAGGATCTTGAATCAGTCGCGTACCTATGGGATCGTCAGGACAACATAAAAATTGCAAAACGTCTTTATCAACCCCCGCCTCCCAGAAAGCCTTGGCTAGCTCATATCCTACAAGCACTGCTTCTGGAGCCGGTTTGAAAATCACCGAATTACCCGCTGTCAAAGCAGCAGCGATGCCACCGACAGGAATGGAGCAAGGAAAATTCCATGGAGGAGCTACTAGAGTGGGCCCTTTTGGTGTCAGAGAGATATCATTAAATTGCAGGAATTCTTGTACATTGCGACGATAGTATTCAACGAAGTCGATGGCTTCAGATATCTCGACATCGGCCTCTGAAATAGTCTTCCCAGTATCCGCCACCATGGCGCCAATAAGTGCCGCACGGTGACTTCTAAGGGAATTAGCTACATCTCCAAGCAAGGTAGCCCGATTTTCAGTCGGGCGCTTCGACCATTTTTCAAATGCTTTGACGCTATTTTGTAAGGCGATTTCTAATTCATCTTCACCAGCCATGGCATAGCGATAAAGGACTTTATCAGGAAAGGAAGGGTCGATACCATTTTCTAAACCAACACCAACAGCCACGGTCTTATCTCCAAGCACCAAAGGCAAAGGGTCGAATAGCTTTGTCGACCATGTGCGAATGATATTTTCAGCCCATTTGCGATTTTGTGGTAAAGACCAATCGGTATCAGCCTCATTATGAAAGGGTAAGTTATTATTAGCTTTAAGAGCTTCCTTAAAACGATTTTGTTGACGTGAAGGATGATACGATACAGTATCCATATCATCGCAAGCACGTACAAAAAGCTCTGCTTGTTGCTGCCAACTTTTTGAACCAGGTGTCATACTAAAAGCTTGGCAGAGAAAATTCTCTGGTGCCGTATTTTCATCTAAGCGTCGAACTAAATAAGCCAAAGCATTTTGAAAATCCTCTTTGGTAGCTGCTGGACAATATAACAATATATTACCGGATAGTTGTTGCACCACACGTCGTACATGATCCGACATCCCCTCAAGCATTTCAAAACAGATGTAATTTTCAACGCCATTTTCTGCTCTTAAGATTAAGGCGTAGGCGATATCAAAGACATTATGGCTGGCAATGCCTAGATTTACAGCCTGTGCATGCGAAGGAAGACACCCATACGTCACCATCCGCTTATAATTGGCGTCGACAGCATTTTTTGAGTGATAGGGAGCTTGTGGCCAGTCTTTAATAGCAGCCTCAACCTGTTCCATGGCTAGGTTAGCTCCTTTGACGATGCGAATTTTTATTGGGGCTCCACCACTGCCTACTCGTTCGAGAGCCCAATTCGTAAGATCCTTTTGCAACAGAAACGCATCGGGAAGATAGCTTTGCAGCACAATGCCTGCCGAATACTGATAAAATTCCGCATCATCGAGCACACGCTTAAAAAGCTCCACGGTAATATGCAAGTCGCGATACTCTTCCATATCGAGATTGACAAATTTAGGCACTGATGTGCCATCCGGTAGCTTAAGACAATTTTCCTGGGAGGCACGATATAATTTTTTTAAGCGTATCTCCAGTTCCGCTAGAGTTTCTTCCCAGCCTAGCAGATGAATTTGACTAAATATCGTCGATACTTTAACCGAAATGCATTCGATTTCTGGATTGGCCAGATCTTCCAAGTAGGTTTTTAGACGCCGTTTGGCCTCTTCTTCCCCAAGAATTGCTTCTCCCAAATGATTGAGGTTAATGTGCACCCCTTCTTGACGCCGCCGGTGCATATGGTGCAACAGCTTTGCGGGCTCCCCAGGGAGTATCACATTTGACGTCTCTTGCCGTATAAACCGTTTTACTAGTGGCACAAGCACTTTAGCCAAGGGACGCCCCATCCAACGAAAGGCCTCTAGCTGAAATCTTTTGAAAGGAGCGAAAAACTGTGGCACGCCTACTTTGTCTAAGAGATAAACCAATTGGTCGGCCACGCGGTTACTATCTTGCGTACGAAAGCACTGATCCGTCATGCTGGTCACAAAAATCTTCCCTATAGGATCTTTCATCATCGCCGCTAACTGCGCTTGGATGTTGCGTTCACGAGGGGTCTGAATGCGCTTTGCTTCTTGCAGGATATACGCAGCTAATTCTATGGCAGCCTGCTTGCGCTCTTCCAGCGACAGAGCGCGCTGCTTTGCTCTCTCTAAGCAACGTTTAGCTTCTTCCATCGATCGCGATATAGGCATATCTCTCCTAAACAGCTATTGAAAATTAGACTTACCAAAGACATGAGAAATAGCATAAATGAAGCTTTACAAAAAGCTTTTCATGCCGATAATTCTTGGTGTGACGGATTCCTCATTTTTTTAATAATAACTTCGTGCATGTTCGAGGCATATGCAGCCTGCCGCGGTACAGGATGGGCAAAAATTGGCAGCAGCCGGGATTTGAGCGTATTTTTTGTCAGATTCAGAAAGTTATAAATCATCTAACCACGTGTTGGTTAATGATTTATAACTTTCTGAAGATGGCGAAAAAGACGCCAAAGCCTGCGCGCTGACGATTTTTGCCCATCCTGGGTAGCGGCCTAAGAGATTAGCCCCGGGTGGAGCGATTAGCGGAACCCGGGGTATGAGAAAAAAATACCAGCCCCGGTAGGGGCGTAAGAAAGCTCGTGGTATAGAGATTTGCCTAAACGCTTTCTTGCACCCCTACCGGGGCTATATCGTTTCTTTAAGAACCCCGGGTTCCGCTATTCGCTCCACCCGGGGCTAATCTCTTAGGCCGCTACCGCGGCAGGCTGCACATGCCCCGAACATGCATGAAGTTATTATTAAAAAAATTTGGCATTAATAAGGTTTGTGCCTTTTGTGACCTTATTGATAATAATTTCTTCAAGTTGATGTCAATAGGCCAACAAATGGTTAAGATAACACAAATTTCTCTACTCATACTCGCCTGCTGCTTGTTTTTCCAACCCTTACAGGCGGAGCAGACTCCAAAGGTCAGAGTGGGCATCGATCGCTTGCTGGATGACAAATATGCGCCCCTTCTTAAAGGAAAAAAGATTGGACTCATCACCAATCACACTGCCGTAAACAGCAAATTGCAATCCACGGTCGATATCCTGAAATCCCATGCCAAAAGCAAAGGCTATACTCTTATCGCGCTCTTTGCTCCCGAACATGGAATCACCGGCGCTGCTTTTGCCGCGCAAAAGATTACCGAGAGTAAAGATGCCGACAATTTACCTATCTATAGCTTGCATGGTAAAACAAATCGTCCAACGGATGAGATGCTGAAAGGAATTACCCTGCTGATCTTTGACATGCAAGACATCGGTTCTCGCTCTTATACCTATATTTCAACCATGTTTTACGCCATGGAAGAAGCGGCCAAACACAACATCCCTTTTTTGGTATTAGACCGCCCCAACCCGATCAATGGAATCACCGTCGACGGGCCAATGCTTGAAGAACAATGGCGCTCCTCTCTTGGGTACATCAATGTGCCCTATTGCCATGGCATGACAATAGGCGAGTTGGCGCGTTTCTTTAATGCCGAATACAAGATAGGCTGCAATTTGCAAGTTGTCCCAATGCAAGGCTGGAAACGTTCGATGTCCTTCCAAGATACCCACCTCGCCTGGATCCCAACGAGTCCCTATGTGCCCGAAGCTACAACCCCCTACTTTTATCCTACGACAGGCATTCTAGGGGAATTAAAAATGGTTAACATCGGCATCGGCTACACACTGCCTTTTAAGGTGGTAGGTGCTCCATGGATCAATGCCAAACAATTTGCGAGCAGCTTAAACAAAAAGAAATTTCCAGGTGTGCATTTCGAACCCTTTTATTTCCGTCCGATCTATGGACGTTATGCCAAAGAAGATTGCCAAGGAATCCTGATTGTAGTCACCGATCCAAAGCGCTATAAGCCGGTAACCACTCAATATCTGATCTTAGGTATGCTTAAGAGTTTATACCCGCAAAAATTTCAAGAATCACTACCAGCCATGAAAGCTGCGCGCGAAACGCTATGCAAACTCAATGGCACGGAAGAAGTGTATCGCTTGCTCACCCAAGAAAAATATATCATCTGGAAGCTCTGCACTTTACATGAGAAAGAAAGGGCTACCTTTAGCAAAAAAAGGCAACACTATTTATTAGTGGACTACGCAGATTAGCTTCGGAACCCCATAAAACCTAGCACTCAAAACGTGGATGTGCTAAAAAATTCAGCGATTCCTTGACTTTAAATCTGCCCTCTTCATACAATTTCATTTCTATCTAAACCCAGGAATTAAACAGGAGACTCGTCATGAAAACCATTAAACCTCTTGGCAACCGCGTCTTAATTCAACGCTCAAAAGCACAAACGACAAAAGGTGGCATCCTGCTCCCAGACTCCGCCCAAGAAAAACCCAAAGAAGGCGTGGTCGTTGCTGTCGGTCCAGGCAAAATCGATGAACATGGCAATAAAGAAACCATGAATTTAAAAGTTGGCGATCGCGTGCTATTTAGCTCCTACGCTGGCACTGAAGTGAAAGGCGATAACGAGGAAATGCTCATTTTAGCAGAAGATGACGTCCTTGGAATCTTATCGTAAAAATTATCTCGCTCAATCAAACGACATCTCTTATTAATGAGGAGTGCTACGTATGTCAAAACTATTAAAATTCAATGAAGAAGCGCTAAAAGCACTATCTAAAGGTGTGCGCACACTTGCTAAAGCTGTGATTGTCACGCTCGGACCCAAAGGGCGCAATGTGGTCATAAATAAAGGCTTTGGCTCCCCGCTTTCCACCAAAGACGGTGTGACGGTTGCGAAAGAAATCTCTCTGAAAGACAAATTCGAAAACATGGGCGCACAACTGGTGAAAGAAGTGGCTTCCAAGACTTCTGATACAGCCGGCGATGGTACCACCACCGCGATTGTTTTGGCCGAAGCTATTTTTAGTGCTGGCGTAAAAAACGTGGCTGCTGGGGCTAATCCTATGAGCTTAAAACGCGGCATCGACCAGGCTGTAGAGACCATTTCTAAGGCGCTCACCGCACTAGCGTCTCCAGTCAGCACTTCAAGTGAAATCAAACAAATCGCCACGATTTCCGCCAATAACGACATCGAAATTGGCACGATCATTGCCGAAGCCATGGACAAAGTGGGCAAAGACGGCATCATTACCGTTGCTGAAGCCAAAGGCATCGATACAACATTAGATGTGGTCGAGGGCATGCAATTCGATAAGGGATACTTATCGCCTTACTTCATCACCAATCCAGAAAACATGACTGTTGAGCTCTCCAATGCGGCCATCCTCATCACCGACAAAAAGATTTCAGCCGTCAAAGATTTAGTTCCTTTTCTGGAAAAAGTCATGGAAAAAGGACCTCGTCCACTGTTGATCATCGCGGATGATGTTGACGGAGAAGCTCTAGCAACGCTCGTAGTGAACAAGTTGAAAGCAGGGTTACCTGTATGTGCGGTCAAAGCACCAGGCTTTGGAGACCGTCGCAAGGCGATGCTACAAGATATTGCCGTGCTCACTGGTGGCGTAGTCGTGACGGAAGAAGTAGGCTTAAGCCTGGAAGATGCAGATCTCAGTGTATTAGGCAAAGCCAAAACAATCAAAATTTCGAAAGAAGAAACCACCATCGTTGATGGTGCTGGCAGTCAAGCCCAAGTGAAAGAACGCGTAGCGGTCATCAAAGCCGAGTTGGCCAACCCTTCTATTTCGAATTATGATAAAGAGAAGCTCGAAGAGCGCCTAGCAAAGCTAGTCGGTGGTGTAGCTATCATCAATATTGGAGCAGCCACAGAAACTGAAATGAAAGAGAAGAAAGCACGCATCGAAGATGCGCTCCACGCAACACGCGCAGCTGTCGCTGGCGGCATTGTCGCTGGGGGTGGCGTGGCATTATTGCGCGCAGTGGTCAGCCTAGACAAACTCAAACTAACAGGTGACGAAGCTATTGGCGTCTCCATCATTCGTCAAGCTGCCTTTGCACCGGCTATCTCGATTGCGACCAATTGTGGCAAGCAAGGCAACCTCATTGCCGAAAAGATCTTTGAAGGCAAAGGCAACTTTGGTTACAACGGCTTAACAGATGAATTTACTGATTTAGTGAAAGCTGGAGTCGTCGACCCTGTCTTAGTAACCAAAAGCGCGTTGGTCAATGCGGCTTCGATTGCCAGCTTATTGCTCACCACTGCAGCCATGATTACCGATAAACCTAAAGCTGCGCCTGCGATGGATGGCATGGGTGGAATGGGCGGTATGGGCGGAATGGGCGGAATGGGTGGAATGGGCGGAATGGGCATGGGCGGTATGGGCGGCATGATGTAATTGCCCTCATCGATACCTAACCAGCGAAAACAACCTAAAGAGATAAAGAGCGCGCGCAAGAGGTAATTTCGTAATTAAATCGCAGGATTTCGTCAGTCCTTGAGTTGGAAGCGTAACAAAAAAAGTGAGTCATATTAGAAATCTGGCGAACTTTTTTTGTTTAGCTTACAACCAAGGACTGACGAAAGCCTCGATTTAATTACGGAATTACCTCGCCAGTGCGCTCTTTTGTTTTACACATTGAGGAAATTTATGCCTACATACGACTACTTTTGCACTGCGTGCAAACACGAACTAGAAACCATGCAGAAAATTACGGAAGCCCCACTACGCACTTGCCCCAGTTGCCACAGCGATACGCTTAGTCGTCGCCCTGGCGGAGGCATTGGCCTAGCCTTTTCCGGTGATGGCTTCTACGCCACCATGTACGGAAAAAGCAAAGAAGCACCTTCTAGTGGCAGTGGATGCTGCCCTTGCGGTAAAGGCACTGCTTGCACTAGCCCAAAAGAATAAGCGTCCTGCAATGATCTCGTAAGAAATAAGTTTAGGGACGATAGGGACTTAAGGGACCTTAGAGACATTAGGGACAGGGACAGTTTAGACTATTTGTCCCTGTCCCTAAATCTATTATTTCCTTGCCATTTTAAACACAAAACCCAGCCAGCCAGATTCTTCTTTTTCTTCAATCAAATGCCAGCCCCAGCGCTTACAACGCCGCAAATACTCCTCGCGCTCTTCCTGCAACACCCCCGAAGTAATGATCCATGCCACACGCTGTTGTATGCTCCCCAAACTCTTCCAGGCTTGAGTTTGCTCGGTCTGAATCATGTTCATCAATGCTACCAAAGGCTCATGAGGCGATAACCAATATTTACATTCTTTGGGAAGGACAAACGTCAACAGCTCTTGCATCTCATTAAGGCGTCCATTGAGGGTGGCATGTTCGAGCGCTTGTTCATCGATATCGATGCCACAGACGGCTGTTGCGCCCATACCAAGAGCCGCCAGCGATAAAACACCGCTGCCACATCCCACATCAAGCACATACTGCTTAGCCACATATTTGGACATCAGCTTTAAAACCAAGCGCGTTGTCACATGGGAAAGATCGCCAAAGCCAGGTCCTGGCTTTAATTTGAGGAGGTGGGGCCATCTTTGCTGTGAGATTTCAGGAACATAATCGCGCAAGTCAACATGTAAGTACCCATCACGATACCCCAAGCCATGTTCGGCCCACTGGGCTTCCCAATCGATAGTTAGCAAGGGAGCGAAGGTGATCGCCCGCACAAAGTTGTATTCTTGCAAGATCGTATCCACATTGACCTCTTGTGGCAGATACCCCACAATCTGCTGGTCATCATTTTCTTGGACACTATAGAGGAGTTGGCATCCCCTTCTTTCCAGGATCTGCCAAACAACTTCAAGATCGGCAGACTTCATGAGATGAAAAACGACTTCATGCATAGATATTAGTTACCACATTCTTCTTGTTCGCTATGAATACTACTATTGCATGATAATATAATTATCTTATAACATAACAGGACTAAATACTTCATTTTAAGATTATCATAATGAAACATCTCATCAGCGCCTTATTACTTATTTATCTTTCCCCTTTTGCAACACTTGCTGCCGAGGAGGAGAGCCTCTTCATCGAATATGTATCAGATCCAGTCACTCAGCAAATCACTGCCGAGCTAACAAGTATCGACAATCACATTGTACAACGCAAGTTTTTTGCCTATGACGACGATGGTCGCATAGTAAATATGATTACTGATGACGGCTCTGGTGATGCTGTCGACATCCTGGACGAAATCGAAAGGCGTTACATCACTACCTTTAGCTACATGTCAACAGAGGCTACTTGCCAACAGCTCAAGAGCATCCAAGAAGAAGTCTATTGTCATCTCGATGGAGAACTGCAATGTGTCAAATGCGTTACCTCCTATGCCGATGACATTAAAAAATCGTCTAAAAGCAAAAGGACGCATTTATCCCAAAGCACCGCACAAACCCAGCGCTTAAGAGAGCAAGAACTTTCCTTCACAAGCTATATGCATGACCACTGGGATAAGTTCCTACATAAAGTTTTTAGTAAAAACTATCTCCAAATGGCTGGGTACTATCAAGGGGAAACTAGCATAGGGAGCTTCAAGCCTGAACAAGAGATCGATTCCAAAGTCAGAATCTCTCTCATCAATGGGATTTTATGTATCAGCTCTGATATGGAAGAATTGCTCACCCAATTTTCGGAAACACATGGCAATACCGCTATTCATTATGTTTTTCGTCCGACGGAAGGTTGGACCAAAGACCTCTTCAGCTGTGCCTTTGTCAAGATAGGAATTATCTCTGAACCTGCCCGCCAATTAGTAGTGCTATGGCGGCGACTAATCGAAGAAGTTGGGGGGATAGATGGCGAGGGTTACATTCTGCATTATGCCCATAGCATTGGGGCTACTGATACCTTCAAAGCTATTAAGATGCTTACCCCTGAAGAACAGAGCTTGATCCATGTGGTTACATTCGGTTCACCAACCATGATCCCTTCCGATTCAGGCTTTGCTAGTGTCGTCAATTATGTCAGCAAACGCGATGGGGTCTGCTTGTTCGATCCCGTGGGTTATGTCAAAGGATGGACCCAAAAGGAATCTAATGTGTGCTTTTTAGGTACCTTTAAGGGAGTACCATTCATCGATCATGTCCTTCAAGGCAGCTGTTACGCCGAAATTATCGAACAACTAGGTGCCAATTTTGTGATGAAGCATGGACAATAACTTTGATCATGTGACATATCGCTTGCTTAAAATGATCCGAATTGGCAAAATGGCTTATTCTTATGCACCGGTAGCTCAATTGGATAGAGTACCCGGCTACGAACCGGGCGGTTAGAGGTTCGATTCCTCTCCGGTGCAATGATTATTCAAGCTTTTCCTTCAGGTGTTTTTGATACAAATGCCTATGTTGTCGGTTGTGAGCAGACACGGCAAGTATGCATTATCGATCCTGCTCCAGAGAGTGCAGAAAAACTCTTTTCTTTTATTGCAGAACATCATCTTATTCCTAAAGCCATCTGGCTGACCCATTCTCATTGGGACCACATTGGCGATGTAGCACCGGTAAAAGCACACTATCACATCCCAGTGTACGTCCACCCCCTTGATGCCCCCAATCTAGAAAATCCTGGCGCCGACCACTTACCCTGCTGGATCGATATCGAAGGTGTCACTCCCGACCACTTACTGCATGAAGATGAAAAAATAACTGTCGGCAATTTAGAATTTACCGTCATCCACACTCCCGGCCACACTCCTGGCGGCGTTTGCTTTTATTGCCCCCAACAAGCCGTTTTGATGTCTGGAGATACCCTTTTTAAGAATTCTATCGGCAACATTTCCTTCCCCACATCTTCACCAGAAGCGATGTGGCCATCGCTTGCCAAGCTAGCAAAGTTACCCCCTGCCACCCGCGTCTTTCCTGGACACGGTCCATCCACTACTATCGGTGGAGAATCATGGCTCCCTTTAGCAAAACAATATTTTGGAAATCAATAAACTTAAGGAGATTTTCATGGGCACATTAGTAGGCAAACAGGCTCCTGATTTTAAAACCAACGCCGTCGTCAATGGTCATATCAGCAACGATTTCACACTATCGCACTACCGCGGCAAATATGTAATTTTGTTTTTCTATCCTCTCGATTTCACCTTTGTCTGCCCCACAGAATTGCACGCCTTTCAAGAGAAATTGAGCGAGTTTGAAGCGCGTAACGCTCAACTTATCGGTTGCTCCATCGACAGCTGTTATTCCCACTTTGCGTGGCTCAATATCCCAAAAAACAAGGGTGGCATTCAAGGTGTCGACTATCCGTTAGTGGCCGATCTCAATAAAAGTATCGCACGCGATTATGATGTCCTGATCCCGCATGAAGGAATTGCCTATCGCGGCTTATTCCTCATTGATAGAGAAGGGATCGTGCGCCACCAGGTGATCAATGACCTACCATTGGGGCGTTCCGTGGACGAAGCGATTCGCATTTTGGATGCGCTGATCTATTTTGAAACACATGGTGAGGTCTGCCCAGCAAACTGGCAGCAAGGCAAACAAAGCATGAAACCCACCCAAGATGGCTTAGAGAAATATTTCATGACGGCCCGCGGACACTAATATACTGTAGTTGTGAGTCTGAAATTAAAACGCCTATCCTTCCCATTCTGCAACATTAGCTGGGTTGAAGGATAGGCGTTTCTTATTTGATCATTTCCGTGAGATAGTCGTAGAAATCGGCTTCATTAGTAATCACAATACTATGATAAATGGCGCAAATGGGTGCCATAGCCTCAATGATTCCAATATCGCCTACCCCTGGTAAATAGATTGCATTCAGCTGCGATACAATATCTTGGGCTAACAAACAACGCAATCCCAACAAATAATCTTCAAAGCTAAACCCTTCTTCGCGCACGCGAAAAAAGATCAACTCCCTTTGATAGAGCAAGGCTTGAATGGCATAGTAAATCCCCCGGCTTTGCGGTGGAGGATGACCAAAACGCTCGAGAAGTTGCGATACCGATTGGCAGAAATTTGCTTTGCAAAACTCTCCCTTTTCGGCTTCGCCAAAAAGAGCCATGTTATACATAGACAATTCCTCACAATTCTCAATAATTGAAATAAAGTCCAATCTTGCATTCTATTATTATAGATTAAAATAAAACTTTATGCAATTATTTTTAAAATTATTTTTAAATTATGTCTTCTAAATAGACTGAATGGACTGAATGGACTGAATGGACTGAATGGACTGAATGGACTGAATGGACTGAATGGACTGAATGGACAAACCTCCGTCCACGCCGTCCACTTCGCTATTATTTCTTATGCTAAAGGATCCTCAGGAAGATTGCCTTTTAAATCCTTGCGCAAAGCTTTAATATCTTGGACATCTTTAATTGGAGAGAAATCAAAAAAGTTTTTCGGCCATTTTTTTTGGTGGTTATGCAATGCACTCTCTAAGAAAGGCGAGATGTGCAAAGCCTCTTTGAAATGCTGGTAGCGTTCTTTAGCTTGCGCTTGTTTGTGCGGCGCCTGCCCTTTGACAGCGCGCAACAGCAAATTCTTGGGAGTATGTTCCATATCAATGAACTCCAGCACCTGCACGTCGTAACCTTGGCATGTCAATAACTCGGCCCGCGCCGCATCGGTAGCCAAAGCAGCAAAGCGCTCTTTTAAAATCCCATGCCTCAATAGAGGCGAGAGGCTTTCATTTTTTACTTGTCCATAGAGTTCATGCTGGCAACACGGCACACACAGGATGACATCGGCATCCCATTGCACAGCCTTATCCAAAGCAGCATCGGTGGCGGTATCACAAGCATGCAGTGAAATCACTAGATCAACTTTGCCTTTCGGTTGATGATGATGAATATCCCCCACCGCAAAAGAGAGTGAGGACCACCCCAAATCGTGCGCCAGCTTGGCGCAATGGGCAATCACCTCGTGTTTTAAATCCAACCCCAGAATATGGGCCTTCCTTTGGGCGATGTGATGCAAATAATGATAGAGCGCAAATGTGAGGTAGGCTTTGCCGCACCCAAAATCAATGATTTCGATCGCGCGCTCTTGAGGCAAATGACTCATCACATCGCTTACCATTTCAACAAAACGGTTAATCTGCCGAAATTTATCATACTTTTTGGCAATAACCTTGCCCTGAGCAGTCATAATCCCCAAAGCAATCAGAAAAGGGATAGGCACACCCTCTTGCAAGAGATACTTTTTGGATCGATTATGTACCAGTGGCAAGGGAGCTGTTTGTTTAGAAGCTTTGTGGATAATGGTCATGGCTTGTTGTGCATTGACCAAGACATGATATGACGCCGTGGCTGTAGAAAAGATGCCTTGCTTAAAAACCTCTGGCAAAGACTCTGCAATCAATTGCGCACATTCTTCAGCTGTCACATTGCGGTGCATCACTTTTTGATCATAGTGGGTTGTCACTTGATAGAGCTGTCGCGATTTAATTAATACCGGCCGTATACTCACCTTTGATGGACCATCAGCTCTTTTCTTCCAAGGGGAACTCAACACCCCATGGAGCAACTCACCATCGACAATGCACTGCAACAAAGATTGCATAGTAGAATTATTAGCCATCTCTAGTTTCACTCTGCATCAATAGGTTCATTCACCACACCTTGTGGTCGACGCAAAAAATTGAATGAAACGACATCATTCATCGTCAACATCCCCAAAATGATCGTACTCGACGCCAACATATCATTGGTAGTAAAGGTCTCACCAAGAAATACAAATCCCAACAACATCCCTCCCACAGGAAAAAAGCAACTCACCATAGAAATCGCCGTAGGACCACAATGCTCTAGTAATTTATAGTAGATAATGAAGGCGCACACTGTCCCAAGAAAGGCTAAGCCACACACTCCCATGATCGCTTGAAAAGAGGGCATAGGGAGTGTCCATACCTGCTCTTTATAAAATGTAACCGGCCACAAAAGAAGCGCTGAAACGAGCAATTGCGCCGTGGGAGCAATAAAAGGCTTTTGTCCAGTAATAAACAATTTACCATATACATGACTGACAGCATAGCAAAAAGCTGCCAGCGTAGCAGCAGCCATTCCTAAAGTGGTTCCACTCACCCCTTCTTGAAGTTGCGGAGCGAAGAGCCAGACCACTCCAATGCTCGACAAGGCGATACCAATGCTTTTCTGCACATTCATCTTATCTGTTGGCACAAAAATTTGTGCCAACATGGCGGTGAACATCAATGAAGTGCCATTGAGAATTGCCGCAACGGCACTATCAATACTTAACTCTGCATAGCAAAATAAACAGAACGGAAAGACCGAAGAAAAGAGTGCCATGATAGCTGTGCGCCCCCAAAAGCTAACGTTAGCAGGCAATGAAGTTCTCTTTAACGTGAGGATCAACCCCAACACCATCGCAGCCAGGGTAACACGTAAGCTAACAACTAATAGCGGAGGCATTTCATTGATGGATAACTTAATGAACAGAAACGAAGGACTCCACATGCAAGTTAAAGCCACCATGAGGAGAAAGCGCTTAATAGGCGTCATTGTAAATCCAAACACATAAGTTTTAGAATAAAATGAATAGTATCTCAGATTTAACAATTATTATCTAGTTTATATTTTACAACAAACTGATATCAACAATAAGTCATCAATAAAAATTCTTAAATTGAATCTTTCAATTGGACATGGACGAACTGGACTTATTGGACTACCTGGACGAATTGGACGTGTGGACAGGGCCGTCCAATTCGTCCAGGTAGTCCAAGTAGTCCAATTTGTCCATGTCCAATTAATTTTCAAGCTTCAAGATACTTTTGGCGGTGCTGCCAGAAATCGTTGCCATAATCGAACGTCAACTGGGTATGTTGAGTGATATCGCACTTTGCAATAAATGCCAGGTGGAGCAAGCCCCGATCGACCAAACACACCGGCTCAACATTAGGACAATCGCTATGATTCATGAAACGCATGAGGTTGCCCTCTTGCAGCGCATCAATCACCATATATTGCCGCGACCAAAAGCGCGTAGGATAATGCAAGCAGTAAGCATTCTGATTTTGCTGTAGGCGTAGCAACTGTCGCACCACACCCGTGTATTCTCCCACAAAAGATCCTTTTACAATCTCTTTTTCAGCCAAAATCCCATAGCCCAAACTGTCATTCATCCATTTGACATAAAGTGGAGCGAGCATTCCCTGCATCAATGATCTTTTGTACTGCTGTGTTAAAGCGTAATTCTCTTGAGCCAACCATTTGCAACGCAAAATATAGGGACAGTTGGCAATAGTTTGGCATAAGGCTGCATACGAAGGAAAGTAGAGATAAGGGCGGTAAACGACACCGAAAAAAGCCTCAAAAGCGGCTATTGAAAGCTTTTTTGGCTGTTCTTCTCCCTTGCCCTGCACACTAAAACTAGTAGTTGGAACATCCTGCAGCAGAAATTGACATTCTTTCTTACCCAGCAATTGGGCCAACTCCTGGGGGGTGAAGCCGAGCGGATCGCGCCCATGGAGGTCAATCCCTTGTTGGATCATTTTTTTTAAGACTATCACATCGCCATCAACGACAGCTCGATGCAAAGGTGACAGCAGCTTTTGTCGCACACGCAGAAGCATAATCCTTCTCCAGATGTTCTTCAACAAGGCTCTTTAGGGCAGAGATCCACTGTGAATGATCATTGAGTCCGGGAACCAAATCCAGCTGCTCGCCCCCAGCGTGCTTGAACTCTTCCGCATATTCCACACCTATCTCATGAATCGTTTCCAAACAATCACAGACAAAAGAGGGACAAAATACCAGCAACCGCTTTTTTCCCTGACGGGCCAAGGCCGTAATGGCTTCACTCGTGTAAGGCTGCAGCCATGGCTCTTTGCCCAGGCGTGATTGAAAAGCAATAGAAAAGTGATCCGGAGCGATGTGCAAAGCATCAACGATCGCTTGGGCTGTCGCATAGCATTGAGCAGAATAACATCCATAGTTTAGCGGGGAGAGCTTAGCGCAGCAATCCTTAACTTGGCAACAGCGGTTATAGCGATCCGCTTGAGCAAGCTGTCTCTTGGGCAAGCCATGAAAGCTGAATAGCACATGATCATAATCGGCTTTCAGATAAGGAGCAGATACCTCACAGAAGGCTTGGATCACCGCTGGATGTGTGGCATAGTCGTTTATAAAGGTTATTTTAGGAATATTATCCCAGCGAGACACCTCTTCCATAACCCTCTGGTGCACAGAACCCGTCGTGGCTGAAGCATATTGCGGAAAAAAAGGGATGACAATCAGCCTCTTCAGCGGCATCGCTTTGAATTTTGCCAACACCTGCGCTATGGAAGGATTCTGATAGCGCATGGCCAGTTCTACGTGAAAATCATCGCCTAACTGAGATTGCAGAGCTTCTTTTACCCGATAGCCATAGACCTTAAGTGGTGAACCTTCGGGAGTCCAAATCGCTTGATACGACTTTGCAGACTGCCGATAGCGGGCCGGCACAATGACGCCTCTTACGAGCAGCTGACGTTTTAACCACGGCATATCGATGACTCGCGCATCTGTCAAGAATTCAATCAGATAGCGGTAAACATCGCGCGGCGCTGGCGAGTCGGGCGTCCCCAGATTAACTAATAAAACACCGTTGGTCATCTGCATAACTAAATCTTTTGTTTCAAAATCAAGTTCTCGACAGAATGCCAAATTTACTCACAAGATACAACGTAAAACTATACCGTACGTAATAAGCGTGCACCAACACCAGAATGTCGCAACACTTGTCGCTGCATCATCTGCTGCACCATAGATTCGGAACACCATAGCTCTAAACAGCGCCGCGCGCGCGTAATACCCGTATACAACGCTTCACGTCCAAAATATTCAGAACCTTCAGGCAACATTAACAGCACGTGATCAAATTCACTGCCCTGGCTTTTATGTACCGATATGCAATAAGCGTATTCGTATTTTGGCAATAGCAAGGCCGCAATTTTGCGCACCCCCTGTTTTTCTTGATGCCGATGCTCCCGCGTCGCTATCAGGGCAAAATCTCGCTGGCTGCCATCTGGATGCTTAATGAGCAACCCCATTTCACCATTAAACAAACCTAACTTATGATGGTTAGCTGTGATAATAATCGGGACCACAAAGCAAGCGTGCTGTGCAGCCTGGGCTGCAGCAATATTGAAGAACATTGCATTGAGTGCATCTACACCAAAAGGTCCTTGACGCATGGGAGTTAACAATCGAAACCGCGAAAATGCATCAAGAGCAGCTTGTGGATCATTAGGAATAGCGTTGATGATTGGAAACTTTGGGTATGCATGAGCCATCAAACGGCGCTGCACTTCTTTGGGTCCTGTTTCGGAAGTCAATGGCACATAACGGATGCCAGCATCAGGTGCATTTCTTTGCAATAGTGTGGTAACGCCGGCAGCATCTTTTAGTTTTACTTTTTCGGCTAACTCAATAATCCCTTGAAGTTCTGCTCTTAAACATATCTTCAGCTCGGTGACGTGCGAAGAATATTTGGAATTTACTTGCAGATGCGACACTAAATCAGCAAATAACGATCCTGATTCCACAGGGGGCAATTGGTAGCTATCTCCAAGCATAATTAAACGTGCCCCTGGCTTAAGAGCCGCCATGAGATGCCCCATCATATTAGCATCGATCATCGAACTTTCATCCACTAAAAGCACATCAGCATTTAACACCTGAGGCGTGCGCTGGCGTGCCTTGCTCCCTATCCCTAATAATCCATGCAGTGTCTGCGCTTGGACCACAGGAAATGCGTCCACTCCTGACATGGCTCGTCGAATGCTTGCCTCCAAATGCGCGGCGGCTTTGCCTGTAGGTGCTGCTAGCGCAAAACGACAGCGTTCACGTTGTGACTGCGACATCCCTTCCCATAACACGCGCAGCAACACACCTGCGGTGTGTGTCTTGCCTGTTCCGGGTCCACCTGTAATGATGGTAAAGGGATATTGACACCCATGAACGACGGCTTTAGCTTGCTGTGGCAACAGCTGTTGTTGTGCGAGTAAGCGGTCAACGACAGCTTCCACATGCTTCATATCCACTGGAATGTGGGGAGAACTGGCGCCCAAGAGAGGCGTGAGATGAAAAATAAATGCCGTTTCTAACAGCCAATAACGCTGCAAGTAATAACTGTCTCCTCGCTTACAGATGGGCAAAGAAGGAAACTCATCAGTAGCTGTGACATCACAGACATACTTATGATCGATAGATTTGGTACCCTCAACGATCAACGTTTTAAGATTTTCGATTGCTGAAGGAGAAGCCTTTGCACACAAGGCGCTATTTTCTTCCGATTGCCATATTTCTTCTGGAGCTGGGATCATTTGTTCTTGGGAAATGGTGACACAAAGGTGTCCTTGTCGTGCGGCTAAAGATAGATGACAGATCAAAGCGGCACTTGCTTCATCAGCCACAGCTGTAGACTGCAATATCTTTTGTGCTAAGGCCATATCCACATAGCTTAGACAATGAGAGGCTAGCAGTGCGTCAAGCACAGGCCAGGTGGCCGCTTTGGGGAGAGCCTGCGGCCAAGGATTCTTCCCATATTTCTCAATAAATAAGCGTTGCGCCAAACCAAGCATACAGTCTCAAAAAAAATTATTTCTAGACGATCCCTAAGCATAAAGGATCGCAGATAAACGATAAATGAAAGAAATTAGACTCATCACAAATTAGAGTACCGCCCTGTTTGAACGCGAAGGTCGCGAAGCAAGCGAAGATAACGCGAAGATTTTTCTGTTATAAAAAAATTATCTACAACAGAATGATCACATTTTCTCAAAACATAAAGGGATTTTATGGAACTGCGCGTCGATAACCAGCTGGATGTGCAAACAGAAGTGCTCATCAAAAATATCATTGGGGCCGCTATCGAAGTGCATCGTGAACTCGGGCCCGGTTATCTTGAGAAAGTTTACGAACAAGCCATGGGGCTGGAGCTTAGGCATCGGGGCTTATCTTATGCTACACAAGTACCAGTTGCAGTTTGTTACAAGGGGATAAAAATACATGGTCAGGTGTTGGATATGGTCGTCGAAGGAAAGGTTGTTTTGGAGCTAAAATCTGTGGAAATGCTCTTGCAAATTCATGAAGCTCAAATTATTTCTTATCTAAAATCAACGAGGTTGCCTGCTGGGTTGTTGATTAATTTCAAGGAGAAGTTGGTCAAAGATGGTATCAAAAGATTTGTCTTGAGCAAGCACTTCCAATAAATAAAAACCATCTTCGCGCTGTCTTCGCTTGCTTCGCGGCCTTCGCGTTCAAATAGGGCGGTACTCTAATTTGTGATGACCCAGAAATTTATCGCATTTGACATTCGATTCAATAGATAGGTATAAAGTATTCAAATAGGATAATGATTTAAGGAAGGTACATGGCAGCTCAAACTCCAGTTAGTAAGAAAATTTATTTAGAAACAATCCTCAATGGGCGCGATGAGTTCTTTCGTGCAGTCTCCATGCACCAAGCGCTGCCTCATAGCTACTTCTTTGAAGATGCCACCCGCACGATCTATATGTCAGGTGTCAAATATGCACCTTGTAATGGCGTGATTGATAAAAGCGGCGAACTCAAAGAACATGAGATTGATGACATCATCGATCAATTCAGAAATGTGAAACTCCCCTTCCTCTGGTGGGGTGGCTCGCAGCTGCTCGAAAGCAAGGGACTGCATTTTTCAGGGCATTTCAAAGGCATTTGTTTAGATCTAAATCGGCCTGTAAGCACCGAACAGCCCAAAATAGAATCGCTTGAAGTCAAGCCAACCGCAACCTTACAAGAACTTAACGATTTTACCAATATCTTAGCCACCAACTTTGAACTAGCCCCCGATGTCGCGCAGCAACTAATGAAAGTTCTCGAAATAGCCCAGCAAAAAGAGAATTTAGTCAACTTAGTCGCCTACGTCAATGGCGTCCCCGTGGGCACCATTACTCTATTTTTAGGCACCATTGCTGGGATATGGAATTTATCCATCCTTCCGGATTATCGCAATAAAGGCATCGGCATGGCTCTCACAAGAGCTGCCATCAAAGTAGCAAAACAGCGAGAATACGATCATATGATGGCGGTCTTAATGCCCCAAGGATCGGCTTGGAATCTGTGTGCCACATTGGGCTGTGGCGAGGTATGCGATATCCCATGTTATATCGACAATCTTACAGGCGAAACACTCTAAATCTTCTCTTATGCATATTCATCCCAATCTATTAGAAATAGCTTCCCCCTTTGAGGCTTTCCTCATCGATGCCTACGGCGTCTTTTGGGGCGGTAATGCGTATGGTGTGTTACCTGGGAGTAAAGAGACCATGCAAGCATTAGTGGCTCAAGGAAAAATTATCGGTGTCTTATCAAATTCCACCCAACTGGCAGCCAAAGAGATCGAAAAACTGCATCATCACGGCTTGATAGAAGGACAACACTTTCATTTTCTCATCACTTCCGGCGAGATCTGCCGCCAAGCTTTCCTTCAAAACACCTTACCCTTTGCTACCTTGCATAAAAAATATATTCTCAGTGGTCCTCCCCATCCCAAATTTTCATCGCAGCAAGCAATCTTTGAGGGTTCCCCATTTACCGCGACTACGGATGTGCATCAAGCCGATTTCATCTACACTTCTATCCCTCACATCGAGGGTAAAGATCAAACAGACCTGGAAATCTTTCGTGCGCCTATCAAACAGTTAGCCCAATCCAAACTCATCATGGTCTGTGCTAACCCCGATCGCTATGCGCATGAGGGAATGCCACCACAAGCCGTTATCCGCCAGGGAAGCATCGCTGCGATGTATGAAGAAGAGGGAGGAAAGGTCTTCTACATCGGTAAACCCCATGCCGCTGTATACCAAGCCGCAATGCAAAATTTTGGCCATTGGAACATCGTAAACCCCGCAAAAATCCTCATGGTGGGGGACACGCCAGAAACCGATATCCGTGGGGCACGCTCTTTCGGCATGCACTCAGCCCTAGTCTCCGGCACAGGGATAATGGCCGAGCGCATCGCCAAACAAGGCTTGGAGCAAGCCATGACGTCAGTTTCACCTAAGGAAATCCCCGACTATATCATTGAACGATTATGAACACCTGAAGCCCACTGAGGCATACGTGCGAGCGCATATTGGGGAGGAAATGAAACACTTGCACCCAGCCGATCAGCTGCATGCCATACCCAGCGGGGATCATCTAAAAACGCACGGGCAAGGGCCACACAATCGGCTTGACCATTTGCCACAATCTCTTCTGCCAGCTCTGGCTGACGAATCATCCCTACAGCGCGCGTGATGATGCCAGCTCTTTGTCGAATGGCTGTAGCAAAGGGCACTTGGTAGCCAGGACCTACTGGGATTGTCACTCGATGGATGATGCCACCAGACGATGCACAAATATAATCGACACCCAAAGCTTTGAGCTGCTGCGCATAAATCACCGCTTCATCGAGTGTAAAGCCTCCTTCAATCCAATCGCTGGCGCTCATCCTAACACCCAACACCACCGTCTTAGGTAAAACCTTACGCACCGCTTGCACGACCTCACAAGGGAACCGCATGCGGTTATCTAATCCTCCCCCGTATTTGTCTGGACGTTGATTGGCTAACGGAGAAAGAAATTCATGCAGCAAATAGCCATGGGCCGAATGGATCTCGATGACATCAAAACCAATGCGCACAGCGCGTTCTGCGGCTTGCACGAAAGCATAAACCAGCTGTTGCATCTCTTTTTCTTGGAGCGCCTGCGGCACAGGCCACCCCTCATCAAGTGCCAGAGCAGAAGGTGCCACAGCCTGCCATGCCCCTTCTGCAGCCGTGAGTGGTTTCCCTCCTTCCCACGGCCTTTTTGCCGAGGCTTTGCGGCCAGCGTGTGCCAGCTGAATGCCAAAGTGCGCACCACAAGCGTAGCGCTTCGCTATCTCGATCACAGGTTTTAGGGCTGCTGCATTCGCATCAGAAAATAAACCTAAACACCCATGTGTGATGCGTCCGCGACTTTCCACACCCGTCGCTTCAACCATCACAAGCCCTGCCCCTGAATAACCTAAGGAGGTCAAATGTTGCAAATGCCACTCATTAGCAGATCCGTCAACAGCACTATATTGGCACATGGGTGAGACAACCACACGATTTTGTAGGGTAAGCGGGCCGATCTGCAACGGAGTGAAAAGCACGCTTGGCATAAAATCTACCTTAAGGATTTTGATATAGGCAGATGATCGTATCGAATATTAACTTTAAATACAAATTTAGGGACGATAGGGACTTAAGCGACCTTAGGGACATTAGCGACAGAGACTATTTTAGATGCTTTGTCCCTGTCGCTAATGTCCCTAAGGTCGCTTAAGTCCCTATCGTCCCTAAATTTCGCGGATGTTACAGACCTATTTGATGCGACTTTTTGTAAAATACAATCCCTACGCGCTCGATGTGCTCTTTGAGCTCTAGTTTGGTTAGACCGTGATAGTCCACAACATCAAAAAAGTAAGGCAATGCAGATTCCTCATTGAGTTGATATGAAATGCTTATAGCTGCTTTTTCTAGATGCTTTCCAAATAAAGCAATATCTATGTCTGATCCTTTTTTATATGTTCCTAAAGCGCGGGATCCAAAAATCACTCCTCTCTCAACTTCTGGAAATGCTTTCAATACGCTTACAATTTTGTCTAGTTCGTCTTTCACAAGACCAAAATCATGGGACATTTTTCATTGTCTCATACACTTGTTTTAGAGCAGAAAAGTAAAGATCCCGAATCTTAGCAACAGCAGTTTTGGTTTGAATTTCGTCATAGGTATGTGTGAGTTCATTGCGATGTTCCAGCATTTCCAACCATAGCTGTCCATTTTCAATGAGATTAGTTTGAAAAGCATGTTTAATGACTTCACGTGGGAAACTGAGCGGTACACCCATAAGTTCCAGATAATCCTTAAGTGTTTTCCATGTTAGCTCAAATGTAAATTCAAAGGATTGAATAAGACCAGCCGCCTGAAGATCATCTAATTCGGTGCGTTCTGTCGCTCGCTTTAAAAATAAATAGGCTTTTTCAAAGTTTTGAAACCGTTGTTTCCAGCGAATGTCTTGATGCATAAAAAGGCTTTTGATGCGTTAATTTAGGTGATGAACCAAGAATATCATAGTAGAAGGATTTCTTTTAGAAAAATTGTAAGAAAATCGTCATACCTGATCTTCAAAACATCGCCCTGACGATTAGACTTTGAAAGTAACTTCTAACCAATCGCCTTCTTCATCGATAATAACTTTCCAAGAAGCTTGGCCATCGTGGCGCCTTTGGCTATAGCACAGATAATGGTTATTTTGGGCATCGGAGGCTTTGTATATATAGTGCCCACACGCTGTTCCAGACATAATTTTACCTTTGCTCTCATCCTTCGATTGCTTCCAGTGATAGACGAGTGAAACTCCTGGTATGATCTCAAGCAAGCCTCGTTTCATTTCATCAACTGCTCTTCTCATAGGAAAAGAGCAAGTGTCGGCTAATTGACTCCAACTGCGCTCGGCTAAAGAACCCGCACGGCTTAATTTTTGCATTGCTTTACAAAGTAACAGATCGATTGCTTTGAACACCCTCATTGCAATCCCACAAACCACGCGCGTCACTCCAATCGCACTTCCAATGCCAGGAATGTAGCCAACATAATCAGCATATCTGGCCAGAGCTGATCTTTCCTCTGGATTTTCAAGCATCATTTCATGATTGATATGAACTGACTTGACATCCAATGGTTTCAACACGCTAGCTCGCCCTGCTTGATATCCTTCTTGATAAGCAGCGCTAATGTCAGGACATGAAGATATGGTAGTTAATGGCGTCATAAAAACCTCGCAATAATTAAATAAATCAATATTATAAACTTTATTATTTAATAAAGCAAGCTTTTATACATTCTTTTTATTATACAAACATCGTTTGTAAACAAACATTGTATTGCTAAAAAACAACATGGAAATGGACATGGACGAATTGGACTACCTGGACGAATTGGACAGCTCTATTCAATAGTCCAATTCGTCCAGATAGTCCAGGTAGTCCAGGTAGTCCAATTCGTCCATGTCCATTCGCTTCGCTCTTTTAGTTCAATTGCGCCAAATGCCGGCATTGGGGCTTAATCCCCGCAAGAAGCAGTAAAAGGTGCCTCCAAAAACAGTTTCAAAGGGAAGATTGAATATCTTAAGATAGCGCTGTAAAGCCTCCATATAGAGTTTTGCCTGCAAATCATATTGATTTGCTGCCATGGCCTTTTGCAGATGACTCGCTGTGTAGTATTCCAAAGTGGGTCCAAGCCAATTGCTTTTCCAATCGAGCAAATAGTATTTCCCAGCATGTTCAAAAAACAAGTCGATCACGCCCTTTAGATAGCCTTTACGCACAGGAACTTCCTCAAAAAGAGAATTTTCATCACAAGGGAATAAAAACTCCGTTTCACGATAGATGCGCTTCGGATCGACATCCGCCAAGCAGAAACGATGATCGACACCCGGAAACGGCACTGTGAGCGCGTCATACACTATTTTTGCCAGCACATCTCTCCACCCCATGAACTCCGTATCATCGAGCATGGGTTGAATCAAAGGCACTAATTCGGTCCAAGTGGACATCTCTTTAACACAATGAAAAGGGATCGTTTCAAGAATATAATGCAATAGCGTGCCTGTGGCATTTCCAGAGGGCAAGGTATGAGGCGATTTAATCTCGATGGCAAACTCATGCGGCGCGCGCGCTGTTTCATCAGGTTCGAGGGATAAAGTGTGCTTGCCTTGTGATAGGGAGGTAAATGACTGCATACAACACACTCCACCTGGCACCACGACCGTTGGGGGTAGCAGCAGACAAGGCGCAGGAGAAGACTGTCGACTGCCTTGATTGGCACCTGCTGCTGGCAACATGTGCAACTGCATTAACGTGCAGTGTTTAGCCACAAACTGTTTGAAACATTCAACATCAAAGGTACCTATACTTTGATAAACATCTTGATAATTCGAAATAGGCTTTTCAAGACGTGCCAACAGCAATTCCATCGGCGAAGCTGTCCCCAATGGAAGATCACTGTTCTCCTCCTGAGCTACGACGGGCAAATAGAGGCGGTATTTTGCGCGCGTAAAAGCGACGTACAATTGACGCATTTTTTCGGCGTCAATTTCCTGACAATGCTGTAGATAGGCCGCATCGGAATGGGTGGCAGCACCCAGATATTGATCCTTATCTTGCTTAATAAGAATGAGTTTTTTTTCGGTGCTTTTAGGACGTGTCATCATACCCAATGCGAAGACAACATCGAATTCCAAGCCCTTGCTAATATGTGTTGTCAGCACAGAGACCCCATCTTCCTCGAGATCTAAGTAACATTTCATACGCTCGTCATCATAACTTGCCAATACCTCGAACTCATCAAGAAAAGCAATTAGCCCTTCGGGGGATAAATTGCGTACAACCTCTTCAGCGATGAGTAATTCAGCCACGTCTTGCCATTGACAGTAGAACTCGTCTCCTCCAACTTGTTGTAGAAGGCATTCAGTCACACAAAGTCCATGCGCATGCCATGACGTTTGCATGAAGGCGGTATAAAAGCGACCAAAGCCACCATCAAATAGCATCTGGCGCAACCACTCACACTGCTGCATGATAGAAGCTAGCCTTTCCTCTTCGCTCTCTATGCCTAGCAATTCAGCATGCGTCATGCCGATCACACGGCAACTAAGAGCTAATTTTAAAGCACTTGGCCGTCGATAATATAAAATGCCTTGGATGACTTCGCGCATCATCTCCACAGCTGGACTTTTAGCGAGCTCGTCCCCCTTCTGTGTTTTGACTGGCAAGTGATGGGCTTTGAGAAAACGACTAAGGCGCTCGGCTTGATATCTATCGCTGACTAAAATAGCACACTGTCCAAAACCTACCCCTTCCTCAGCATCTAAGCGGACCAGCTCCTTGGTAATAGCTGGGAAGAAAAATTGTTCTTCGTACTCTTTAGCAGAGAGCTTTTTAGATTCTTGTGTCTGCGCTACCCAAAAGTGTAGGCAAGCCTCACTGTCTCTAAAAGGACGATGGTCGCTTTTACCCGCATGCACGTGGCGATAGGGCAAATCTTGATTGAGTCGCGGCAAGGGGAACAATCCCGGCACAGCACTAAACAAAACATTTAATGCTGACACGAGCTTAGGCTGTGAACGGAAATTGGTATCTAATGTAGCCCAGGCCTTTGCTCCCAAGCGCTCGGCCGCCGCCAAATAGGTATAGATGTCTGCTTGGCGAAAGGCATAAATCGACTGCTTCGGATCCCCCACGAGATAGAGGTAGCCAGGCCAAACCTCTTTGGAAAGGGCAAAAAGCGTTTCAAATATTTCCCATTGAATAGGATCAGTATCTTGGAACTCATCTACAATAGCAGCGCGATAGGCTTGACGCACCCGAGCCGCAAATAAGGGATGCTTGAGCGCTTCTTTCATTTTGAAGAGCAAGTCATTATGCCCAAGCAACTCTTCTTCCTCTTGATACCTACGCACAAAGTGCTGACAGTCGCTAGCTAAACGTGCAAATAATGCCGTTTCATTGCTGGCTTGCTCGACAATGCCGCCCAATGTCTGCTGCAGCGTCTCTACCAACAACGGATAATGGATCTCCTTGGGATCAATCGCTTTTGTCCTCTGCAATAACCGACTTGCATCCAAAGCTTCCACCACGAAGACTCCATCGCGAATTAAGAGTTCAAAATCCTCGGTGGTCCATGCATTGCGATCAAATAAGGCAGCAAAACATTGGATTTTTTCCATCACCACTGGTTTGATCTGTTTGCTGCGATCGCATAGCTCCTTATAGTTGGGGGCTTGCAAGATGAAATCAGCAATGATTTTTGCCCCTTCCAAAAGATGCTCTTGTTTTAGCTTATGCATCGCGCGCTGAAATTGGACGAATAACGCGCTAAAAGTAGGTGGTGCTAAGATGTCGATGCCGCGCGATACCACATCAAGCAAGCTAGTTTGCAATTTGTCGATCTCTCCACCTGCTCTTTTGAGCAGGATACGCAGTTGCTCTGTGCTGTAGGCATCAGTGTGGAGTTCGGTGCGCAAGAAGTCGCGCACGACTTGCAACAAGACACTAGCCAGCAACGGCTGCTCTTCCCGGCAGCTAGTCTCTAGGCTAAGTCCCCCTTCTAAGGCATAATTTTTCAACATGCGCCAACAGAATCCATGGATAGTAAAGATTTGGGCTTCATCAAAGGCAAACAACGCCTGTTCAACTAAGCGCTTGGCCGCCTTAACGTTTTCAAATCCTTTCTCTAGATGCATCTTTAGGTAATCAGGACATCCCGACGCCATGGACTGTCCACTAAGAAAACATTTGAAGATATGCAAAGCTTTTTCTAGATTGGCACGAATGCGTTCTTTAAGGTCGCGCGTAGCAGCTCGTGTAAAGGTAACGATGAGTATTTTATCAATAGTCAATGGGAGAGACTCTTCATGGCTTTCAATGAGCAAGCGAACGACCACATTTTCGATGGCAAAAGTCTTTCCTGTACCAGCAGAAGCTTCGAGGAGCGCGTGCCGATGGACAGCTTGGTGGCGGTCTAAAACGTTAAATACTGTCATTAGATTGTCTGTCCTTTCTTCGGATACCAGGCTTGCGTCATATCCACAAATAGCTTTTTAGCTAACGCTTGCCAATGGGAATTCCCTGCCTCGATATCGGTATGAGGTGAACTACGCTTCATCCATTTCAAATATTCATCATAAGTGGGTCGAAATTCATCTTCGACAGCGGTTTGATAAAGATCTTTGACCTTATCAAAATTTCCCACCATGATCGGCTGTACACACTCGGGCAGTAGCGGTGATGGACTCTTCAAACCAAGGAAATAATACTCCAAAAAGTGAGTCAACAATACCTGTGGCTGACTAAAACTATCCTCCTTAGCTTTACTTTGTTTGCCTTTGACAAAAAGTAACCGCTGCGCCATGGGCAGAGCATAAGTATTTACCAAACAGCAAAAAACAAGCCAACTTGGCCACGCTTTGATAGCCTCTTTGATATCATCCTCAGCCAACACCACCAAGCCTTGCATGGAAACAGTTTCTAGTCTACCTACTAGTTTTACTTTACCCACCTGAGGCACTTCTAAATGCAGAGGTGGCATTTGCCAGCCAGTAGCGACTTGTTTGACTTCTGTGTAGCGCGCATTAAACTCTAAGCTAAAGAGTGCATCTGGAGCGATGGCATGTGCATCGAGGTTGTTCTTTACCACATCGACTTCACGTTTGAAACGTGCCACTTCTAGCGCTCTGAATGGTCCACTCGGCAACGCCCCACTTTTCTTGGCATGCGTTAACACAGCATCTACGGGAGTGCGCATGGCATTTTTTAAGAGGATGGCATTGCCCAGTGGTGATAGCAATAAGTCTTCATGCTTTTTTAGTACCCTGTCGCTGGAACGATCGAGATAGATATCAAGAGCTTTATTTAAATAGACTTTCAAAGGACTGCGTGTAAAAGCGGAGAGATCAGCCAGGTCGATGACGATATCCTGGGACGACATATCGCTGACCATCGTTTGTGGTAAAAAGTTTTGCAAGAATGTATGAGAGGGATTTTTCTCTTGGTGATAGTAGGCAGTAGCCGCGCGATAGTGATTCAAAGAATAGCTCTGGAATGCTTTGTCCGCAGAAAAGTAGGTGTGATGAAAAGCAAAAAGCATATGGTTGCGGCAACACTGTTGAGAAAGCAATCCCTTAGGTATGCTGTAGGCTTTATCTAAATATGAAAGGAGTTCGGTGACTAACAAGGATGGCGATAGGTTTAGGGCATTACCGGGTTTTTGTGAGACATAACTCAAAATAAAATAGTTACGCGCCGACAACAACGCCTCTAGAAAGAGATAGCGATCGAAATCCATCTGTGAAGGGTAATAATCCCCTTGAGCATGTTCTGCTAATAAATTTAAGGAAAGAGCCTGCTCACTGCGTGGAAATTCACCATCACCCATTCCCATGAGAATGACCACCTTGGCTGGCACAGCACGCATAGGCAATAATGAACAAAAGCGCACGGCTTGTAAATTTGATTCACGATAGATACTCGTATGCGTTTGAAAGGCCTTTTCCAGATGGCGTTGGATCGAATGGAAAGCAAAAGTTCTGTCTTTGATGCGCGCATCGACATTTTTTAAGGTGGCGAGTTGTGCCAGCACCAGATTGCTTCCTTCATCCTCCTCTTTTTCTCTACCTGCTACGAAATAGGCATCACACAAGCACTTAAGATAGGCCGACCAATCGGTGAGCGAAAGTTGCATATCACCCATCAGCGGCTTTAAATCAGTCTGTAAAGCACGCAACAGGCGTAAAAAATTCCCAAGCAACTCGCCTTGGCTAGCATCAATTCTCTCAATGGGGGCGTAAGCTAAATCGACATCTGCCATAACAACCGGTGAAAGCATGGCCAATCCTTCAAGCAATCGACCCAAACCATGTTCCCACGTGCCTTGCCAACAATCGCTATCCATATCTTTCGCACAATGATCGCGCTTGAGTAGCTCATTGCGATGGGAAGGATCCTTCCCCCAACGGATATCAGCGGCGCGCACCCATTGATGCAACAGTTGTACATCTTCAGGCTTGATGTGATGCTTAGCTTGAAAAGATGGAAATTCAAAGAGACGCAGCAACGAAGCCATCTCCCAACGCCCTTGTGGCAAACGCAATAAATGTAAAAAACCTTGCACGAAAGTATTTTGTGCTGGGCGCTGCACATCGATGAGATGTGCCGCGAGGCAGCTCTCTTGCGATTCGAAGACGGCATGAATGAAAGGTTCATATGTCGTGAGATTGGAAGCCATCACGACCACATCACCTGGAGTGATAGGGATAGAATCATGGGCATGCTTTTCAATGATAGATAAAATCGTATCATAGATCACTTGCACTTCACGCATAGGCTTTGGTGCCGCATGAATCTGCACACTGCCATCATAAGCACTAAAAGCAATCCTTTCCGATTCCTCAGGATTACGCAAAAGGACCACATCGGCTTGAAGAGCTTCTAATAATGTCATGTGAGCAGTAGCCCCGCCCTCTAGATTGACTTCAGGAGTCAGCAAATCATTATATGCTTCTTTTGTGACTACACTATGAGGCAGACAATAGCAATCTTCAACTTGAGGATCACTGGCATCGAGCTGCATGGTCATTTCACGTCCCAACTTGCCGAAATTCGCCAACAACGGATTATTATCGCGCAAAAAGTCTTCAAGCGCTTCCTGCTGGGACAAAGCCACCTGCCGCCTTTGCCAGAACTTCTTGAGACGCAAACTTTCTTTGTCCGACAACACATCATGCCAAAATTTCTGACAAGGCGACAACATGTAATAATAGACAGGTACCCTGCTAGACAGCTGCATCAGAAAACGATGATATATGGGAGCCAAATAACTTAAACCAAAAAGGTGGATTTGCAAATCATCGGCTGCAAAATCTGCAGTCATGTCAAAACTGTCAAATTTTCGACAAGGATATTGCCAGCTCTGAAAGAGCTTCTCAAGTTTATGCCACAGCAGCTGCTGCCATCCACTATTTTTCCCGTGGGAATTTTCTGCCGCCCACTCAGCCAGCATCTTGCCCCCATATTTTCCATAATCGACAAAAAGTTTGGCTAAAGTCTGGGACAAGGCCCCAATACGTTTAGCACTGCGCCTAGAAAGGAAGCTCTCATTGAGCGGCGCAACCCCAAGATATGCGAGTAAAGGGCGCAAAGTCGTCTGCTCTTGCAAAGGCAACAAGGCAAATGTCTGAATCATCTCAGCAATGAGGCTCTCAATCGCAAGAGCCAACTCCAGCTCCGAGGACTCGCAAAGACCTTCTGTTGCTCCTAAGTGTAACAGTGTATAGAGCCGCCGTAATGAGGGATCGACAAAGCCCATTTCAATCCCTGCCGCGATGCCGTGTTGTGAAGTCTGGGCCATTTGAAGCATCAACCACGATTTCATGGCGGCACTCGGCACGATCAGGATGCGCTTTGTCAATGGATGCGAGTGCGCGAATAGCTGCCCTTGCAGACTTTGAAACAGTGTTTCAACACGATTACTAAAAAAAACTTTTAGATTGCTTTCCATAAAGATGGCTGATCTGATTGTAGTAGCAAAAAGCATACTCCATTCAGCATTTAGCTGACCATTTTTTTGGGGTCAATATTAAGCCAATCTAAAATCAGCGCGACGTAGTTATCTTGGTTTGCTAAGCAGTGATCTGCCCCTTTGATTTCCAAGTAAGAAACATGGCAGCCATGGGATTGCAATTGACTTACCATATGATAGCCTTCGGCAAGGGAAACGCGATTATCATCAGTGCCTTGAATAATTAGAATGGGCAGTGTGGGATCGATTTTAGATGCTGTGAGTTGGGGATCTCGCCAGCTTATCCATTGTTCTTCATTACTCCCCACCACCAAGCCGAAGTCGTCGATAAACATTTGTTTCATATCAGGACGCTTCGCTATCGTTTCGCGTAGATCCAACAGACCTGAAAGAGAGACAATTTTGGCAAAGCGCGCTTGGAGTTCTGGGAAGCGCGCTAGGGTCAAAAACATTTCCATCCCCCCTCGACTCCTACCTAATAAAAACATTTTTTCTTGTTTAAAAGGCAGATCGAGTTGTTTTGCCAATTCGGGTAAGAAGAGGATTAAATTTTTAACATCATCGACATCCCTACCGCCAAATTCATCGTGTCCTTCACTAACACCTCCCCGATAAGTGGTGGTGATCACCGTGTAATCTCCTACTGACATTAAATCGCTGGCGGGATTTGTTATGCCAAAAGTTCGGTTGCCACCGCGCAAAAAGAGTAATGTTGGATTGTGTTGCGGCTCAGATACAAAGCTAATCAATCCTTTAATTTTCAAGCCATCGCTCGGATAGGTGAAAACAAAAACGCGGCGGTTAAGCTTGCGTAAGATTTGTTTTTGGCCTTCTTTAATAAAAGCACTACTTAGCAGCTCCGCTGTGATCTCTTTAAGATGTACTCCCTCGGTTAGCGCATAGAATTGAGCATATTCAACACTTTGCGCTTGGATCTCTTCCGATTCTTGATACAGACTTTCTTGATCCATAGGCTATCCATTTTTTTGCATCATCTAAATTCCGTGCCCGTGTGCGTGCCCGTGCCCGAAATTACCTGCCAATTCGGCTTGATTACCTTAAATGTTACAGGGAATTGAAAACTTAATCATTAGAAACTTAATTTTTCGGGCACGGGCACGCACACGGGCACGGGAAATGTAGGTTATGCAAGATGTCTAATAAAAATAGAAAGATAAATGTATCCGCTTAGAATAGCTGAAAAAGAAAGAATGAGGTACACTGTAGCTTTGATTTTCAATCTTATGAGATGACACCTAATGAGTGATGCGTTAACCCAACAACAACTTAATGATCAAATTAATAAACGTCGTACTTTTGCTATTATCAGCCACCCTGATGCCGGCAAAACCACATTGACCGAAAAGCTTTTGCTTTATTCTGGTATGCTACATACAGCTGGCATGGTGCGCGGCCGTAAAGGACGCAAAGCAGCTACATCCGATTGGATGGCAATGGAGCAAGAGCGTGGGATTTCTATCACAGCCTCAGCCATGCAGTTCATCTATAAAGATACCGTCATCAATGTTTTGGACACGCCAGGTCACGAAGACTTTTCAGAAGATACTTATCGCACGCTGACCGCTGCCGATTGTGCGATTATGGTGATTGATGCTGCAAAAGGCGTGGAAAAGCAAACGCGTAAATTGTTTGAGGTATGCCGCCTCAGACGTATTCCCGTACTTACTTTTATCAATAAAATGGATATGCCAGGACTTGATCCTTTGGATTTGATGAACGAAGTGGAAAATGTGCTGCAGATCCATTCAAGTGCCATCAATTGGCCTATAGGCACAGGACGTGAATTCAAAGGAGTTTACGATCGCCCCACAAAAGAGTGTTTGATTTTTAGCAAGACTTCTGTTGGCGGTGCACAGCGAGCTGATGTCGCCAGATATCCCATAGATAGTCCTGAAATCGAAGCCCTACTAGGGGCTGCTGAAGTCAATAAGTTGAAGCAAGAGTTGGAGTTGCTCGATATGGCGGGCAATGCATTTAACCATGATGACTTTTTGGCAGGAAGCGTTACGCCTGTCTTCTTTGCGTCTGCGTTGACTAATTTTGGCGTAGAGCCATTCTTTGATGCTTTCGTGGATCTAGCTCCTCCACCTCAAGCACGCGTAGCTGATCGCAATAACGGCGAAGAGGTGCTGATCGATCCAATCACCCATCCCTTTAGTGCCTATGTATTTAAAATTCAAGCCAACATGGACAAACGCCACCGCGACAGCATGGCTTTTTTACGCGTGTGCTCAGGGAAATTTGAGCGCGACCTCGTAGTTAAACACCATCGACTAGGACGTGAAGTGCGACTTTCCCGTCCACATGGCATGGTGGCAGGAGAACGGACCACATTAGATACCGGCTTTGCTGGTGATATTATTGGTGTGATCAACCCCGGCGTTTTCTCTGTGGGTGATACGATCTCTCTATCTGGTGGCTTCAATTTTAAGCCGCTGCCTAAATTCCAACCCGAAATTTTTGCAAGAGTGAACCCTAAGGATATCGGCAAACGCAAAGCCTTTGATAAAGGGGTATTGCAGCTAACTGAAGAAGGGGCTATCCAGCTGTTGCGTCCCTATGATTTGAGTGGCGACCTCATCTTTGCCGCTGTAGGACAATTGCAATTCGAGGTGATGCAGTATAGACTGCGCGACGAATACGGTGTGGAAACACTCGTTAACAACCTGCCTTACCATTGCAGTGCTTGGCTGTTAGGGGATCTAAAGACATTCCAAAAAACTTCAAGCGCGATGATTGTGCGCGACCGCAATGAACACCCCATTGTCCTGTTTGGTGAGCCGTGGGAAAAACAATATGCGATCAAACAAAATCCAGACCATCAGTTGGTGGATCTGTTAGCATAAATCCTCTCAATAGTATCTACAATGGCCTGTGTTTGAGAATCTAATTCGACATTCGCTATATCTCCCACCTTTTTTGTGCCAAACGTGGTGCGTTGCAACGTTTCAGGAATAAGGTGAACGGTAAAAAGCCCTGTATCTTTATGCACATCCACAAGTGTTAAGCTGGCCCCATTTAAAGCAATATACCCTTTTGGTAGCAGGTATTTGGTCCAGGCTGGCGCACACTGCAGGGTGACAACGCAGTTATTGTTCTCTTTTTCAATAGAAAATATTTTCGCTGTTCCATAGATATGCCCAGAGAGGAGGTGTCCTCCGATTTCATCTCCAAGACGTGCTGATCGCTCGATATTGACTTGGTGATGAGGGGCCAAAAGGCGCAATGTGGTACGATCGAGGGTTTCTTGGATCACGTCAAAATGCACCACATTTTGATCAGTAGATACTACCGTCAGGCATACCCCATCGATGGCAATGCTAGCACCTGTTTCAACATTTGCAGAGAGTGACTTTTCCATGGATACACCAAGACGCATTCTTCCTGGAATGTGGTGCGCTTCTGTTATTTTTCCAATGCCACGTACAATGCCTGTAAACATAGATATTTGCTTCTCTTACAAGTGCTTTTTGTAAATCTCGTTTAAGCCAATAGATGTTAAATCAACTTCTAGATGATCTACAATATTACCTAGATCTCTCTTTAGTTGGGTACCTAAAATTGTAGACTCCCCTTGGGTTCCCGAAAATAATCCACCTGTCATCACTACGCAGGCGGTGCTATCAGCAAAACACTCGTGCTTTAATTCCTTAATCAGGCGCTCAATTGTACCTAAAAGCCCATAATAAATTCCACTTCGCATGTTCCCTTCTGTCTCATTCGAACAAACAACTGTAGGTTTGGTGATTTCCACTAAAGGCAGCAATGCGCAGTGCTCTGCCAGGGCTCTTAATCCCATGCCCATTCCAGGGCAGATGGCACCTCCGTAAAACGCATTTCCTTTGATTACATTGAAGACTAAGGCTGTTCCAACGGCGATGGTAATAGCATTGCCAGGGTGCAATTTCATGACCCCATAAGCATCTGCTAACCTATCTGAGCCCACATTATGTCCATGGTTATCTATCGTGAGTTTTAGATCTTCAACAAAGGTCACAGGAATCTTCAATGAGCTTAACATTTGCATGACAGTGGGATTAATGGCTGGAAATACTGAGCTGACCAATGCACCAGATAGCTTTCCACAGTGGATTAAGCTGCGGGACAATTCTTCGGTCCAATGAGCGCTTCTGCGGAATCTAAATTTCATGATCAACTCGTCGCCAGCAAAAACGGCGCCACCAATCTTAGTATTTCCAATATCAATTACCAAATGGGGAGAAAGGTAAGTCTGTTTAATCATGTCAAAGAACCAATCAATAACAATGTTCTATAGCGGGAAATACGCCTTTTTTTACTTCCTCATCATAAGTGTTTAGCGCATTGTGAATGAGGTCTTTGCCATCCAGATATGTTTTTAGGAACTTTGGTCGATGGTCATCCAATCCTAACATATCATGCAGCACGAGAACTTGTCCGTCTACATCGGGTCCAGCACCAATGCCTATAGTTGGAATGGATAGTTTTTCGGTGATTTCTTTGGCCAGAGCGTGAGGTACACATTCTAATACAAGAGCAAAACATCCAGCTTCTTGCAGTCCTAACGCCTGTTCTAAAATAGTTTCACCAGCATGCTTTCCTTTACCTTGGACTTTATATCCTCCGATTAGATTAACGGACTGAGGAGTCAATCCCAAATGGCCCATCACAGGAACTCCCGATTCAACGACATGTGTGATTAAATCTAAATGTCCGGCGGCGCCTTCTAATTTGACAGCTTGTGCGCCCGCTTGCTCTAATCTTTGAACCGTCTCCATCATATAGGAAAGGCCCTTTCGGTGAGATAGAAAGGGCATATCACCGATAATAAACTTATTGGAAGCGCATCTGGAAACTGCTTGTGTATGTGTATACATGAGGTCGACGGTGGCATTGATAGTGGTTTTATACCCATGCATGACCATGGCTAAGCTGTCACCAACTAAAATACAGTCGATATTTGTTTTGGCGATGATTTTCGCCGACCATGCATCATAGCAGGTGATCATAGAGATCTTTTTGCCTTCATTTTTCATTTTCTGAAATTCGAGTACATTGATCATACAGGGACTCCTTCAATAAATTTATCGATACTGGCAAATAACTTGTTGATGACTGTTTTGGTAACATTTGGATTAATCAGCACAACTTTTAGCCATGTTTGCCCATGGAGGTCGGGCAAAGACAAGAACATGCTCTCTTTTAATAAATGCTGCTGCATAGCTTTGTTCTTCTCATTTAATTCTGCTGTGGTAAGCCCTTCGGCTTTAATTCTAAAACAAATAACATTGACATCTGGCTTACACGATAACTCAAGAAAGGGGCGTTTATGTATTTCTTCTAAGAAAAATTCTTTCAACATCATGCCTGTATCAACAAGTTGGCTCCACCCTTTGATACCGAAATATTGGAGCGAAAGCCATAGCTTCAAAATATCGGGATATCTCGTCCCTTGAATCGATATTTCTCCCAAATTAGGCCCTTCATCGTGGTCCGACATATAAGGGGCTGGAATGCGAAAAGCACGTTCAAGTAAAGAAATATCTTTAATAAGAAACATGGCACAAGTCTTTGTAACGCACAACCATTTTTGTGGGTTGAACGCTATGGAATCTGCCATTTCGATGCCATTTAATAGATGGCGGTGTTTTTCGGAAAAAATTAAAGCACCTCCATATACAGCATCGACATGCATCCAAAGATCATGGGCTTTGGCGATTGCATGGATGGGTCCAATGGGGTCGATCATGCCTGTAATTGTCGTACCAGCTGTACAAACGACGCAGAATGGGATTTTGCCTTGTTCCTTGCTTAACAGCACTTGCCGTTCCAGCTCGATGACATCCATCCGTCCGTTTTTATCGGTGGGTATATTTATGACGGCATCAATCCCTAATCCTAAAAGCATGGCCGCCTTGTGTATCGAAGTATGGGCGGCTGTGGATGCAAATAAGACGGGCGGACGATTCAACATGGCTAATCCACCCTTATGGGTGGAAAATCTCACGTTGCGCGCGAGTGAGATGACAGCTAGATTGCTTAAACTCCCCCCACTAACCATGATGCCGCCAGCTTCGTCAGACATACCAAATGTTTTAGCAAATTGCTTGAGTAGTGTTTTCTCTAGCACTGTAAAACTTGGAGCCATCTCAAAACACAACATGTTGTTGTTTAGGACCGAAGCAACGATATCGCCCAAAATGGAAAAAGTCGCGGGTGGTGGGTCCATATGTCCCATATAGCCTGGATGGGCAGGATTCATAGCGTGATGGATCAATACTTTGAGGTTGTCGAAAATTGTCTCAAGAGGCACAGGCTCTTGAGGCATTTGTGTAGGGCGCCACAACCCTTTCATATGGGGGAGAGGCTGCCGCTCACTAGCTTTCGCCGTTTCACTAATAACCAAATCGACAACACGGTGCACGAGCTGGCTGATGGCCTGTTCATTGTTTCCATAAGGATCTATAAACGCTGTTGTTTGGTCCATTGATGCTTCCAATCAAATCAAGGATTTAAAATATTTATCATTTTATCGAGGATAGCATTTGCCACCTCAGCTTTGGTCATCTTTGGAAGCCATTCTCCTGTTGGTTTATCTGCTTTATCTCTATGATTGCTGACAATATATACACGATTGGTGTCTGTTTTAAATCCGGAGCCTGCTTCACTGATGTCATTAGCAATCATTAAATCGCAGCCTTTAGCTTGAAATTTGGCGGCGGCATGTTGTTCGATATTTTCTGTCTCTGCTGCAAAGCCGATCAAAAAAGGGGGCTTCCTTTTTCCAACCCATTTCTTAGCACCCAGTTCTTTTAAGATGTCTGGATTTTCTTCTAATTGTATTGAGGGAGTATTCCCCAGAGCTGTTTTTTTCAGTTTTTTTGTAGAGACCACTTGTGGTCGATAATCTCCAACAGCAGCTACCAAGGCGATCACATCTGCATCACTTCGATGAGCTACTACTTTGTCGTGCATTTCTCTTGCGCTTTCCACATCGATTCTTTTGACGCCTACCGGGGTGGGAAGGACAGTAGGACCGCTTACGAGAATTACATCTGCACCTCTCCAGGCTGCTGCTTGTGCAAGGGCGTACCCCATTTTGCCTGTTGAACGATTGGTGATGAAACGCACAGGATCAAGCGCTTCATAGGTAGGACCTGCCGTCACCAATATACGCAGGCCCTTTAGATCTTGAGGACCAAGCGCTCGGCAGCATCCTTCTAAGATCTCTTCAGGCTCGCTCATACGGCCAGAGCCGACCCACCCACAAGCCAACTCACCATGTCCTGGTCCTACAATTTCGGCCCCTCTTTCAGTCAATACAGCGACGTTATTTTTCGTTGCGGGGTGCTGCCACATGTTGACATTCATAGCGGGTGCAATCAAAAGAGGGGCCTGACAAGCTAACGCAATGGTTGTTAATAGGTCATTAGCAAAGCCTAGAGCGAGCCGCGCCACCACATCAGCCGTAGCGGGTGCGATCACCAATAATTCAGCCCAATCGGCCAGCTCAATATGTCCTATAGTTGCTTCTTGGGAAAGATCAAAAAGGTCTGTTGCCACAACGTGTTGTGAAATGGCCTGCATGGTCAAAGGCGTGACGAATTGTTGAGCGGCATCTGTCATTACTACGCGCACATCGGCCTTAGCTTTGATCAGTAACCTCACAAGATCCGGCACCTTATAAGCCGCAATGCCGCCAGTGATTCCTAGAAGAATGCGTTTGCCTTCTAAAATGCTCTTTTTGCTTTTGTTCATTTTATGACAATCCCGTAAAGTTGATATTGTCAATGAGCCTCACGCTGCCCACTTTGACAGCGATTGCCACCAAAACATCATCTTTTAAAATTGCTATTGGAACCAAGCACTGCGCATCAACGATGACAACATAATCAATGTCTATGGTGAGTATACGGTGCATGCCTTCAACCAATTTGGAGGCATTTCTTTCACCGTTTTCCACTTGCTGGCGGCAATACGTTAAGGCGCGATAGATACATAAGGCTTGTTGTCGTTCTGTTGGGGATAAAAAGCGGTTGCGACTGCTCATCGCCAAACCATCTGCTTCACGCACAGTATCGCAAGGGATAATATCCAAATCCATATTTAACTCTTTCACCATCGTCTTAATGACGACTAGCTGTTGAGCATCTTTGCGTCCAAAATAAGCTCTTGTAGGGTGCACGATATTGAAGAGTTTTGTCACCACTGTTGCAACCCCATTGAAGTGTCCTGGCCGGCTCTTCCCTTCAAGCATTTGCTGTAATTTTTCGACAACTACCCATGTTTGTGAATCGGATTCATAGACATTCTCTGGGGCAAACACACAATCAACACCTGCAGCTTCACACAGCTGCCTATCAGCTTCGAAGGTCTGTGGATATCTGGCTAAATCTTCTTGTGATCCAAACTGGGTGGGATTGATGTAAATGGATGACACGACAATATCATTTTCCAGACGTGCTCGTTCTAAGAGGCTTTTGTGACCTGCATGGAGAGCCCCCATCGTTGGCACAAAACCGATGGACTTACCTATCTTAACCTGATGTCTAGACCAGGCTTGCATCTCTTTGATCGTCTTAATAATTTTCACAAACTCTTGTCCTACTTCTGTTTTGTTTTTTCGTACATATCGACGAAAGCCTGATAAACACCTTGAAAGGGGTCTCCCTCCAAAGCTTTTAGATTGGTTGCAATGGTGACTTTGTCACCGCGCACCAATGGACCAGTCAGTGCACTTTCTGAATCTTTTTGCAGGTTGTTGGCAATCTGCTGTAAATAGGAGAACGCGACCTCTTTTGGCAGATGTAGAGTTTTTTCTAATTCAGAAAAAAATTTTTGCCACAGGAGACAAGAAAAATTGCCGCTCAAAACACATAGGCTGTGATAAAGCGGTTTTAACGATTTGTCGATGGTGTAATGTTGATTCTTCAATCCAGGTAGCAGTGTTTCAAAAGAGGGCCCCCCTGTTTCCAAAATAAAAGGGATGTGTTGATAAGCACTTAACTCATACAAATCAGACCCAAAGGTAAACAGCGGATGTGCTCCATAGGCTAATGGTGTGGATAAGTGACCTGAAAGATGCAAGCATAGTTTGCCGTGCAGGCAGGGATGCATCGAAACAAATTCTTCGATAGCTGAATCTTTGATCGCCAACAAGACTCTCACATCACCTTGCACAAGTGTCGATAAGTCTTTTCCAGCAGGATCTTGGGCGCGCGACCAATTGTTAAAGGGCAATTTAAGCAAATTAAAATAGTGGGTGAAGTGGCTTGCTACACGTCCTGCGCCGATGATTACATATGTAGGATTTGCTGTCGTTGTCATATTCTGGTTCATCCGGTTTTGTAGGACTCACTATCCAACCAATGATGTTTCTTGTTTATGCTTCATCGAGAATTGCAGGACCTTGTTAAAATCTCTTGGCGAAGCTCATCTCTTTGTAGCCCGTAGCTAAGGCTTGCGAGCGCAGCGTAGACCGCCGCAGCTACGGGAAAATGAATTGCAGCATCAACCCCGTAGGGGTTCTTCTCTTTCTATCGTATATCTTAAAAGAGAAGAACCCCTACGGGGTTGAGCATTCCACTTAACATTCCCGTAGCTGCGGCTGTCTGCGCTGCGCTCGCAAGCCTTAGCTACGGGCTACAAAGAGATGAGCTTCGCCTGGCAATAAATTTCTTCAGGAGAAAGTCCTATTAAACCGGATGAACCCATATTTTCAACACTAAAGTCCTTCGCCAATTGCTGTGGACTTTAGCTCCAAATGTTGTATATCTTCACATTCTCTTTAGGGCTGACCTTGAGGTTTTACGGCTTCTGTTGAGAACGGAAGTCTAGGGGTGTTTCTAAATAACATCCTTTAGGAATTCGATCTATAATAGCTTCGTAGTACCCTTTTGGCAATTGCCCCCCAGGCAACCAATCAGTATTAGCTCCCACTTCATTGCCACTAGGAATGCGTATATTTTGGTTTTGCGGAAAGGGAACGTCGATACGGATTATTTTTTTATTTGTCCACAGGCCGTTTGGAATGCCTAATTCCTCCTCAACAATTGCGATATCGCCATTTGCCAACTTCAATACCTCATCCATTTCAGATCTAGGCATGATGAACTGCCCATCTGCTCTGCCAATTAATTCACGGCCGAACTGCTCTAAAATATCAGCAGTAACCAGCCAAGAACCTCCATCTTTAAAACGCATTAACTCCACAGCCATATACCAAGGCTTTAAATAGACTGCAGGCATCGGACGTTCCCCTTTCGGCATGGCTAAAACACGCTCTTTCGACCAACCATCGATATAAACGATATACTGCGTGCTGAAGTTGCATGCAAAACCCATTAAGGGCGAAAGTGCCAAATGTTCAGTTGACATGGCAGCAACCGAAGCCGTATTTAAAGGGGCTGCGAGAGCTTTTGTTGGAGACAGCCCTGTCCCTCCTAAAAAAAGGATTAGGCCTATGATTTTGAATAAGGGGAATCTAGTCATTCCATGACTCCTTGTGAGTTGCATACATCTGAGGGTAACCATATATGGGGGTAAACTTCGATTTCGTTTAGAGGGCAGCAATAACCTTCATCGGGTGTGGTACCTGCGTAACATTTACCGCAAATAGGGCACTGCATAGTCACTTTAATGACATATGTGCCGTTGCCATCGCGTGAGATGGAACGGACTTTTTCATATTCCCCCGACGGATTTCGATAGTAGCTACCATAGGGGGTGGAAAGTACTTCGTATGGCGTTACATAGATGATTTCAAAAGGAGTAGGAACCGGGACGAATTCGTTGCCGCAGGTACTGCCTGTAGCAGCTAGTGCCATCACTCCAAGAAAAAAAGTAAGCCTGCAAAAAAGTTGTGACATCATCATTCTCGAAAATACGCATTTAAAGTTTTACTATATAAGCCGGCAAATTATTTACCCAGAAAAAAACCGGTTGAAGAAATGGCGAAGTTGTGATTAAACAAGAACAAACAGAAGAGGTAATTCCGTAATGAAAGTGCGTATCTATGTAATTTTAGCCTGGTTGATGGTGTTGCTGCACGGCATGAATGTAGTGGCTGAGGAAGAAGATACTGTCTTGACCCCATTATTAGGGTTGCCGACAGCCATTGATCACTACATCGATTGTTTTGCCATAGAGCAGTCAAAGTTTAATCCGCGCCTTAAATTGGTGGCTAAAAATGCTGAAGCACAGTGTGGTGGCAAGGTCACTAAACTGGCATTGCTCTTCGAACTCGACGATAAGGTAGATATTCCTTATGCCCGCAAGATGATCACTTACTTGGTGGGGACTTTTATCGATGGCATGAATGCGCATCCCGAAAAATTTCAGGCTTGTTTTACTACTTTCCCTTTGACCTTAGAAGATGTCGTCTTGCGCATTCGCGTTCAGCCAAACCCTGGATATTTTGTCTACCCCTCTTTAGATAATATAGCCTCGATCACATCGATGGATGGGGTTATTATCTACGGAACGCTCAACTCATATACTTATGCGATGGATAGCTTGCGCACAGAGAGCTATGCGCAAGCCGTGAAGATGGCTGCTGGGAAGGAGTAAAAAAAGGCTCATCACAAATTAGCGTACCGCCCTATTTGAACGCGAAGGCCGTGAAGCCAGCGAAGACAGCGCGAAGATGGTTTTTATTTATTGGAAGTACTTGCTCAAGACAAATCTTTTGATACCATCTTTGACCAACTTCTCCTTGAAATTAATCAACAACCCAACAGACAACCTCGTTGATTTTAGATAATAAATAATTTAAGCTTCATGAATTTGCAAGAGCATTTCCAGAGGAGAAAAATCTTCGCGTTATCTTCGCTGGCTTCGCGACCTTCGCGTTCAAACAGGGCGGTACTCTAATTTGTGATGAGTCCGATTTTTGACAGCCCAGGCTTGCCCGTTAAAAACAAATGTAAAAACAAATGTTATTATAATTAAAAAACATGTTATTATTAGCATAGGGAAGAAGTGAAGTTGTTTTGTTTAACAACAAGGAAGGCAGCTATGAATGAAGGTAAAGAATTCAAAAAAGTACCACAAGAAAAAATAGCATCAGAGAAAGGAGATCTGAAAAAAAAGGAAGCAGAACTCTCTGATGACGATTTGAAAAAAGTCTCGGGTGGGTGTATATTTGACTATAGTGTCGATATGAGAAGAGTTACACCCAATAATAGCCCAAAATTTACACCCCATAATAAGAAACATAAATAAGGATTAGGTTTAACTACCAACCTCTTAGCAACCAATCTCGATGATCAGCGATACCGCATATGAATGTTTTTAAACGGTAAATAAGAAATTTAAGTTGACAGCTTATAAGTGTACTTAATACTTTACTCCTAATTATGGAAATTTTTTCCTTTTAGGATAACAGATGAAAAGCATTCATAAACACTCCCTGTCAGTATTGACTTTGCTAAGCCTTTCACAAACGCTTTTTTCTTGGGAAGGTGGAGATCAACCTCCGCCCCTTTCCTTTGAAGTCGCGCACATTGAAGGCAAAGGGATTGGGTATCAGACAGGCTACACCTCCGCCGACTTCTTCCTGGCGTTACCCGACAGTTTTCAACACTCATGGGTGCCTTTTGCCGATCTGCGTGGACATGTATTTGATAATGGTAAATTAGCCGCCAATGCGGGCTTAGGTCTGCGCTACGTCGACACCAGAGTATGGGGGGCAAATCTCTTTTACGACTACCGCGACACGCACCATCGCGCATTCAATCAAATAGGCCTCGGCCTTGAATCTCTGGGGTGTGCGTGGGATTTCCGTCTCAACGCCTATCTGCCAGTCGGCCGCACCACCTCACACCGCTATGATTACCAGTTTAGCGGTTTTAAAGGGCACTATGCGCTCATTAGCCACAAACAGGAAATTGCCTTGCGCGGCATCGATGCCGAGCTAGGCTCTTCCTTAGCTCAATGGCAAGATTTTTCTCTATATTGTGGCATCGGCCCTTATTACTTTATCGGCCCCCATAAGCATACCGTTGGGGGTAAAGCGCGGATTGATCTCAACGCTTGGAATTATCTCAAGCTAGAGGTGAGTGGTTCGTACGACCGTCTCTTTAAGGGCCTTGTACAAGGGATGTTGAGTATTCAAGTGCCATTTGGTCCAGGGGCGGGTTGCACACAGCAAAATAATATCCATTGTTGTTATGCTGACAACGCACTTCTGCATACTAAATCCCTAAAGCCTGTCGCCAGACAAGAGATTATTGTGGTCGACCGCCATCGGGCTAAGTCCAAGGCACGCGATGCCACGACCGGAAAGCCGCTCAAATTCTGGTTCGTCGATAATACCAGTCATTTCGCTGTCGATGGCACTTTTGAACACCCATTTCCATCACTTGGGCAGGTCCAAGATGCCTCGAAACCCAACGATGTGCTTTATGTGTATGCAGGGGATGGTAGTGATAGAGGCATGAATAATGGCATTACCCTACAAGATAACCAAGCTCTTTGGGGCGCCAGCATTGACCATACGATTGCCACGACTAACGGACCATTCGTCATTCCGGCGCAAGGTACAGAGATGCCGCTGATCACCATTACTAATATATTCGATGCGGCTGTCATACTTGCCAATCACAATGAAGTTTCCGGGATCCACATCGGCAATAGCCAATTTGGAATATTTGGGGACACCTTTACCGATGTCAACATCAATCATAATCTCATGACCATAAGTACCTTTTTACCGGTAACTTTCGGTTTTTTTGGTGGACCTGCTCAAAACGTTTTTCAAATTCTATTACAGGATGCCAGTGGAAAAATTGCCATAACGGATAATCAGCTGCTGGAATTGCCAAATGCCCTGGTTAATGCTGGGATTGCCATCGTGGACATTACCAGTGATAACGCCAACCGAGAGATCTTATTAGCGAATAACATCATCCATAATCAAAGGGGAGCTGTCCAATTCGGAAATTTACGACCAACTCATTTGACTGTCACCGCGAATACCTTCACCGCAAAGCATTTCCGAAATCAACCTTATTTTAGAGAGTATCAACATATTACCATTTCGAATAATGATAGAGCAGATTTGGTATGTGAGATCACCAAGAATGCATTTGTAAACGGTGGTAAAGGAATAATATTGTTTACACAAGACCAATCCACCGCTAATTTTGAAATCAGCGACAACACTTTTTCAGGATTCCAACCTTTACAGAGTATTGCTGATGGTGACCGACACACCCTATTTATGCACACATTTGCTCAATCGCGACTTAAGATGACCTTCCGAGACAATACCTCCAGTAAGACTGTGTCCGCAGGTGGTGTTGCTGGTGTATTTTTTGACGAGTCAATTATTGAGCTATTGGTAGATAATAACACTTTGTTTGGTTCGTCACAGGATTCTTTCAGCGGGAATGCAATCTCTTTACAAGTTGGCGATGACCCATTTACGGGCGTGCAATTTACGGGCGTGGTGACGAACAACGAGACGAATCTACCATATGGCTATTTTTTCATTGGCCAGTCCACTAAGGAGTGTAAAATAACGTTCGACGGGAATGTGTTGTCGTCAACGCAGGATGGAATTGGCGGCATAAGTGTGGAGCATGACGGCCCAGGCAAGCTAACCGCTATTATTCAAAACAATAAGCTTGCTTCAATCGGCCATGGCGCCCGCAATGATCCTACAGCGACTGGAGAGCTATCAGTATGCCTGTCTAACAATACATACCCTGGTTACCACGTTGCCAATAATTCAGCAACGGCAGTGCTTAACTTGGAACAACATGACAACAGCGTGCCGGCAATCCTTACTGGAAATATTAATCAAGTCAGCAGCGGCATTTGCCCAGGAGATTAAATTTGGAAATCAGGTATCAGATTATGCACAAAATGATCGGCGTCTTCACTCTTATTATCTCGGCATCTGCGGTTTTTGGAGATGTACCACCTCCACCAGAAACGGAAATTTCTTGGAAAATTGGGGGCCAAGATGCACGTTTAGATAACCCTACGAATTGGAATACTGGCACCGTGCCCAAAGATACTAATATTGCGGCCTTCAATACCATTCCTCCCTCCGCCTGGACCTCTCCCATCTTTACTGGCAGGAATGTGAATCCTGTGACTAACCCTTTTGCCCCTAATCTCATTCGTTTTGAGGAAACAAATACCACGCCTTATACATTTTCGATTTCAGGACCTTCTACTGAACTTGATATTATGGTACCGGATGACCCTGACAATCCTTTTGTTGAAACTGGTGTAGAAAATTTGAGCAATGTGATTCAAACTTTTGATATCACGCAAGGTGCTACTTTGCACTTTGTGGAATCATCGCCAGATGTCAGCAATTCAGGTAAAGTTGTCTACAATATCAGCGATTCGGCCCTACTTAAGGTAGAGGCAGCTTCATTTCCTTTGGGAGACAACTCGCTGGGTAGCCCTAAGATTTTTTGCAATGATGGCAGTGTTGTTATAGACTTCGCTTCGGCGGGAGATGCTTTTTTCGAGTTGACTGGCTCATCTCTCTTGCTATTTCAGGAAGAAGCGCGTGGGGGCAATGCAACAATTGTAGCTAAAGATCAATCACAAGTTAATTTCATAGGTTTTGTGGGGTCCGATTTCGTGAACATTACTGAAGCTGCCACAGCTAATATTACCCTTTTTGATCGTAGTCGGCTCTTTTTTGGGCCTGGCGGTTTTCCTAGCTTTGCTACCATTACGATGGCAGGGGATAACACTCAGCTTGTATTGGCGCAGCCGGCTGGAGGAGAGCTCTTTTATGGTTTTAGTGGCATATTGCAGGGCAAAGGGCTCGTGGGAAAAACCGATGACTGTTTGTTTAACTTCTGGGCAGACGGCTCAGGTTTTAGTGGCACAACACTTATTTTGGATGGTATTTTTGCCTTATATAGCACTTTGGGAGGGGATCTAGCTGTCCTTGACTCAGGTATTTTAACAGGCACTGGCACTATTTTAGGGGAACTTCGCCTCCATACCGGCGTTACTATTATCCCAGGGATACCGAATGTGCAAAATACGCCAGGCACCTTGTCTGTCCATGGCGATTTGCTGCAGCAATCACACACGCTTTATCAAGTTTTTGTCGAAGAGCTCGGAGTTACCTCATACATCCATGTGGGTGGCCCAGCCTTTTTGGATCCTGAAATTACCGTCGACGTGGCTGCTCTTAATGATGGCGTTGAGCAGTTGGCGCCCAATGCGGCCTTTACCATGCCGATTTTGCATGCAGATGGCGGTGTGGACGGCACATATGCGCATTTAATTACGCATAACCCCTTGATCGCTTTTAGCCTTAGCTATGATGCCAATAATGTCTTTCTGCATTTTACCAATAAGATGGCCTTCCTCCCACAAACACCTAACCAAAGTGCTGTGGCCACACAGCTGCAGAGCATCAGCCGTCCCACTCCTGACGAAGCGGCCTTATTAAATGCTTTGGTGACCTTGCCACCCACCCAGGCCCAAAGGGCGCTTGACCAGCTGAGTGGCGAGCAGTATTCCAATGTGGTGGTGCAGTCGCAATTGGCTAACCAGAAATTCATTCAGCGCTTATACAACCCTGTGCGCACGCTGATTGTCACCGATCCTTGCTGCTGCGCCCCAATAAATTCATCAGGACTCTGGATGGATTCCAGCTATGAACACAGTTGTGTGCATGGAGATAAAAAGGCAAGAGGCTACGAGGCCAATGGTTATGAGATTACTGTGGGAGGGCAAACGAGTTGTGATTCAGAATATACGCTCGGGGGTGCAGCTTCCTATGAAAACACCCATTTCGATTACAACTTAGGAGGCAGAGGCAAGGGGTATAACGCCTTTGGTGGCGTTTATGGACTATACCGTCCACGTTGTTTCTATGTATTGAGCGATTTGACATTTGGCTATAGTGAACAGCATTTAAAGCGACATGTGCATGTGGGGGACTTACGCTATCATGCTAAAAGCACCCCTAAAGTTTATCAAGGGAACCTGTATGTGGAAGGGGGAGTAGATGTTGCATTGGAATGTCTGCTCATTCAGCCTTTTGTAGGCATTGAAGGAGGGTATTTCTATCGCCATAGCATCACCGAGCATCATGGCAGTGAGGTGATTGATCTTTCCATCGCCTCTAAAAGTCGAGGCGCAGCCTATAGCCGTTTGGGCGTGCATATGACGACTATGCCGTTGGATTGTGTCACAGTAGCCGTGGATTTGGCATGGCGCTATCGTTACACGTCTTTAGGAAGCAGCCTGAATGCTAAATTCCAACAATTTGGCAGTGATTTTGTGGTGCATGGGGTGCAGCTCGACCGCAACACTCTAGAAGGTACCATTGATTTTGAAGCCCAGCTCTTCTGTGGCTTGCAACTATTTGCCGAAGCCTCAGGGCAGTGGTCCCCCAACGCCACTTCCTATAACTTACTTGGCGGCATAAAAGCCGATTGGTAGTTTCTGGAGTTAAGCACACGAATGAGTGGTTGCTTATTCCTCTGCCAAGACGATTGCAAAAGTAAAATGAGGCGCCTAAGATCGAACCGTTGCCAGAAAATGGTTGTTTTCTGACAACAATTCGCTTCTAGACAAGCCAATTTTCAAGCGCAAAGTCAACATGAGGGGTCAATCTTCAGCAATTCCCGCTAATAAACTTTCTCAAGGAAAAGCAATCACTTTAGCAACATTTTTTTCGTAAAGTCCCATATTTTCGGGCAAGGGCACGAGCACGGGTCTTTTTAGCGGGAATTGCTGGTCAATCTTTACCCAGTTTTCCCATGGCCTTCGCGCAGCGATTGGTATGCCCCACTACCATACCCAATTGATCCGTCAATTTCACAATAATTTTTGAACCCTCATTGGTCGTGGTAAATTCATAGGCATTTTGCTGCACCACAGCTTGATCAACAAAAATCACAGGTGCTTTCTGGACGACGCCACTAATAAGCATCGTGATCAAGCGTCGGTGGTTGGTCGTCCAAATGTTGCCGTGATCATCTAGCCAAACTTCAATAGGGGGCAAATCCGTTACTTTTTTTTGCCCATCGCGGATTTTTTGGGCTATTTCGATGATGTCATGCTTGTCATCACTAAAATCGCCACTTGCGCTGTCTTGCATGAAGCGTATTTGATCCAACGGGATTTCTTTGGGCATATTGACCGCTTGTTTATAGGCTGGAAGGGGATAAGCTTTGCGGCTTTCTTGCCAATATTTAGGATCAACCGTAATGATCTCTTCCACACATAGCCCTTTAGTGAGATTTTTGAAATACTCGAGCGCACACTCTTGTCCTCCCGTAGGACAGTCTTTTTCCAATCCTAGATGAGTAGGAGTTATCGCTATTGCAGGTTGTGTGGAGATAGAGTATAATAAAAGACAGAGGGTGAATAAGGTTTTTACAGATATGCGCACTGTAATATAAAACAACATTTTCATGAAACCTCCCAAATTGGATCGCTTCTGCTTATAACGCTAAATTTTTATTGAGTCAAATTGCTTGATTTCTGGAACAAAAAGTGCGCAAGAGTGATTTGTGTGAATTTGACCAGCAGTTCCCGCAAATAAACTTTCTCAAGGAAAAGCAATCACTTTAGCAACATTTTTTTAGTAAAGTCCCATATTTTCGGGCAAGGGCAAGGGCACGGTTTTTTTAGCGGGAACTGCTGGAGCTTGACTTAATAGATTGACAATTAATTGTTTAAATTGTAAGCTTTTCCCTTTAACTTTGTCTTATACTAGAGTTTTATAGACAAAATTTAAACATTTTCTGATTTTTTTTTGGTCTAATTGTAGTCAGAGGATGTATGATTGTTTATCCGCCATTTTAGGGCATTGAGGATTTATGACAGCAGAGATGATGTTTAGTCGCAGCAGTTCCGAATATAAATACGGTTTTTCAACCGATGTGGAAACTGATACGCTGCCCAAAGGCTTGAACGAAGAGATCGTGCGAGCGATCTCGGCCAAAAAGGAAGAGCCTCCCTATCTCCTAGAATTCCGCCTAAAAGCTTATCGCAAATGGCTGGAAATGGCTCCCCCACATTGGGCGAATGTCAATTACCCCGAGATCAATTATCAAGACATTTGTTATTATTCGGCCCCCAAGAAAAAACCGACGCTCGATAGTTTATCTGATGTCGATCCAGAAGTTTTGCGCACCTTTGAAAGACTAGGCATCCCTGTCGATGAGCAAAAGCGGTTGACGAATGTGGCCGTTGATATGGTGTTCGATTCAGTATCAATCGGCACCACCTTTAAGAAAAAACTCGAAGACGCCGGTGTCGTCCTATGTTCGATTTCTGAAGCCATCAAACGCTTTCCTGAGTTAATAGAAAAATATTTGGGTAGCGTGGTGCCAATCGGCGATAATTTCTTTGCCGCCCTAAACTCGGCAGTCTTTACCGATGGTTCTTTTGTCTATGTGCCCAAAGGGGTGCATTGTCCAATGGAAGTTTCTACCTACTTCCGCATTAACGACAAAGAGACTGGCCAATTTGAACGTACACTGATCATTGCTGAAGAAGGCTCCTTTGTGAGCTATTTGGAAGGATGCACAGCTCCGGCCTATGATAACAATCAACTGCACGCCGCTGTGGTTGAACTTGTGGCGTTAGACAATGCGCAAATCAAGTATGCTACGGTACAAAACTGGTATTCGGGCCATCCAGAGACAGGACAGGGCGGGATATTCAATTTTGTGACTAAACGCGGGCGCTGTGCGGGCGTGAATTCTAAGATTTCATGGACACAAGTAGAGGTTGGCGCGGCCATCACGTGGAAATATCCGAGTGTGATCTTGCAAGGCGACAATTCGGTTGGCGAATTTTATTCTGTGGCCTTAACGAATGGGCGTATGCAGGCCGATACAGGTACTAAGATGATCCATTTGGGCAAAAATACCCGTTCGACGATTGTTTCTAAAGGAATTTCTGCCGATTTTTCGCATAATAGCTATCGCGGGTTAGTGAAGGTAGTGCCGCGGGCCAGTGGAGCTAGGAATTATACGCAGTGTGATTCGATGCTTGTGGGGGATAAATGTTCCGCTAATACGTTCCCATATATTGAAGTGGGCAATGCGACCAGCCAAGTAGAACATGAAGCATCCACATCAAAGCTCAATGAAGAGCAGTTATTTTATTTTATGTCGCGTGGAATTTCTCAAGAAGATGCAGTCAATATGATCGTAAATGGATTCTGTAAAGAAGTCATTCGAGAATTACCCTTGGAATTTGCTGCGGAAGCACAAAAGTTGCTTACATTGAAACTCGAAAATTCTGTCGGATAAGCAATAACCCATCATGAACATTTCAGATAAAGAAAGAAAACAATGATAGAAATTAAAGATTTGTGTGCCGCGATCGACGGCAAAGCCATCTTGAAAGGATTTAACCTTAAAGTCAATGCCGGAGAAATCCATGCCATCATGGGGCCTAATGGAGCTGGCAAGTCAACGTTAGCCAAAGTGCTTGCCGGACATCCCAGTTATGAGGTGACGAGTGGCTCTGTGTTGTTTAAAGGGAAAAATCTTCTGGAACTAGCCCCTGAGGAACGTGCCCATTTAGGATTATTTATGAGCTTCCAATATCCTGTGGAGATTCCTGGGGTGAGCAACGTGCAGTTTTTGCGTACAGCCTACAATGCTAATTGCAAAGCACGCGGACAACAAGAAGTGTCTGTAGAAGATTTTGAAAAACTGCTAGCAAAAAAGATGGCATTGGTTGAAGTCAAAACTGAGTTCAAAGATCGCAATCTGAATGAAGGTTTTTCTGGCGGCGAGAAAAAGCGCAATGAGATTTTGCAGATGGCGGTGCTAGAGCCTTCTTTAGCCATCCTCGATGAAACAGATTCAGGATTAGATATCGATGCGATGCGCATAGTAGCTGCTGGCGTAAATCATCTCATGAACCCAGACATGGGATTATTGTTAATTACGCATTACCAACGCTTATTAGATTACATTAAGCCCGATTTTGTGCATGTCATGCTCGACGGAAAGATTGTCCAATCGGGAGGACCCGAAATGGCACTGCAGCTAGAAGAAAAAGGTTATGATTGGCTAAACGAGCCTTCCAAGGAAGGAACCTAAGCATGATGACGGAACAGCAAACGGAACAGGGCCTTAACTTCCTAGCGTTTCTAGAAAAGCTATATGGCCAGTTTGAACCAAGCGATATCTTGCACAAAATGCGCATGAAAGCCTGGGATCATTTTTTGGAACTCGGCCTACCCGCGCGCAACAATGAAGTCTATCGCTCCATCAAACTCAGAAAGTTATATGAGCACGCCTATCAAGCAGCACACCCCATTGATATTGCAGCCGATGCCGTAGCTGCCTATATTCTGCCTGAATGCCAACAATCTGTACTTGTCATGGTGAATGGACACTATGTGCCCGCCCTTTCATGTACCAAGGCTCTACCTGAACGCATGGCCATAGCCACCACAACCGAAGCCATGCGCACCTATAGTGGCTTTCTTACCAGCCAATGGGCTAAATCACTGAAAGAAGAAACTGATCCGTTGGCAGCAATCAATCGGGCTTTACATCGCGATGGTTTGTTCCTCTATCTCCCCCCAAAGACAGTTGTGGAAACGCCGATACAGATCCTCAATATCGTTGATACCAAAACCGCGCCCATGTTTATCATGCCACGTGTACAGGGCTTTGTTGGGGCTCAGTCGCAAATGGATATTATATCCACCCAAGCAGTGCTTTCTGGTTCAAATTATGCCGTTAACATGCTTGTTGATGTCACAGTAGAAGATGATGCGCATGTGCATTACACCCAAATAGCTACAGGCTGCAGTGAAGAGCTTTGGCAATTTGAAGCTGTGCGAGCAACGCTTAAGCGCAATAGTACCCTAAAAACTGTGGCCGTTACTGAAGGCGCTGCCTCAATACGCAATGACTACCGTGTAGCGCTAGTAGGAGAAAATGCAGAAGTACAGCTGAATGGTGTGTGGATGCTAAAAGGTAAAAATGAAGCCCACTTTAACATCCTCATCGACCATCAAGCGCCTAACTGCCGCTCTATGCAGTTGTTCAAAGGGGTCTTAAATGATACCAGCCGTTCGAGTTTCGATGGGAAAATTTTAGTACGCCAACTGGCCCAGAAGACCGAAGCTTTCCAACTCAACAATAATTTATTGCTGAGTGATCACGCGAATGCCGATAGCAAACCTAACCTTGAAATTTTTGCCGATGACGTGAAAGCCTCTCACGGAGCAACTGTAGGACAGCTCGATGCAGAACAGATATTCTATATGAAGACACGGGGTTTTAGCCAGACACAAGCACAAAATCTGCTCGTTTATGGCTATTGTGAGCAAGTGATCAGCTTAATTAAGGTGCCATCAGTCTATCAACACATGCGTCAACGAGTTCAACAGTATTGATGGTGATAGGCCATCTATTTAATAGAGGACTTTATGGTAGCGTCGTCCACACCAGATATCTCACACTTGCGTGCTGATTTTCCCATGCTGAAAAAGAGCATGCATGGACACCCCTTGATCTATCTCGACTCAGCAGCCACAGCACAGAAACCGCAGGTGGTGATCGATACCATTTCACAATTTTATACTGAGAATTATGGCACCGTGCATCGAGCGGTATATGAACTATCAGTCTATGCGACCAAAGCCTATCAAGAGGTGCGCAATAAGATTGCGCAGTTTTTGCATGCAGCAAAACCGGAAGAAATCATCTTCACTCGTGGCACGACTGAATCGATCAACATGGTGGCCTATTCCTTTGGTAAAGCCTTTGTACAGCCTGGTGATGAGATTCTCATTAGTGAAATGGAACACCACTCTAATATCGTCCCCTGGCAACTGCTTTGTGAAGATCGAGGCGCTATCTTAAAAGTCATTCCGATGAATGATCATGGTGAGCTTAAACTCGACGCGTTTGAACGACTGCTTAGCCCTAAGACAAAGTTAGTGGCTATTACGCATATTGCTAATTCGCTCGGCACCATAAATCCCATTAAAACTATGACAACGATGGCTCATGCCGTGGGAGCAAAAGTGCTCGTGGATGGAGCACAAAGTGCACCCCATATGCCACTAAACGTACAAGATCTCGATGCCGACTTTTACGTCTTTTCAGGACATAAGATGTACGGACCAACTGGCATCGGCGTGCTGTATGGCAAGGAAGCATTGCTCAATGCCATGCCCCCTTATCAAGGAGGTGGCGATATGATAGATACCGTTACCTTTGAAAAGACTACTTACAATGTTCTACCGATGAAGTTCGAAGCCGGCACTCCCATGATTGCCGAGGTGCTGGGATTAGGCGCAGCCATAGAATATCTACAAAATGCCGGTTTGAACAAGATTCAACAGTGGGAGCATACCCTCCTCGAGCATGCGACTCAAGGCTTGCAAACCATCAAAAGCTTGCGCTTGATCGGTACAGCCGCACAAAAGAGTGCCATCCTCAGCTTTATCGTCGAGGGAGCCCACCCCTTAGATATTGGGACGATGCTCGATCTACATGGAGTGGCGATTCGCACGGGTCATCTCTGTGCGCAGCCGACCATGCGCCATTTTGGGGTGTCGTCGCTAGCCCGCGCCTCCTTTGCCTTCTATAATACTAAACGTGAAATCGACACCTTTGTCGCTGCCTTGGACAAAGTTGTGCGCCTCCTCCGATAATCATGCGTATATCGATCGAGCATGCAATCCATCTTTTGCAATCGGGACAAGTGGTAGCAATACCCACTGAGACTGTCTATGGCTTAGCTGCTGCACTTTCCCAACCAAAAGCCATCACTGAAATTTTTGCTTTGAAGGGGCGCCCGGCAAATAATCCCTTAATCGTGCATCTGGCAGATGCAACAGCCGTGAAAGGCTATGTGCCTGAAGTGCCACCCGATTTTTCTAAGCTGGCAGCGGCCTTTTGGCCAGGCCCTCTGACATTAGTGTTACCCTCAGTCACTGATAAAATACCTAATACGGTGCGGGCTGGGTTGACAACGACCGCATTTCGCATTCCTAGCCATGCGTTGACACGCCAGCTCTTGGCTCACACAGGGCCCTTGGTGATGCCTTCTGCCAATATGTCTGGACGCCCTTCAGCCACATGTGTAGAGCACGTGGAGATCGATTTTGGCAGCCATTTTCCTGTATTAGATGGAGGTCACTGTACCAAAGGTGTGGAGTCGACCATCTTATTGTGGCGTGACGGTGCATGGGATGTGATCCGTTTAGGAGCTATTGCTCCCGAGGACTTTTTTCCGATTTTAGGCTATACCCCGCAAGTGGCTAAAGTTGCAGAAGGTACCAAGACACCTCTTTGTCCAGGACAGCTCTATCGCCATTATGCACCCCAAGCGCAACTTGAGTTGGAGAGGCATTTTTCCGAACACCATGCAGGCGTGGTGATAGGATTTGAAGATCGTATCTATCCGCAAGGGTGCCGACTCATTCCGTTGGGACAATCGACACAACCGGAAGTGGCCATGCAGCGGTTGTACGCTGTTTTACGACGCTTGGATCAGGAAGGGATAAAACACGCTTGGGTCGATAGCAATTTCCCTACACAAGGGCTGTGGCTTACTCTACAAGAACGTTTAAGCAAAGCCGCCCAAAAATAACAAGATGAGCAAATTAGAGTACCGCACTATTTTGAACGCGAAGGTCGCGAAGCTAGCGAAGATAACGCGAAGAAACTTTTTATTCGTTAAAGTACATGCTCAAAATAAATCTAGCACATCCGGTTTTTTAAGAACATATCCACAGAAGAAAAATCTTCGCGTTACCTTCGCTTGCTTCGCGTCCTTCGCGTCCAAATAAGGCGATGCTCTAATTTGTGATGACCCTTTTTTCTTGTATACAATTTATTTAGAGACATAACATTGAAGCTCATGCACTCAAACGGAAACAATTAAATGCAAAACACACTTCCTAAAATTGCTATTTTGCATAGCGCAATTGTGGATGCTAATCGCCCCGATGAGCAAGATACACTAGTGCAGGTGGCCGAAATACAAAGGACACTTGATGCTTTAGGATATGTGACAACTACGCTTCCCTTTGGCGAGATAGCGCAAGTGGATCAGGCGCTACGCCAAAGCCAGGTGGATGTGGTATTTAATTTGGTTGAATCGATCCAGGGCAAAAGTGAGCTATTGCATTTTCCAGCTTTGTATCTTGAATCGATCCCACTCCCTTTTACAGGCAGTTCGTCAAGCGCTTTATTTCTAACCACACACAAGGTGTTGGCAAAAGTGATGATGCGCTCGCTAGGCATCCCCACTGCCCCTTGGTATTATCCTTATGCCGAGATCGGCGCACAATATGAAGCTCTGCCAGGACGCTGCATCATCAAACCTGTTGCAGAAGAAGGTTCTTTGGGAATAACATCAGAATCGGTAGTCAAAGGGTATGATGCCATGTGCCAAAAGCATGCGCAACAATGTGCTACCTATGGAGGCAAATGGTTTACGGAGACCTTTATTGAGGGGCGTGAATTTAATATCTCTGTCATTGAAACCCCTACAGGTATGCGCGTATTGCCCATAGCCGAAATTCAATTTAGTCTCGATGGCGCTAGTCCTAAAATGGTGACCTATGATGGCAAGTGGACCCCCGAACATCCTGATTATCTAGGCACCACGCGCCATTTCCCACAAACTGCCGCCGATCAACCCTTGTTAGATAAATTACAGACGCTGGCTCTACAATGTTGGCATGGATTTGCTTTGCGCGGTTATGCCCGCATGGATGTGCGCGTAGATGAGGCTGGCAATCCATGGGTTTTGGAGATCAACGCCAATCCATGCATTTCCCCCGATTCTGGCTTTGTAGCTGCTGCCGCCCAAGCCGATATGACAATGGAACAAGTTGTGCAGTCGATTGTTGAAAGCAGCATAGGAGAAATCACACATGTCTAAACACACCTTTACAGAAAATTTCCTGATTCGCACTTTGCAATGTAGTGATCGACAGCCACTCATCAATTTACTTTCCTATGATGCCCCCTTCACATCAGATGAAGTCGAAGTGGCTGTGGAATTGATCGATGCAGCTTTGGAAGATCCTCAAGGGGATTACCGCGTGCTGGTAGGGATTCTAGAAGAGCACTTGGTAGGTTATATCTGTTTTGGACCCACACCCATGACTGAAGCCACGTGGGATTTGTATTGGGTGGTCACCCATTCTAAAGCACGTGGAAAAGGCGTGGGTCGCGCCTTAGTAGAACGTATGGAGGCCTTTTTGCGCCAGCTTGGTGCGCAACATGTGCGTGTAGAGACCTCACAATCTGAAGGGTACGGCGCAGCCCATCGTTTTTATGAGCACATGCATTATCCCGTAGTAGCGCGTTTTGCCGATTTTTACAAGCCGGGTGATGATCTACTGAGCATGTATAAAAAACTTTAACAATTTCTACACGCCAGCAGTGCTCAATTCATGCTTAGCCGCCTGTGGCACTCTTTCTGAGGCGAAATGCACGATGCTAGCAATGAGTTCATCGTATGCAATCCCCTTGAGTCGACATAAGATAACCAAATCGGATAACAGCGGATTTAAGCCTGCTAGCGGGTTGATTTCGAGGAATTGAGGGATATCTTTGTCGTCAGAGCGGAAATCGATCCGAGCTGCGTCACGGCAATTGAGGACGCGATAGGCCAAGAGGGCCTGTTGTGCCGCTATTTGCGCTTCAGCATCGTCAACGAGGATATAGTCTACATACTTTTCGTAATTCTTCTTGGTATTTAAGGTGTATCCCCCTTCCGTCATGTTTGGACGAGGCACAATTTCCATAACCCCAATCACTTCGGCACTAGCTCCCGTGCCAATGATGCCTACCGTAAATTCCCGCTTTGGCAAATAGGTTTCTAGTAGCACTGGCTGCTGAAATTGCGTCAAAAGCTTGGCACACACCTCTTTAAGCTCAGCAGGTGTACGAATGCATGATTGGGCATGAATGCCTATTGAAGAACCCTCAGACAAAGGTTTGGCAAACAATGGAAATGGAAGATGTAAAGGGAATAGATCTTCCATTTTTTCTACCACTTTAAAAGGGGCTGTATTGACACCATGCGCACTGACAATGCGTTTGGTTAAGCTTTTATCCATGCTATAGGCCAGTGTCAGGGCATCAGAAAATGTGTAAGGGATGGCGTAAGCATCGAGCAGGGCCGGAATCTGTGATTCACGGCAGCGGCCATGACGTCCTTCTGAAAAATTAAAAACGAGATCCCAACGCTTGCCTTCAGCCAAAGCTTGCACTAGATTTTGGATGTGACCAATGCGTTCCGGCTGATGTCCTAATTTTTTTAGCGCATTTTCGATCCCTTCAATGGTTTCGATAGAGTCGTATTCTGCCGCTTCTTCTTCCCCTAAAGAGCTATATAAAGGGTCTTTGCGCAGGTCGTAGGTCATGGCGATTTTCATGGAATTCCTTAGCTTAGGTTGCATTCTTGTTGAATAAGACTGAGTGGTTTGCTTGGTTTGAGTGGATAGCGATATTCTTCGCCTTGGAAGTTGCGCATGACAATTTCTGTTTCCGTAACCTCTTTGACATATTCTGGATTGATAGGGATCTTGCCGCCACCACCAGGGGCGTCGATGACGTACTGTGGAATGGCATATCCCGTTGTGAAGCCTCGCAGCTTCTGAATCAGTTCAATCCCTTTAGCGACATCTGTACGCAGGTGTGCACTGCCAGTAATTAGATCGCACTGGTAGAGGTAATAAGGGCGCACACCCATCTGTAATAGACGATGGTTCAGCGATAATAGTGTGTCGATATTATCGTTGACACCTTTCAATAGTACAGACTGATTGCCAAGTACCACACATGCCGAAAGAAGTCGTTTGCAAGCCTCTTTTAATTCAACCGTGCATTCCTTGGGATGGTTGGTGTGGATACTCATAAATATCGGACCATGTTCTTTGAAGATTTCACATAGCTCTGGAGTGATGCGTTGCGGCATAAAGACAGGCACACGTGAACCTATCCTGATGAATTCGATGTGTGGGATAGCGCGCAAGCGGGCCAATAAATCAGCAATCTTTCTATTTGGAAGGATAAGAGGATCGCCGCCACTGAGGAGGACATCCCTGATTTCGGTGTGTTCTGAGATATATTTAAGAGCACTTTCATAGTCGGGATGGAAATCATAATCTTGCGCATTTGAAACTAGACGGCTGCGTGTGCAATAGCGGCAGTAAGAAGCACAATGGGGAGTGACGAGGAAAAGCACGCGGTCCGGGTAACGGTGAACTAAGCCTTTTACCGGCATCGTCTCTTCTTCACCCACAGGATCTAGAAGTTCTTCTGGAGCGACGAAGGTTTCTTGCTTTCTTGGAATGACTTGTTTACGGATAGGGCATTCGGGGTCGTTTCGATCAATTAAATTGAAGTAATAGGGGGTGATGGCGAGGAGAAGCTTATGGTTAGCATAGCGACAACCTTCTTCTTCTTCGGGAGTAAGCTGGAGATAGTTCTGGAAGTGCTCTAACTTAACAAAGCGATTACTCATTTGCCATTGCCAGGTTTGCCAATTTTGCTCAGGAGTATCTGCCCATAGGCCTTGACCTTTATACCAATTGTCTACGTGATCTCTTGGGTACATTTTTTCGCTTTTGGTGAAAATTATATTTACTTCATAAAATGTAGTTTTCGATATATTAAAAGTCATTGAATTTTTTGCCTTTTGTCGAGGTTTTTTTGCCTGCCTTGCATATGAACCTATCCCGATAAAATTTTTACTCGATTTCGAGTTCTTTTCCTCTAGGAATCCGCAAAAATAAAGGGGTAATATTAAATCAATATTGCCCCTTTTTTTTCGGAAGCCTGTGCGGGTTCCTAGAGAGAAAATAATCTCGAAAGCGAGTCAAAAATTTTTATCGGGATAGGTTCATTGACAAGCGACCTATCAATCCGTTAGTTTGCTGGAATTACAACACTTTATAAGAATGGGAAATCTCTATGCCGAAATCTTCTGTTTCACCCTATCAGCGCGTGCTACTCAAAATCTCTGGCGAGATGTTAATGGAAGGACAGCCCTTTGGAGTGAATGCACTTGCTTGTCAAGCGCTAGCTGAAGCGATCAAAAATTTTAAAACCCAAGGATTTGAAGTGGGGCTTGTCGTTGGGGGAGGAAATATCTTTCGGGGTGTGAATTTAAGCGCTATCGGCATGCAACGCTCTCCTGCTGATCAAATGGGGATGTTGGCCACTCTAATCAATGGGATTGCCCTGCAGCAAGCGTTGCAAAGTGTGGGTTGCACGGCAAGGGTGCTTTCAGCTTTGGAATGTCCGCGCGTAGCAGAAACATATACGTGGCGGGCGGCGATGCAATATTTAGCCGGTGGAGAAGTTGTTATTTTTGTGGGAGGTACAGGCAACCCATACTTCACCACAGATACTGCTGCTGCTTTACGTGCGAGCGAGATTCAAGCCAATATTTTGCTCAAGGCCACGAAAGTCGATGGCATCTATAATAAAGATCCGGTAAAACATAGTGATGCGGTAAAATATCCGACATTAACGTATTCCCAGATGTTGGCCGAAAAGCTAGAGGTGATGGATGCCACGTCCGTAGCGCTGTGCAGAAGCAATGCAATACCGATCCTGGTCTTTAATATGCACTTATTGAAAGCAGGTAAAGTGGCTGAAGTCTTGGCAAATCCTCAGTTAGGCACTTTGGTCAGTGGAAACTAAGAAATTGAAAATCAAGGAGAATGATTAAATGAGCATCAACGATCAAACCAAAACGAAAATGACAGCAGCTATTGAGCACTTAAAAAATGAACTTAAGAGCATTCGCACGGGACGTGCAAACCCCGGCATGTTGGATGGAGTGATGGTCGATGTTTATGGCAGTCAAATGCGACTCAAAGATGTGGCTTCGGTGACTGCGCCAGAGGCGCGCCAGCTGCTGATTTCACCTTTTGACACAAGCACCACTGGGGCCATTGGTAAAGCCATTGAACGCGCCAACCTAGGCGTGATGCCTATTGTGGATGGCAATGCAGTGCGCATTAAGATCCCACCTATGGATGATAGCATGCGCAAAGAGATGGTAAAACTATGCCATAAACGGCGTGAGGAGGCAAAAGTAAGTATTCGCAATATCCGACGCGATAGCAATGAGCAGGTGCGTAAGATGAAAAGTGATGGAGAGATCGCTGAAGATATATTGAAGAAGACAGAAAAGAACATCCAAGAGCAGACAGACAAGTTTTGTAAAGAAGCTGACGATTTGTGCGAGAAAAAAGAAAAAGAGATCTCCACAATTTAAAAGTTGCAAGAAAATCGGCCGAACTGTAGGATTAAGTGTCTTTACAAAAAAAGCTGACGGGCAAACATGTAAAGTGTAAGATCAGTTTGTCTGATACGGCCCCATCGTCTAGTCTGGCCTAGGACACCGGATTTTCATTCCGATAACAGGGGTTCGAATCCCCTTGGGGTCAACATATGAGACTTTAGCTCAGTTGGTAGAGCACCTCACTTTTAATGAGGGAGTCGATGGTTCGAGTCCATCAAGTCTCATCTCTTTAAAATCTTACCTGGTCCCAGGTAAGATTTTTTTTATCAACATATTAACCTCATAGGTAGCTATTCAATATCACGATTGTTCGCCCTCCTTGCAGCATTTCAGCTGCTGATTTGTTTTCTCATGCCACCCCTCTAGTTGGCCTTACCTCCTACAAAAATCCTTGCAAAGATCATGAACTCCCCCTCCATGGCAATTGCGTCACAGCTGTGCGCTATTTGTTAGAAAAGGCGGGAAATCTACCTCTGCCCAAATTATGGGTAGGCGATTTGCCCTATGCATTATCACAAGAGCATCGCTGGACTGTAATCAAAATCAAACATACGCATTTAAAACCGGGGGATTTGATCTTCACCTGTCGCGCAAAGCGTATTAGTCATATCGCTATCGCCCTCACCACCCACCAGATTTTTCACTGCGTCTTGCGGCGAGGGGCGGTGATTGATAGCGCTAAGGAGTTTCTAAAAAAATATCCTCGTCCCTACCACACGCCCGCTGAATTGATCGCCATGCGCGATGTACGCTCATATCGTCTAGAAAGCAATACAAAAAAATACAGGGTGGAGGGGCATGCAGGCAGTAAAAATCAATTGGACAGGGACAAAGTAAGACGATGGCAATAGTCAACTACTGAAAAAAAATAACAAGATGGGCATGATGGGCAGGATGTTGCAAGGTAACAAATGCATCCCTTACTCATCATTGCCTGCGCAAAAGTTCGTAGCGATAGTGAAGAACGCCTGAACATAGCCCATAGCGACCAAGGGGAGCTGTGGGTGCAATCAGAATAAAGGTAGAGCTCGGAGCGATAGCGAAGAGCGATTGACTTGATCCGTCGCTTTCAGTCGCTCTACGCTATCGCCTGAACATGTACTTTTTTGTGCAATGGCACGCGCTGATTCACCCCTGTCGAGGCCTTCATTTACACGTGATCCTTATCCTCATACCCGCCAATATCGCGCCCTAAAATCGACTCAATTTCGGGGCGAGAGGTTTTTCCAACAGACATCAATTCTAAAACCGCAAAATAAGTGGCATATTCTTTACCGAATTCTTCAATAAGAAAATTTTTCTCTTCTTCAAGAAAAGGAGAGAATTCACTCAGCATAAATGATAAAATGCTATCTTTTGATTTCACGTCATTTGTCATCAACACATCGAGATATTTGGGAACTGATCCCGTTAAGACATAGAAATCAAAAATGTCCTCTAATCTCGAGACATTATGCTCCTTGAGTAAAGTGACAAGTGTTGGGATAGAAAAGGGGGCGAGTTTGAGCGTCCTATCGGCTCGGCCAAAAAGAGGCTCTTTTTTGTCTTCGAAGATTTTGTACATCAAAGAATAAACAGATCCTACGGCAATAAATAGCATTTTTGATTCTCGTTTATAAGAATCCCATAAATTTTGGATTTCAGAATAGACTGCGGGGTTTATATTAAAAAACTCTTGAAATTCATCGATAATAACGATGATTTTTTCTTTCTTGGCGTATTCTAAGAGCAAAACAAACAGATCTTTAAAACGTTTGATTTCCCCCACGATGGGGAAGGGGAATTTTCTCTCTTTTAATATGAGAAGAAGGTCTTGGCACAGTAACACCTCCGGCTTTTTCTCTATAAAAAAATAAAAAAATGTGTGGCTTTTAGCAAATTCCACAGCCAATAGCGTCTTTCCCAGTCGCCTTCGGCCTGTTAAGACAACGAGCTTCCCGCTTTTATCTACCTGATTCCAAAGCACTTCGAGTTCTTTTAATTCGTGTTCTCGATTATAAAAACGCATACGTAACCTCTATTACCGTAACCTACATTACAGCAATAGAGAATACATTTAGTTGTCAATTTACATGCATTAGCAAGCCCACAGTTCCTCTCAATTGATCAAGGACCATGGAGTATGTTAAGGTAGTAAGCCTAAAGATTGAAATATGTGTTTATAATCAGATTGGATGCGGTTGGTCCAGTCATATTGGACCACAAAATTTTTAATTCCCTCTATCTCCCAATCTTCACCCATTTCGTAGGCATGTCCACAAACAACAAGCGTGAAATTCAGTTTTGGATATTTGCTATGTATCAAAGTTTGAATATCGATGGCTTGTTGTTTTGAAGTATGATGAGCGATAAAAAAGAAAACGGGGTTATCTCCCTTCAGAATTTCTCGAAAGCGCTCAATTCGGCGCATATATTTTTCACGCACCGGCTCTAAAAAATCGCAAAAATCCTCTCTGATTTCAGCCTGAACGACATCTCCATTGTTATCTAAAACATCCGTGCTGTTGATGGTAGGAAAATCGTGGATGAAAGTCATTCCATAACAGGCATCGATAACGGCTGTTTTATCTTCCCTAATCACTAAATTGTTTTTTTCAAGAAAATGGGAAAAATCATCTGCAATAATGTCGTAAAGGGCTTCGTTGGGTGTAATATTCCAATCGAAAGGAAACGCTTGCTCACGCAAACCATGGTATCTTAAAGCAGCAGCAGGCGAACAATCATGTCCCAAGCTTATCGCATAGGTTTTTGCATTCAAAGAGTCATAGTTGCCAAGACTAAATATTAAGAAAAAACAGCTAATGATTTTTAACATGCTCACATCCTTTCTATCAATGAGTGGATTCGCGTCCGGCGATAATAAGATCGATCACGGAAGGGTCGGCTAAGGTAGATATGTCGCCAAAATCATGGAGGTCGTTTGCGGCTATTTTCCGTAAAATGCGCCGCATAATTTTACCAGAGCGTGTTTTGGGGAGGTTTTGCACAAATTGTATGTTCTCTGGTGTGGCGATAGGCCCAATTTCTTGTCTGATATGGGCGATAAGCATTTTTTTGAAGTTTGCATCGGATTCAATTCCGTTGACAAGGATCACATAGGCATATAAAGCCTGCCCTTTAATCGCATGCGGCATGGCTACCACTGCGGCTTCCGCCACCCCCTCGAAACTTACTAATGCACTTTCCACCTCGGCTGTGCCAATCCTATGTCCAGATACATTAACAACATCATCAATACGCCCCGCTAACCAATAATCGCCATCGCCATCAATCCGACACCCATCACCCGAAAAATAGTGGTTTTTAAAGGCTTTAAAATAGGTATCAATAAACCGTTGGTGATCTCCCCACATCGTTCTCATCATGCCTGGCCAAGGCTTTTTGATGCATAAGCTGCCTTCTTCGTCGATATCGCACGGTGTTCCATCATCTTTTAAAACGATAGGTTCTACTCCAAAAAAGGGACGTGTCGCGCATCCGGGCTTCATCTGAGGTATATGAGGAAATGGGGCGATCATGATGCCACCTGTTTCGGTTTGCCACCAGGTGTCGACAATAGGAACGTTTTGTTTGCCAATGTTTTCATAATACCACATCCATGTTTCTGGACTAATGGGTTCGCCAACAGTCCCGAGGATACGCAGAGTACTCAAATCATATTGTTTTGGCCAATCCGAACCATGCTGAATAAGCGTTCTTATTACTGTAGGGGCTGTATAAAAAATGGTAACTCCGAATTTTTGGATGATTTGCCATAGTCGACCCGAATTAGGATAAGTAGGAATTCCTTCGAACATCAATGTGATGGTTGCATTGGCTAGAGGACCATATATGCCGTAACTATGCCCTGTAATCCATCCAAAATCTGCTGTGCACCAATAAATATCATTTTTATTAATGTCAAAGAGGTATTTATGTGATAAACTGGAATGTAAAAGATATCCTGCTTGTGTGTGCAATACACCTTTAGGCTTACCTGTAGATCCTGAGGTGTATAAGATGAATAAAGGATCTTCGGCACTCAAAACTTCTGCCGGACAATCTGCTGCGGCCTCCCTGATTAAATTTTCATAATCATAATCTCTCTGGGCAACCATTTCTACCGGATTCTGAGTGCGTTTGACGACAATGACGCTTTCAATACTTGGAGTCTTTTGTAGGGCTTCATCAGCAATTTGTTTGATGGGAATTGGCTTTCCACCTCTGACAGATACATTTGAAGTGATTAAAAGTTTACATGCACAATCATTAATGCGATGCGCAAGAGCTTCAGCACTAAAACCTGCAAAAACGACGGTATGAATAGCTCCAATTCTAGCACAAGCGAGCATTGATACGGCTAACTCAGGAATCATCGGCAAATAAAGACAAACCCGGTCGCCTTTACCTATTCCTTTAGCCTTAAGGGCATTTGCCAGTTGACAAACCTGTTGATGCAATTGTTTGAAGGTCAATGTTTTAATTTCTGTATCGTTGTCTCCCTGCCAAATGAGCGCCGTCTTGTCGCTATTTTGTGTTAAATGCCTATCAAGACAATTGTATGAAACATTAAGCTTTCCATCTTTGAACCATGTATGAGAGATATAGTTTTGGTCGATATCCCAAATGTATTCGCCAGCTACACTTGGTTTTTCAAACCAGTCGAGGGTTGTGGCTTGTTCAAGCCAGAATGTTGAAGAGTCCTCAATCGAGCGTCGATACATGTTTTCGTATGACATGCTGCTGTCAGTAGCACCAAGATACGAAAAGCAACTGATAATCAACAGGAGACAGTAAAGCACGGATTTCCAATTTGAGAAAAAGTTCGAAATGTTAATAGTATGGATAACTTCATTTACACTCTATCTTTATTCTTCCGTCATTACCCTCAATGTCTTGTTGACATATGAAGCTATCCCACTCACATATCTGAAACACAGAGGCACGGAGAACACAGAGGGGGAAATTTTGTTTCGTTAAATACATCATATAGAGACTCCTCCATCCTCTCTGTGTCCTCTGTGTCTCTGTGTTTCAAAAATATGGTTTTGATGTAATGCGGACTTATGGGTAATAGCATGCGGGCACGGGCAAGGGCACGGTTTTTTTAGCGGGACCTGCTGCTTAGCAGCTTTCCTCTTTGCGCTTTTATCTCTCTTGGCCTATAGTAAAAAATATCTTATGAACCTTAGTTAGGCCACCATTTTTATTGGGTGTAAAGAGAAAGACGATGGTAGATAAATCCGAAGATAATAATCACGAAGCGGAAAAAAAGCTTCCCGATCGCCCGCTTGAATGCAGTGAATGCAAAAAGCCCATCTCGGTATGTTATACCGAAATTATCGGTACTGCCATTACACGCACTAGCATGTGCGCCGATTGTCCTGAATTGCAACGCCGATTGCATGGAGCTCCCATGCAACAACCCGGCCAGCCCAAGGAAGAAGGTAAGACGGGTTTGGCCTGTGGCAACTGTGGAACGACCCTCGAATCTTTACGCGTGGGTATTCCTGTGGGATGTAGCAGCTGCTATGAGGTTTTTGACGACGTCTTACTAGCCGAAATGTTGGCTTCAGAAAAAATCCCTCCACGCATTTCGTCCACGAAAAAGTCGATCCCCATTCACATCGGACGTACACCAGGGGAAAGTCAGGAGATGAATCCTTCATTGCGACTGCTTGCGCTTAATGAAGCTCTAAATGAAACCTTAAAGCGTGAAGATTACGAACAGGCGGCATGGTTGCGAGATCAAATCAAGGCCCTGACGGAGAATCCGGAGAAGACCAATGAAGGCAAATGATAATCTTAATCCTATTCTCAGCCAGAAAAAGCCATGGAGTGACAATGCCAACCCTATATGGCTCGCTTCGACGGTGACTTTGCTGCGCAATATCGAGAAGTATAAATTTCCCGCCAAGCTCAGTTCCGACCGTAAAAAGCAAATTATTGCTTTGGTTAGCAAAGACCTACTAGAGATGGAGGGCATTGAGCATCCGTTTTTGGTCAAAGGAGAGGAGTTGGGATTTTTAGAAAAAGAATTTCTAATCGAACATTTCTTATCCACGCATAATTACAACCAAGCCCATGTGGGAGAAGGATTTATCCTAGATAAAACCGGCGAATTTTTAGTCACCCTTAATATGCGTGATCATATCCATCTGCAGCTAATCGATTGTAAAGGCGAATTGGAAAATACGTGGAGTCGCTTGGTGAACATCGAAACGGGGTTAGGAAAGCGTTTAAATTATTCGTTCACCCCTAAATTTGGTTTTCTCACTTCTGATCCCACGCAATGTGGCACGGGGCTTATCGTAGCGGTTTATTTACAAGTCCCTGGCTTAGTGCATAGTGGTCAAATTGATGAAATGCTTGAAAAGCATCTCGACGATACACTAGATATCTCTGGCATTCAGGGGAATCCAACAGAAATCATTGGTGACGTAATCGTGGTGCACAACAACTACACGTTAGGCATCACAGAAGAAAATATCATCTCTACATTGCGCAACTTCACGACTAAGATGATGGTAGAAGAAAATAGCGCGCGCAGCAAAATCAAGCGCGATGATAATGCCGAATTTAAAGACAAAGTGAGCCGTGCTTTTGGCATTTTGACTCATTCTTATAAGATTGAAGCGGTGGAAGCTTTAAATGCACTCAGCCTGCTAAAATTAGGGGCAGAAGCCGATTGGATCAAGGGCATCGACAACAAGCAGCTTAACGAACTCTTTTTCAACTGCCGGCGCGCTCATCTACTTCGCCATTACAGCCAAGAGAAGATCAATCAAGAAGAGATACCTCACAAGCGAGCAGAATATATCCATACAGCATTGAAGCATCTAAAACTGATGATATAAAATGTCAGTCAAAGAAAAAAAAAGTGTTGGCATCAACCCTATCTCTCAGATCCATTATATCGATCATTTAGCGGTTGTTTGCATTTTAATGGATGCTCCTCTTATATTTATTGAACCACATGATTATGAGCTAGCGCAGCGCTATTATCCCCAGCTGGATGCCATTTTATTAGACTATCAAGATTTCACGCCGGAGTATTTGATAGCCAACTTCGAGGTGTTGTTCCTTTCCGATCTGTGGGATAAAGCTGTATTCCATGAAAAATTTCGCTTGTTAGAGCATCAATACAACAAAGTGTTGCGACATGTACATTGTCCCCATGGCTTTTCCGATAAAGGCTTTTACCTCAAGAAATGCGCCAATGAAGATATTGCTTTGATTTATGGACAAAATATGCTTGATTTACTCAAGCACCACGAGGTTTTAGATAAGCTCACGAATTATGTGATCACGGGCAACTATCGCTATACCTATTTTAAAAAGCATCGGCAGTTTTATGACGACTTGGTCGCCAAGGAAATTTTGTCTCGGTTTGCTAAGCAACAACCGATCATTCTTTATGCCCCCACTTGGTTGGATGTCGAGGAATCGACAACATTTTTTGAAGCCTATGCTTACATTTTAGGTAACCTACCAGACAGCTACAACATGCTCGTCAAGCTTCATCCACGCCTTGAATTGGATAACACGGCCGAATATCATCATATTGTGGGAAAATATGAAGACAAGCCCAATGTGCTGTTCTTGAAAGACTATCCTCTGGTCTATCCGCTGTTAGCCCATACCGACATTTACCTCGGCGACACTTCTTCTGTAGGTTATGATTTTCTACCTTTCAATAAACCGATGTTTTTCCTCAATAAACGGCGCCGCGATCCTAAGCTAGAGCGTGATCTGTATCTTTTCCGCTGTGGCGTCGATATCAAACCGGATGCTTACCCTCTCATCTATTCTATGATCGAAGCCAATCTAGAACATGATAAGGAACGCTTCAGTGAAATTCGCGCCAATGTCTATGACTATACATTTGGACAAGAAAGGCCTTTTGCCGACATCAAAGCAGATATTGTTAATGCGTATCACGTCCCTCTGAATCTGAAAAATTGAAGTCAGACCTGCGATTTGACATGTGCTTGACAATATTTTGAGAGGGGGTCACAAATCACAAGCCAGACACCAATTTGTTCACTAGGAAGAAGATATGAAAATTTTAATTATCAATGCAGGATCAAGCAGCTATAAGCTTGCCCTCTATGATGTTAACACATCTGTGCTTGCTGAGCCTCAAAAGCCACTATGGCAAGGTTGTTATCAATACAGTGCTCATGAGGGCAATGGTCACGTCACTGCTTGGCAGAGGGGGCAAAAAATCTTAGATCAGGCTGTATCTGATACTGAGCATGCAGACACACTCAGCATGTTGCTTAATAGCATCGCATTAGATAATGGACCTGGAACTCATTCGCTAGCCGCCATCGATATCGTTGGGCATCGCGTCGTGCATGGCGGGAGTGTCTTTCAACAGCCCACAGTGATTACCACGAAAGTAAAAACCTCCTTGCAAGCGTTGATTCCCCTCGCTCCCCTCCATTTGCCTGCCAACCTCAAGGGGATGGCTTTAGCAGAAACCTTGTTACCCAAAGCATTACAAGTAGCCATTTTCGATACAGCCTTTCATGCCACGCTATCAGAAGTTGCAAGCACCTATGCAGGCCCCTATGCTTGGCGTAAGCAAGGCATTCAAAGATATGGCTTCCACGGTATCAGCTATCAATACTGCGCCGCCCGTTGTGCCGCTGTGCTTGATCGAGAGCTGACACATATGAAAATTATTTGCTGCCACCTAGGTAACGGGGCTTCTATGGCAGCGATCGATCAGGGCAAATCTGTCGATACCACAATGGGCTTTACCCCAAATGACGGCTTGATGATGGGAAGCAGGTGTGGCTCTCTAGATTCCGGCATTTTGCTCTTCTTAGAGCAGCATGACCACCAAACAGCTGAAGAGCTAATGCATACCTTGAATTTCGATGCGGGTTTAAAAGGGATTAGTGGGGCGAGCAACGATATGCGTGAGATTGTACGGCTTTGTAACCAGGGCAATGAAAGAGCCAAACTTGCATATGATATGTATATCCATTCCATGAAGCGTAATCTAGGAGCTATGCTAGGGGTATTAGGCGGCATGGATGCATTAGTTTTTACTGGCGGCATTGGTGAGAATTTGCCTGCGCTGAGAATGGAAGTATGCCAGGCATTTCGTGCTTCAGGAGTGAAGCTGGACGCGGCTAAAAATGTACAATGTCAGCCTGATGCGTTGATCTCGGAGACATCGTCGAACGTGGCTGTCTTGGTGATAGCCACCCAAGAGGACTGGTGCATGGCTTGCACATTATCTTCAATGGCATCTCAAAAAATTTAAATGCAAGATATTTGGCTCATCCGGTTTTGTAGGTCACTTAGAGAACTTTGCTTATTCCCCTGCCGGGGAATAAAAGCCATTCTTTCAAGAACATGTTGGCACGCTCGAGATCGGCAGGGAAATCGACTTCAGTACATAGGTGGCGTTCGACACAGACAGCTTTTACCTTCATGCCTTGTTCGATGCATATGTCTAGGCCACGTTCAAAATAATCATTATTTTCACAGACCTCTAGAGCACAGCGGAAACGTGGTAGATCGCCAACACTGCAATAGTTGATGCCTAAAGCTTCCCCTTGAGGATCTGTGACTTGTTTGGAGACGGTTTCGATGAGGCCATTGACATCTTGGCGGTATTTAACCTCTTCTTCTCCCACCGGACCTTGATTCACGATCATCCCAGTTTGTGGAAGTGCTAAGATGGCAGCGAGCACTGAGTGGTGAAAGACCACATCGCCATTGAGCCACAACACATCTTCATTGCACTTCACAAGGGCGCGCAACAAGCTTTTAGCCGTATTTTCATGAGCATAGGCAGGGTTATAGACAAATAAAAGCTCCGGGAAAGCATCCATAATGGCTTCTTTGTGATGGCCAACAACAAGCATCACATCATTCAATGAGACATGCTTACGTAGGAGATCTAATTGGCGTCCGAGGATGGATTTGCCGGTACTAAGCGGAGTAAGAGGCTTTGGTAGATCGTGATCGCCGAGGCGGTTACCTTGGCCTGCAGCTAGGATAATGACTTTCATGTCTTAACTTTAAAGCAGAAAGTGTTTTTTTTAAAATTAAAACGAATGAAATAAAAAAGAGATCGGGGTCGAGCCTGTGATTTGTGATTTGAGATCATAAATATCTTTGTTGTGAATACACTCTCAAATCGCAAATCGCAGGCTTGACCCCAATCTAAAAAAAGGATGTCTTATACTTTGGCGACAGCGCGAGCAGCGAGACGCGCTTTTGTGCGGCTTGCTTTGTTGAGCTTAAATACGCCGCGCTTTACCCCTTTATCCATGAGGCTATAGACAGCATTGAGATTCTCTTGAATCTTTGCTTCATCACCTTTAGGGAGCGTTTCATCAAATTGACGAATTGCTGTTCTCACGCTTGCTTTAAATGATTTGTTGCGGAGACGGCGACGTTCATTCTGAAGGTCTCTTTTTAGTGGGGTAGGACGTTTTTCTTTGGTTTTCTTAGCTTCTTCTTTAGCCATTGTTCCTCTTATTTGGTTAGGAGCTTCTAAGAGCTCTTAGATCAATTAAGGCTAAAGTATACGCGCAGCCACATAATTTCGTCAAAGCCTAACTGCATTGCAGTAGTAATTCCCGCTAAAAAATCGAGCCCGAGCCCGCGTGCGGTAAGCGTCAAAAGGGACCTAAAGGACCAAAACGACCTAAAGGACTAAACAACATAGCCTTTAGTTTTTTAGTCCTTTAGGTCGTTTTGGTCCTTTAGGTCCCTTTTTCTACAAGGTTTCGCTTGACGCTTACCGCACGCGGGCTCGGGCTCGATTTTTTAAGAAGCGTATTGGGGCAGCAACCTTTCGATCTCTTCTTGCAGCTCGACTATGGTGCGCTTGTATTCGGCGATTTGCTTTGGTCCAACAGCTTCATCGATTTCCAAATCAGCGATCCATTCTTCTCTGATTTTGAGCATTTTGGAGATTTCAACCAGTTTAGTATGCATAGCTTGCTTTTTCTCAGCTTCCTTTTTAACGCTTTCAGCATCAGTAAAAAGACGCGAAATGACACTCGCCATGCGCGTGAGGGGTCCGGGTTTAAGAAAATCTTTCTGCGTTTGTAAGAAGTCATGCAAGGCTCTATTTTTGGCTTTGTTGTCGAAAGGCGCCAGCATACGTGGGCTTGCTTCATTTGCGACCTTTACCACTTGCTCCAAATGCTTTGCCCGCGCTTCAAACAGGCGCTTCATTTTGCCTTCAAAAAAGTCGGGCATTAATCCATCAATGTTATCAGTCATCGCCTTAATCGTGGGGAGTACATCTTGTTGCAGAAATTTTTGTGCTGCTGGCGTCCAAGGTTTGTTGGCGATTTTTAGCTGGCGCCATTTGCAGCGCTGACGGGCTGCGGCCGATCCAGGTTTTGGTACTTTTTTGGGAAAAGCATTGGCGTTGTCGATGGCTTTGATGAATTTAATTTCATCCTGATGCGTATGCGGATTGCGCTCAAGGATCACAAACCAGTTTTCCTCATGACGATCGAGGTTGCCGATTAAATAGTCGAAGATGGCAAATTTCTGGAATATCGTGACCTCTTCTTCTGTGAAGGTGTCTCGACCTTCCAGCTTGCTTAGAACAGAGACAGCTTCAACATATTTTGGTGCCTGCGCCTTAGCTGCAGCGGCTTGTGCTTTAGCTTCTGGCATGGCGAGCAATTGGTTTGCCTCTTTCACCTGTGCGATAGCGCCGCTTTTTTCTTTACTAATGAATAATTGAAAGACCCCGTGTTTATTGGCAAGGGTGGCGAGGTTAGCAGGGGCGGCTAGATTGAATTTGCCTACAAGGCTGACGATATAGCTAGCTAATTCAGATTGAGGCTGGGCCATCGACTTATTGCTGAGCAAGCTCAGTTGTCCCCACCCCCACGATTTGACAAAATTTTGAAATTTAATGCGCAAAGGCACATCTTTGGTACTGAGCTTGAAAATCCCGATCGGTTTGCGGTTGATATCGGTGATGATCATGGTGCCGGTCGTGCCCTTATTAGCTATTTGTCCGAAGCCCAAAGTGATCGCTAATTCGGCTTTGGCAACCTTGCGTTGAACTTTTTCATACTCTTGGATTTCATTCAGCTTAGCCAACTGCTGGGTATTTACTAACTTTTGCTCATCTATTTGCGCTTTAATCTCAGCCACGCGTGCGTTGCCATGTTCATCCACGGGTTGCACCGCAGCGAGCTCTTGTTCGCGGCTATGCAATTTAGCTCTTATTGCTAGCAAATCATTTTTTAAGGCATTAAGAGAGTCTTTTTTTACCCGCAATTCTTGCAGCTTAGGAGATAGAAGTCCCTGTACAGCTTTGGGCATTTTATTTTCTGCGGTGAAAGGACTGACATTAAACTTAAGCTTCGGTAAAGCCTTTTTAAAATCCGCCATGCTTTGTACAAAATAACTATTGTTGCCCCCTCCATGTTTGACAAGGATGTCATTAGCCAGCTGGCTAATTTTAAGGATGCGCTCAGGTGTGAACAAACTTTTTTCACCTTTGATCCAGCGCCAAAAACGCGCACTGAGTGTCATGCTTTTTTTGAGGCGATTTACTTCTTCTTGGAAATCGGCAATGATCGTGGCTTTTTCGAAAGGAGCAGTTTCATTTAGCGGATTGTAGCCTTGCGCTAAGATGTCGTCCCCTAAAACACTCCCTTTTTGATTGACGGTTTGGTCCACGATTACCTTTTCCATCGTTGACAAGAGTGCCGTGCCTTCAATAGTTTCATCTTGCTCAAGTTGCTCTTCTAACAGGGGGGCTTCGGTTGTAGATAAAAGTGCCGTGCCTTCATAAGTTTCATCATGCTCTGGGTGATCAAGAGGTGATGTTTCCGCATTAGGTGATAGGTTAGTCCAGGTGCGTGCTGCGGTGTGGTGTTTACTTGCTTGCGCTTTTGCTTCGGGTTTGAAGATAGGTTGCGCAGAAGGAATAGATGTGCTTTTAGGCTTGGAAATCTGAGTGCTCTCTTCTTTTGCCCCTTGCTTGCTTACCTGATTGGGTACAATAGGTGGCAATCTACTTGGAAAATTTGCTGGTGATCCCATATTTGTTACCCCTATATGTTGACTTAAAAAAACAAGTCAACCCTTACCATTATTATAAAAAACCAAATGAATTATGGCGATTATTTTCTGCTTTACACAACAAAGATTATTCAATATTAATACAAAATTTAATTTTAAATATCTATATTATAAAGTATGCATTATTTAAAATCTAGATAATAATATAATTATTTTTTATTGAATAAAGATCTAACCAGGTCCATTCGATGACGTCAACTTTAAAAAATCTTCGCGCTATCTTCGCTTACTTCGCAATCTTCGCGTTCAAATAGTGCGGTACTCTGATTTGTGATAAATCTTGCTTAGTGCTTTTATATTGAATGATTTTTTTGTGGGATCGGTTCTTGCGCGAAAGGCCTCTACAATAGTAAAGTGCAACCAGACATAACAACCCATCCTCCTCTATGCAAACAATCGTACCCCAAGAGACTTTTCTGCTGGATTTACTCGTGACGCTTTCTCCCAGCACTTCAAAAACTTCGCTGCGAGCTTGGATTAAGGAAGGCCGCGTCACTGTGGACGGCGCCGTTGCTAAACGCGCGGACATGCCTTTAATTCAAGGGCAAATTGTTGCGGTTGGAGCCAAAGCGCAGTACATCGCTGAAAAGATACGAGTCATTTATGAAGATCCGCACTTAATCGCTATTGAAAAACCCTCTGGGATGCTTAGTGTGGCTACAGCCTTTGAAAAAGGAGAGACCGCGCATGCTTTGCTAAAAAGACACTATCATCCACGGAAGGTCTATGTCGTGCATCGTCTGGATCAAGACACTTCGGGGGTCATGTTATTTGCGCTTTCTGAAGCGGGTTATCATGGCTTAAAAATTCTGTTCGAGAAACATGAAATCGAGCGCAGCTATTGCGCCATTGTGGAAGGCAAGTTAATTCCAACAAGCGGCACATGGCAGTCGTATTTATATGAAGACAGCCTATATTTTGTGCATTCCACCGACGATCCAGAAAAAGGCGCTATTGCTACTACACATTATACCGTGCGCCACACATCTCCCCGTTATACCCGTTTGGATGTCTCGCTTGAAACTGGACGCAAAAATCAAATCCGCGTGCATGCCAGTAGCAAAGGCCACTCCGTCGTTGGCGATAAAAAATATGGCGCCGCCACAGATCCTATCCATAGACTCTGTTTGCATGCACAATTAATCGCTTTTAAACATCCAGTCTCGGGGAAGCATATGCGCTTTACTTCTGCTCCCCCTGGGATCTTCGATCGTTTAGTAAAACCCTAAGTGAAAAATGCATAAAAATTTTATCTGGCAAGCCTTTTTATGTTTCGTGCTGGTAGTCACCCTCTATTATAGCGGTGTGGCAATGTATCGGTACCATATCTACACTCATTTGACAGCACAGGCCACAGCGTCGAATGCGATCCACTGGACCGTGCAACAGCACGCCAACGACGATTTTTTCTTGCAAGCCGAATACATCTTCAAGGTCGGCGATAAAGCCTATCAAGGCACCACTGCCTGGCCTAACGAACACTATCTTAACCGCTGGGCAGCAGAACAAGCGATCGCTGATTTCTCACTGCAGCATCAAGATGTGTGGTATGACCCAGCGGATCCTGCGTATTCATCATTGCAAAAGGATTTTCCATTTAAAGAATGCCTCTCAGCCTTCGTTTTATGGGGCTTGCTTTTATATTTTTTTTGGTTGGGATATTATGTGGCTAAATTCAAAACATAAGCGAGATAGGAATTATGAGTGAAATTATACTGAAAGCGAGAAATGCCCAAGGAGAGATTTTACAAGCCACCTATCTACAAGATAAGGGCATGAATCTCGTTAGCTTCAAAAAAGGGAATCTCGAAGTCATCGATCAATCAACGCGCTCTTTATTTGATGAACGTTTTGCAGGACTTGGAGCGCTCATCGGACCCCATTTTCATCGCCGTAAGCCTGAAATTCTGCCCAAAATTGCCGATGAAAGCCTTTTTCCCCACATCGCACGGGTGAAAGCAAATGGTGTGGCCGATCCCTTTTCGCATGGGATTGCGCGCTACGCGCCCTGGCAGGCAACGGCTACCGAAAACAGTGTAAGTGCCACCTTAACAGGGAAAGATACGTGGAATGGCGTGGCATTGGCAGCTTTGGAAGGGCAAAATTTCACGATGCACTATCGGGCGCTTTTAGCAGCGGATGGCTTACACATCGATTTGGATGTTGTTAGTGATACAGACTCGCTTGTCGGCCTCCACTATTACTACCATCTGCCACAAGGGATGGGAAAGGTGATGAGCAGCGTGCAAGCAGAATATCGCGATCAGCAAGGTCGTAAACCCATTCCTAGTGCTTGGCAAGGCGCAGGAACAAACGAGTTAGTCTTTGATTTAGGACAAGAGGCAGATTATACCTTTTATCCTCATCCACATCCCTGTGAAGGCCAAATCACCCTTGATGCCGAAACGTATAAGCTTATCGTCAAGTATACGTGCCCGTCACAAGAAAACTGCTGGCAGCTATACCATCCGAAGGGGGCTTCATTTGTGTGCATGGAACCCATCAGTGCCCAAGATCCGCGCCATCCTAATCTAACCGTAAGTTCGCTTAAAGTCCACTTACAAATAAGCTAAGAGATTAGTACGATTTGGCAATGATGACATCGAGCGTGGCTGTGCGTCCCGTTAAAATGCACTTGCCTTCAGTGCCACTTTGTTCCAATGGCAGGCAGCGGATAGAGAGCTTATGTTCATCCAGCATCTTTTCGGTGGCCGCATCGCCACACCATTTAGCCAATACAAAGCCGCCGTGAATTTCAGGCTTATCCACATTTTTGGGAGTGAAGAAGCGTATAAGATCTTCAAACGTGGTGACATTTGTGTGGATATGGCTGTCACGGAATTGGCGTGCCTGCTCGAAATAGTTGCGTTGCATATCTGTAAGCATAGCTACGGCTTCGTCGCCAATTTGTGCTAGGGCTACTTTGGCTTTCGTTTTATGTGGCTGGTCGCGACGGCCGACCATCATGGCTTGAGCTTCGATATCCCGCGGGCCCACTTCGATGCGTAGAGGTACCCCTTTTTTGATCCATTCCCAATTTTTCTCGCCGCCGCGCTTATCGCGCTTGTCGACATGCACCGAGAGTGCTTGTCCATAGAATTGGCAAGCGCGCAGACGTGCCGCAATGAGATCGGCATAGGCAAAAACAGCCTCTTCTTGATCAGGTTTCGGCACGACCGGCATAATGACAATTTGCTTAGGCGCTATTCGTGGCGGCAAACGCAGGCCATCGTCATCACCATGACACATAATCATGGCTCCGATCATCCGTGTCGTCACTCCCCAAGAGGTTGTGTAGGCATATTCAGTAGAGCCTTCTTTGTTGTTAAATCGGATATTCGATGCTTTGGCGAAGTTTTGTCCGAGATAATGCGAAGTGCCCCCTTGCAATGCTTTACGGTCCTGCATCATCGTCTCAAGCGTGTAGGTGCTAACAGCCCCTGGAAAGCGTTCACCAGGGGATTTTTCGCCTAAAATTACAGGGATAGCTAGCACATTTTCGAAGAAGTCGCGATACACTTGGTGCATTTTTAAGGTCTCTTCGATCGCTTCTTCTTCACTCGCGTGGGCTGTATGCCCCTCTTGCCACAGAAATTCGGTCGTTCTAAGGAAAACGCGTGGGCGCATCTCCCAGCGCACCACATTAGCCCACTGATTAATGAGCAAGGGAAGATCGCGATAAGATTCAACCCAGCGCGAAAATGATTCCCCAATGATTGTCTCAGATGTAGGGCGTACAATCAAAGGCTCTTCAAGTTCGCCAGTGGGAACTAAGCGTCCATTGCGTTCTTCTAAGCGGTGATGGGTGACGACGGCGCATTCTTTAGCAAACCCTTCCACGTGTGCGGCTTCTTTTTCTAAAAAACTCAATGGAATAAAGAGGGGGAAATAAGCATTTTGGTGTCCAGTGCTCTTAATGCGTTGATCGAGTTCGCGCTGCATATTTTCCCAGACCCCATAGCCCCAAGGTTTAATGACCATGCAGCCGCGCACTGGGGAATTTTCGGCCATATCAGCCTGTTTAACTACCTGTTGAAACCATTCTGGATAATCTTGGGTACGCGTAGGTGTAATAGCTGTTTGTTCGCTTTCCTTCGTCATCATCTCACTTCCATCCTGTTGATTGTATTTAGGGAAAAGAATATCTTGTAGTTAGCGCTCGGTGCAAGCAAAAACATGCCTTACAAGGAAAAAAAGATGGATTCCACGCCAGCAAAGCAACAACCTAAAAGCACCATTGGTCAATATTTGTTAAATGCCCTACATCAGCGTGGAGTCGAGCATATTTTTGGGGTACCGGGCGATTATGTGCTGCGCTTCGATAAATGCATCGAAGAGCATCCCTCAATACAATTCATCAATACCACACGCGAAAGTACAGCGGGTTATATGGCAGATGCCTATGCGCGTTTACGCGGCCTTGGCGTAGCTTGCATTACCTATGGCGTGGGAATCAATATTACCAATGCTTTAGCCCAAGCCTATGTGGAAAATTCTCCTTTAGTGGTGATATCAGGAGCAGCTGGGGCGGCCGAATTTCTCAAACAGATCAAATTGCACCATTTGATTAATAAAGCGAATGCGACACTCGGCGATACCACGCAGTTAGAAATCTTCAAACAAGTGACGATTGGACAGGCTGTATTGACAGACCCCAAAACAGCCCAGCAGCAGATCGATGCTGTGCTAGACCTATGCTTCAAAACGAAAAGACCTGTTTATATCGAGATCCCACGCGATATGGTGGATGCCAAACTGTCACCAGAGACTGCACCAGTACTAGCACACGATACGCAAAGCAATATGCAGACACTTGATGAAGCTATGCAAGAAGTTGAACAAATGTTAAGTCGGTGTCAACGCCCCATGCTCTGGATAGGACACGAAATCCAGCGGTATGGATTAGCTCCCACCTTATTGCAATTTGCGGAACGCTATCACATTCCGATTGTGACCTCCTTGCTTGGTAAGACAGCAGTCAGTGAGCATCATGCGCTTTTTGCTGGGGTATACCAAGGGGATATGAGCAGTCCTGAAGTGATGAAACTGATGGATCAATGCGATTGTGTGTTCATGCTTGGGTTATTATTGAGCGATGTGGATACAGGGATATTTACCGCTAAGCTAGATCACGAGCGACGTATCATTGCGAGTGCAGAGACTTTTGAAATTGGCCATCACCATTATAAAAAACTAGCGCTTAATGACTTCATCAAGCGTTTAAATCAATTACCTCTTGAAAAGACCTTTGCCAAAACATACTCAAATGTAAATACCAGAAAGAAATTGCCCTTCACTGCGCACCCCAAAACCAAGATTACCACGAAGTATGTCTTTGATTGCATTCAACATCATCTGCAACGCGACCATATTGTAGTCACTGATATAGGCGATAGTCTCTTTGGCAGTGCAGATCTCATCTTAGAGCAGGATTCGTTTATGGCTTGTGCTTACTTTGGATCGTTAGGCTTTGCCACTCCCGCTAGCATCGCCGCGCAGCTGGCTCGACCAAAGCGCCGCGTCATTGGAATCGTGGGAGATGGAGCCTTTCAAATGACTTCCATGGAGCTGTCGACAGCTGTGCGCTACCAACTAGATCCTATCATCATTGTGCTTAATAACCATGGGTATGGCACGGAGCGGCCGATCTTAGAAGGCACTTATAACGACATCCAAGACTGGAATTATGCAGCCATTCCCCAGGTATTACAAGGTGGTGTGGGCATTAAAGTGACCACGGAAGATGGCTTTGAAGAGGCCCTCTTGCAGGCCATGCAACAGAGGGGAACTTTTTATCTGATCGAAGTGGACTTAGATAAACTAGATTTCTCGCCTGCAATGCACCGCTTCGAAGCCTTAGTCGCCAAGAATTCCGCCAAGCAGAGCGGAGCACAATGCAAAACATTGTAATCCCCTCTGATGCAGCGCTTGTCCCTGTCTCTAAGGTCCCTAAGGTCGCTTAGTCCATACTTTTGAGTGATGGAACGATGCTCGTCCTTCCAGA
>JABDFJ010000002.1:80929-82267 GCA_013286645.1 Chlamydiota bacterium | reverse complement strand
CCGGCGAAGTAGCCCACCATTGCAGGCAAGCTAATGCGCTTCAAATACCAGAAGAAGTTGGCTTTTTCCATACCCATAAACATCACGCCAGCGGCAGAACCGATGATCAAGATGCTGCCACCTGTACCGGCGCAATAAGCGATCAGCTGCCAGAATGGATGGTCTGTGGGATATGTGTCCAAGCTATACATGCCCATCGAAGCAGCGACCAATGGGACGTTATCCACGACTGCTGAAGCCAACCCAATAGATGTCGCGATTAAGGTGGTGTTAGCCACGTGTAGATCGAACCATTTCGCCAAGTTATCTAGAATTCCCGCAGCCGCCAAAGCATCGATCGCTAATAGGATGCCTAAGAAGAACAGCAGACTTGAGAAATCAATGTTAGTCATGATTTTTGGGACGCGCAGGTGGGAGCGATCTGCGTGGTTGTGATGAAAGAGATCTGTGACCAGCCACATCACCGCCAAACCGAATAGGATGCCCATGAAGGGAGGCAACCCGGTCAGCACTTTAAATACAGGTACAAATATTAAGGCTGCAATGCCTAGGAAGAAGATGAACTTCCCTTTTGGCTCGAGCTGCTTTTCACTAAAATGCACTTCTTTAGGACTGAATTCCCCTTTGAGCATCAAGGATAGGGCCAAGACAGCGACGACTAGCGAGACAATGCTTGGCAGGAACAAATCGCGCATGATCAACACCGTAGACACTTGTCCTCCGATCCATAGCATGGTGGTCGTAACATCTCCGATAGGTGTCCAGGCGCCACCCGCATTAGCGGCGATGACCACAGCAGCGCCCAAAATGAGGCGATCTTGACCTTCGTCAACGATCTTGCGCAGGAGCGTCACCATGACAATGGTTGTTGTCAGAAAGGAAGAAGGTGAAGAGGCTGAGTACCCAGAGCAATTTGCGTTTAGAGCTGATCTGCATGCTATCGGAAATCATGGAAAAGCCCTTGTGCACGCTGATGATCTCGACGATGGCAAGTGCTCCCATCAAGAAAAAAACAATCTGACTGATACTTGAAATGTGTTCTCCGAGGCAATCTAAGGAGGCACCGCATACGGAAGAGCCATGGGCATATTGAATGACCCACAGGAAAATGCCGGTCAAAAGAGCTGTGGTGGCTTTGTCGATTTTCACGACGTGTTCGATGGTGATGAAGGCATAGCCGATGATGAATACTAACACCATCCACGTTGTATATGAGCTGAATATTTCCATAATTATCTCGAGGGTTTGCTATGTCAATTTTTTTTGTAAAAGAGTAGGAAATAATACAATCCGAAATAATCTGCAAGTAAGAAGTACATGTTCACGGGCGTTAAGAGA
>JABDFJ010000002.1:0-80919 GCA_013286645.1 Chlamydiota bacterium | reverse complement strand
GTGCAAAGCACTGTAGCTTAGGCTTCAGCCTGAGCTCGTTTTGGCACGGCTTCAGCCTGCCACGCGCAGCGAGCGGTAGCGATGCATGACGCGCTCGGTGTCACGGCCTCACGCACGTCGCCAATTGCCCGAGGCTGTAGCCATGGATCCTTTTATGCTACAGGTCAAGCTTTGAGGTCATGAAGCTTTGGGGTCAGGCTTGCGCAGCACGTCCCCTAAAGTCCGCGCTTTGGGGTCAGGCTTGGCATTTGGGTATTTCTTGTATTCTTTGCAGCTTTCTTATAAATTCTTTGAAATATGGCAAGACGACACAGATTTCACACTCCCACCGCAATGTACCATGTAATGCTCAGAGGCAATGATAAGCAGCCTATCTTTTTTTCCGAGGGCGATAAATCAAGAATGTGCCTTCTCATGCAACAAGGTGTAGAGCGTTTTGGCCACACCATTGAAGCCTTTTGTTTTATGTCTAATCACATTCATTTGGCCATCCAGGTTGCTGACATCAGCATTTCTCGCATTATGCAGCATCTTGCTTTTCGCTATACACGTCATATCAATAGAAAGTATAAGCGCGTTGGACATCTATTCCAAGGACGATTTAAATCTATTCTGGTTGACGATGAGGACTATCACAAGGAGCTTATACGATACATTCATCTCAATCCCGTTCGCGCAAAATTAGTCACACATCCTCAACAATATGCCTGGAGTAGTCATAGAGCCTATATGGAACTAGATGAGTTGAATTGGCTGACTAAAGGACGTGTTTTAAAAAAATTTAACTTCAACGGAACAAACGCCGTAAAAAACTATGAAAGCTATGTTTTGCAAGGAATAGGGGTCGAAGCCGAATTCGATTTCAAATCGGGCTGCGATGCAGGAATCATTGGTAATCAAGAATTCATTGAAGAAATCATGATAACGGCATCCTTGGCAAAGCCACAAAAAATAGAGTTAGCTGATCTTGTAACGAAAGTTTGTGAAATAAATAACATCACTCGAGAACAGCTGACTATGCCCGGAAAACACGCAAAAAACTCTTTCGCACGTGCATTATTGGCATTTTTTGTAAGAGAAATAGACTATCTTTCTTTAGCAAGCCTGTCAAATATTCTAGGAAGAGATTTAAGTACCTTAAGCCAGCTTGCAAGCCGGTTTGAAATCAAGACTGCCGACGACCCGGTAGCTGCTAAGAACGTTGAGGAAATGCGCCTTTGGCTACAGAATCCTTTTAACTGAATACCGAAAAAGAAGAATACCCAAATACCAAGCCTGACCCCAATACAATACATGTACATATTCAGGGCATATGCAGCCTGCCGCGGTAGCGGCCTAAGAAATTAGTGAGGCCCGTACCCCTTTCTGGGGTACAATATCTAATATAAATTACCCAGGGTTGCGCTGTCGCTTACCCTGGGCTACAAGCCGTCACCCCTTTCAGGGGTATAACACAGCAACAATGCGCTCTTAGAGTCCTGATTGGAGGATGTCGTGCATTCTGATGATGCCGACCACATGATGGCTGGCATTCACCACCGGCAAAACTGTGATAGGACGCTTCTGATCGGCTTCCATGGTAGACAAAGCCTGGCTAGCCAATTCATCGGCATTGATATATCGAGGAGAACTGGTCATCAAATCGTGCATCGTAATGGCCAATGCATTAGAGCCATGCTTTTGTAAGGCCCGACGCAAATCGCCATCAGTAAAAATCCCCATCAGCACCTTTTCTGCATTTACTACCATCACACAGCCACACTTTTTATTCGACAACTCAACTAAAGTCTCTACCAGCGTGTCATGGGGCTGACAGAGAGGAATATCTTTACCTACAAGCATGAGGTCTTTAACACGCAGGATGAGGCTACGACCGATTTTTCCGGCCGGATGGTTCATCGCATAGTCTAAAAGACTGAATTTTTTATCTGTCATCAACGCCACCGCCAACACATCGCCAAAGATCATTTGTGTCACAGATGATGTGGTAGGCACCATATCAAAAGGACACAACTCCCGCTCCATAGGCAAAGCGACACATAAATCAGCAGCTTTAGCTAGCCGACTTTCCCGGTTATTGACAATCGCCACCAATTTAACGCCTTTATTGCGCAGATACGGAACCATTTGAAGCAGCTCTTCACTTTCTCCACTTTTGCTAATCATCAAGAAGATATCATTTTTTGTGACGATGCCAATATCGCCATGCAGCGCATTGGTCGGAGATAAAAAGAATGCGCGCGATCCGGTTGATGTCATCGTAAGAGCAATTTTCTCAGCCACCAAACTGCTTTTTCCAATACCTGTAATAATCACCACGCCGTTGCATTTTTTTATTAGTTCAAATAACTGCTCGCAAGAGGCAAGATCTAGGTGATCAAAGAAATGGTTTAGCAATTCTCTTTCTTTTTCAAATAGCTCTTTTAACATAAACACGCCTTATTATATAGAGTAGGTAGACCTATTAGATTTTAAATGACGAGAAGCATTAGGCTCAAGAGGTAATTCCGAAAACTTGCGGGAGGTATTTTATGGTAGCGCATCTCATTCCAATCACTATTGCTGAAGGAGATGGCATCGGTCCAGAAATTATGGATGCCACCTTGCAAATTCTCAAAGCCACCAAGGCCCCTTTAAGCTTCACAAAAGTCGAAATCGGCGAAAAAGTCTACTTACGCGGCTTTCCTTCAGGTATCGAACCCTCCACATGGGAATCGATCCGCACGAGTAAAGGGTTTTTGAAAGCTCCTATCACAACACCTCAAGGGGGCGGATTCAAAAGCCTTAATGTCACCATCCGCACATCGCTTGGCCTTTATGCCAACGTGCGCCCTTGTGTGTCATATTCCCCTTTTGTAGAAACCAAACATCCCAAAATGGATGTGGTCATCGTCAGAGAAAATGAAGAAGATCTTTACACAGGCATCGAATACCGCCAAACTGCCGATTGTGTCCATGCTTTGAAAATCATCAGTCGCCCCGGCTGCGAAAAAATCATCCGCTATGCTTTTGATTATGCGCGCATCTATGGGCGTAAAAAAGTCACTTGCTTCACCAAAGACAATATTCTCAAATTGTCCGACGGTTTATTCCACAAAACCTTCACTGAAATTGCAGCTGAATATCCAGATATCGAAAACGAGCATTGGATCGTCGACATTGGCGCTGCCAAATTGGCCGATACACCAGAAGCTTTCGATGTGATTGTCATGCCCAACCTTTATGGAGATATCCTTTCCGATGTTGCTGCTCAAATCGCTGGATCTGTCGGCCTTGCTGGGTCTGCCAACATTGGCGAACATGGCGCTATGTTTGAAGCCATTCATGGGTCCGCCCCACGCCGCGCAGGCCAGAATTTGGCCAACCCATCAGGGTTGATCTTGGCTTCGGTGCTTATGCTGACACACGTAGGTTTACCTGAAGCGGCAAGTGCCGTCCATAATGCGTGGCTATGTACTCTGGAAGAAGGAATTCATACCTATGACATCTTCAAACCCAACACGAGTAAACAAAAGGTTGGTACCAAAGAATTCGCCCAAGCTGTCATTCAACGCTTGGGCAAAAAACCCCATAGCTTAAAAGTTGCACACTATGGGGAGGCCAAACATCTCACCAAAAAACATCACCACAAAACACACGCCTTAAAAAAAGAAACTGTCGGCATCGATGTCTTTATTGAATCCACAGAATCTGTGGAACATTTACATAAGTCACTAGCTTCATTAGACTTAAAAGATATAAAACTGACTATGATTAGCAATCGAGGGGTGAAAGTGTGGCCGGACAAAATGCCTGAGACCGCATGTATTGACAGCTGGCGTTGCCGTTTTATGTCTAGTAAAAAAGGTCAACCTCTCACCCATCTGCAAATCGCCAAGTTAATGCATCTGTTAGCAGAGAAAGGGATTGATTTTACGCATACCGAGCATCTTTGTACCTTTGATGGACACCCTGGTTACACCCTTGGACAAGACGAGCAATAATAACTTTACAATGTACTAGACTTCATCGCCTTCGAGGCCAACCAGCTCTGTTTGGTAGTAAAGGCGTTCGTCGAGTTCGCCTTCAACGTGTGCGATATACACCGCGCACACGGCATCGCCTAAGACGTTTAATACTGTGGACATCATTTCACGGATACGGTCGATGCTCACAAAGATGGCTAAGCCCTCCAGAGGTAAGCCGGCGGAAGCAAATACATAAGAGAGCATCATAAACCCGGAGCCTGGCACGCCGGCGGCACCAATCGCTGAAAAAGTTGCTGTGATGATAATGGCCGCTAAGCTATGCCATCCAAGATCTATTCCATAAATTTGCGCTAAAAAGACTGCGCTCATCCCTTGAAAGAGGGCGGCGCCATTCATATTGATGGTTGATCCTAAGGGCATCACAAAGCTGGCAATCTCTTTTGATATACCAAGATTTTTCTGCACACATTGCATGGCTACAGGCAATGTGGCTGAACTGCTACAAGTAGAAAATGCCACCATGATCGCATCGCTCATGCCCATGAAGAAGGGCCCTGGGCGCATTTTCGCCATAAACCATAGGATCGAGCAAAAGACTAAACCGATATGCAGCAGACAGGCCCCATAATAGATAGCCAGAAATTTTATTAATGGGAATAGTACGCCAACGCCAAAAGAACCAGACACCCATGCCATAATAGCAAAAACACCGATTGGGGAAATCTTCATTACGATAGTGACTAATCGCGACATCACTTCAAACAAAGATTCGAAGATGTCAGCCAGTGGTCGTCCCTTTTCTCCTGAAAAGTTGATCGCTATCCCCAAAAAGAGGGCAAAAATGACCACCTGCAGTACATTGCCCTCAACGAAGGAAGCAAAAGGATTTTTGGGAATTAATGCTAGCAAGGTATCGCTAAAATGGGATGCATTTGGAGGTGGCATTTCAATGGAGATTTGTAGATTGATATGCTCGCCCGGCCTAAATATCTTAGCAAATAAGATACCGATGGCAATGGCTGCCAGGGTAGTCATCAGATAGATACCGAGGGTTTTCATACCCACCCGGCTAAGTTTAGCAGGGTCATTGATATTGATGATCCCCACTACGATCGATGCCAGGACCAAAGGCAAGATGATCATGCTGATCATGTTTAAAAAGAGGGTGCCTATGGGCTTGAAGATTTCAGCATTAGGACCTAAAAATAATCCAACACATACCCCTGCTGTTAAGCCCAATAAAATTTTAAACCAAAGTCTCATGGTATGCTCATACATTAGGTTCATGCAAATGCAGTCAGGTCGGTACGCACCTATCGTTTTAAATCGGCTTTAACTTGATCGATGAATGTAGACCATTCTTCTTTTCCCTCGATGATTGTTAGCCGCATCTTTACCCAAGCGATAGTTAAAGCTAAGTTTGCATTATCTGCCATCTTTACTTTATCCTTTTCAGTGCACAGTAACAGCTCTGCCCCTTTTTCTCTACACTGACGCGCAAACGTCTCAAGCATCGCTGGTTCTAAGCATTTATGGTCGGCAACGAAGGCACAATCAACAATTTGACATCCTTGTTGTTCTACTGTGCGATAAAAGTATTCTGGATGCGCGATGCCACAAAATATCCCCACTTTTTTTCCCTTAAGAGGTTCAATCGGCTTTCTATCAAAGCCTTCAACATGCTCGACTTCCATACGAGTTCCCACAACGGGAGCTTTGCTGTGTCTCCGTAGCTGCTCCTTCATGCTCACAAACATCGAACGATCCACAGTGTGGTTTAAGATGATGAGATCGGCACGTGCGAGTGAAGATATTCCTTCACGCAACAATCCACGCGGTAAAAAATACCCTTGTCCAAATGGATCGCTGGTGTCCATGACGACCACTTCGAAATCGCGTGCCAAACGGCGATGCTGCATCCCATCATCTAAAAGAATCAATTGAGCACCCGCCCGTGCAGCCATATCAGAAGCTTTATGTCGATCTCTGCCTACGATGACATACGCTTTGGGAAAATTCTGCGCGATTAAAAAGGGTTCATCTCCACAAAATGCCGCCGATTGTAAAGGTCCCTCCCCTTTGCTAAGTATGACAGGGACGGCCAGCTTTTCCGCTTGTGAACGATAGCCTCTTGAGAGCACCGCGATAAGAAATTCACTATAAAATTCTTGCGCAATGAGCATGGTTACGGGAGTTTTACCTGTCCCTCCTACAACGATATTACCGATACTCATCACGACGGGTACTGGCGGAGAGTAACGGCGCAGCCAACCTTGATCGAAGGCTAGATTGCGACATGTTATCAAGGCTTTATATGGCCAACTAAGGGTCCACAGCACACTCTTAATAAGAAATGGCATCACCCCTTTTTGCCTACCAGTGATCACATCTAATAGATAGTTTTCCAGCTGTCGTTGCATATAAGGTACTGCCTAATTGACTACCAATGACTCTATGACATGCTTCTCTTTATCGATATGGGAGGCTTGCGGAGAAAAAAGACGGTATTCTACCATTTCTATGATGATGTGGATAGCCGCCATATGTGCTTCTTGAATGCGATCTGAAGTATTAAAACCATCAATAATAAGTTCGATATCAGCCCCCCCTTTCAGCTTGCCGCCTCCCTTGCCCAAAAAGGCAATGGTGCTCATCTCCAAACGACGAGCGGCTTCCATAGCGTTCACGATATTGGCAGAATTGCCACTGGTCGTTAACCCCACAAAGACATCTCCAGGTTTGCCATAAGCCTCAACGCCACGTGAAAAGATCCAATCGAAGCCTAAGTCGTTGCCCACGCAAGTGATGTGGCCGGGCTCAGAAAGAGAGATGGCAGGTAAGGCTGGTCGCACACTCCTGAACAACCCGGTAAGCTCTTCGGCGAAGTGGGCTCCGTCACATAAGCTGCCTCCATTGCCTGCAATCAACACCTTATTTCCATTTTGAAAGCAGGTGCTAAGCAGAAGGGCTGCTGCTTCCATAAAAGCAAGGGCTGGTGGCGTGCTCAGCTGCGAGACAGCAGCAATCGAATCATTAACAGATTTTAACAAGAGTTTTTGCATGACTAAGTAGCTCTAATTTAATAATGTTCCTATATTTTCATCTATTTATTCTATTAGAATCAAGAATATAAAGAAATGAAGGTTGCTATAAAAAAAAGGGCCTAAAGAGGACTCATCACAAATTAGAGTACCGCCCTATTTGAACGCGAAGATCGCGAAGCCAGCGAAGATAACGCGAAGATTTTTCTGTTGTAAAAAATTTATTTACAAAAAATTGATTACATTTTTTCAAAACATAAAGGGATTTTATGGAACTGCGCGTCAATAACCAATAAATAAAAGCATCTTCGCGCTGTCTTCGCTAGCTTCGCGATCTTCGCGTTCAAATAAGGCGGTACTCTAATTTGTGATGAGCCAAAATTCTGTATTCTATATTCCACATTCTATATTCTGTATTAAGAATGAATCTTAGGAGAGACGACAAATGAGCAAGCTAATCATGATGCGCCATGGCCAATCCGAATGGAATAAACATAATTTATTTACTGGCTGGGTAGACATTCCTTTGTCATCCCAAGGTATTGAAGAAGCCTTTAGTGCTGGCAAGCTTTTACAAAATATTCCTATTGACATGATCATCACTTCTACCTTGATACGCGCCCAAATGACTGCTATGTTGGCGATGAGCCACCACCGTTCTGGCAAAGTGCCTGTCATTCTCCACTCGGGCGAAGGCAAACAAGAGGAATGGAGCAAAATATTCAGTGAGCACACAAAGCAACAAACGATCCCTGTCATCCGCGCCTGGGAGCTCAATGAACGCATGTACGGTGAGCTGCAAGGACTCAATAAGGCTGAAACGGCTGAAAAATTCGGCGCAGAGCAAGTGAAAATCTGGCGTAGAAGCTACGACATCGCTCCTCCTGAAGGAGAAAGTTTAGAAATGACGGCGGCGCGTTCCATTCCTTATTTCAAAAAATTCGTTGTCCCATTACTGGAACAAGGACGCAATGTGTTGATCTCTGCGCATGGCAATTCACTCCGTTCCATTATCATGTATCTCGATGGATTGTCTAAGGAGGAAGTCATCCAACTTGAATTAGCCACTGGTGTACCGGTACTCTACAATCTAGTCAAAGGGTCATTCATTAAAGAAGCCCTTGCGGCAGTATAAACAGGTCATCATATGCCCAACGAAATTTACCTCGACAATAACACTACAACGCGTCCTTCGGATAAAGCTGTAGCTAAAATGCTTCCCTTCCTTTCAGAGCGCTGGGGAGTGCCTTCTGCACCCCACCAAAAAGGGCAGCAACATTATCCGGCTATCGAAGAGGCTTTGAGAGGTATTTATAGTTTGCTTAGAGCCAACGAAAATGATGATTTCATCTTTACATCCTCTAATGCTGAAGCTGTAAATCATGTCATTTTATCGACTTATTTTGACCTCACCATTAGTACAGGTAGGAACCAATTCATCACTTCCACTATCGATGAAGCGCCAGCCATCATGGCGATAGGGCGCTTGGAACAACTCAGCTGTCTTGGCAAGATGGTACCTGCGGATAAAACAGGCAAGATTACCGCTGAGGCCATAGCCGACGCCATGACGCCACGCACAGCCCTTGTTTCCATTGCTTGGGCGAATGGTTTGACAGGCGTCATTAACCCTATCAATGAGATTGCAGCACTTTGTCAAGAAAGAGGCGTGCATTTGCATATCGATGCTTCACATACCCTCGGCAAGCTATTTTGTGATTGGGAGACAGTGCCGGCACAATTCATCACTTTTAGTGGTGATAGCTTTCATGCCCCTGTAGGCACGGGTGGTTTATTGGTGCGCAGTGATGTCAAATGTTCGCCTTTTATCTTAGGAGGGATAGAACAAGGGGGACTTCGTGCTGGCAACTACAGTGTGGCTGGACTAGTGGCTTTAGGGCAAGCTGCTCGTCAAGCTCATGATTCTTGCGATCTCATGTGCACCGAGGTAGCGCGGCTGCGTACGAAATTAGAAACAGGCATTGTTTCCGCGATTCCAGATGCAGTCGTCGTATTCCAAGAGCAGGAGCGTTTACCGAATTGCACAGCCATTGCCTTTCCAGGCATTGCCAATGAAGCGTTACTACACTTCCTCAATCGCAAAAATCTCTACGCCAGCATCGGTGGGGGCACTTACCAGCAAATCGGACTTGTGCTTGCCGCCTCAGGGATAGAAGAAACTATCGCGCATAGTGCGATCAACTTCAGCCTTTCGCGCGAAACCACTGAAGATGAAATCGACCGCGCCATTGCCATCATCGCTGATGGAGTCACACGACTTAAGAAAATCTCCCATCAATGGACATTAGAGGATCGTAAATGAGTATTCATAGTTTAACCACCTCATTCCCATGGACGCGCTACAGCAAAAAATTGATCGCCAAAATCGAACACCCCCGTTGTGTTGGTTGGTTTACCAAAGAGGAGGCAGAAGCGCGCCTGATGCGCCTTGCGGAAGGCAAAGAAGGTTCCGTAAAAGATGGTAACGCCGTACACCTCTATTGGCTGGTCGATAAAGATGACGGCATTATTGTCGATGCAAAATTCCAAGTCTATGGACAATCGGCGTTGATCGGGGCTGCTGAAGCCGCCTGTGATCTTCTCGTGGGAAAAAACTACGATCAAGCCCGCCGCATCAGCGCCGACCTCATCGACAAGCAATTGCGTGATAAATCAGACACACCCGCTTTTCCAAAAGAAACCTATCCCCATCTAAACCTTGTATTAGAAGCTATCGATAGCGCGGCCGAGCAATGCATGGATATTCCCTTTGCAGATACTTATGCTGCTCCTCCCATGCCCACAAATATGGGTGAAGTGATTCCTGGGGGATACCCAGGTTGGAAGGAACTCACACTGAAGAAAAAAATTGCCGTCATCGAGCAGGTATTAGATCAAGATTTGCGTCCATACATAGCTTTGGATGGTGGTGGTGTATCGGTATTAAATTTAATTAACGACAAGGAATTGGTCATCGCCTATCAGGGCTCGTGCACCTCTTGCTATTCTTCGATAGGCACGACACTCTCTTATATTCAGCAAGTATTGCGTGCCAAGGTTTCTAGCGATATCGTCGTCATCCCCGACATCAACACCACCCCGGAATGAAAGGCAAAAAAAAGGCTAAAAGCTAAAGGCTAAAGGCAAAAAAAGGCTAAAAGCTAAAGGCTAAAGGCGAAAAAAGGCAAAAAATAAAAGAGAACTCGAAAATGTCCAACTTTTATTCGGCTCATCCGCCTTTGTAGGACTCTTCTAAATGAAGCTTTGCTTATTCCCCGGCAGGGGAATAAGCAAAGCTCTCTTGGGCTAAGTTCTACAAAACCGGATGAGCCTTTTATCCTTTATCTTTTGTTTTTTGCCTTTTTTAGCCTTTCGCCTTTAGCCTTTAGCCTTTAGCCTTTATTTCATTGGGCCACAGAATTTCGCCCACAATGAAATTTTTGAGCTGTCCATCGGGCAATTTCAAAGTCAATGAACCATCATCATTAATCGCATGCAAATCCCCTTCCCAGATCGTTTTGTTGTCATTAAAGTAGACATGCTGATGCAGCGAAATATGCTTTCGGTAGAACTCTAAGAAGGGATGGAAGCCCTCATCAATGAAAAGCGTTAAATCTTTAAAAAATTGCGTTTGCAAGGAGAATAGCACCTCTTCCACATCGTAAGTGCGACCACTTTCTACGAATAATGATGTCGCTGGCCGATCAATCCCCTGTAATACCTCTAAAGGCATATTTACATTTATGCCGATGCCAATCAACATGCACAATTGATCTGATAATGGCGTTGTTTCTGCCAAAATCCCGCCTATCTTTTTTTGTGAAAGGATCACGTCATTTGGCCACTTCAACCCAGCAGAAAATCCCAGGTGCTGCAACACCTTTACCGCTGACAGGGCCAGCACTTGCGGGATATTGCCTAAATCTGCGTGGTGTTTTTCAACAAAAAAGCAAAATGTCGCATACACATTTTGATTGGGTGGAGAGACCCAATGCCTTTTAAAACGCCCACGACCAGCCGTTTGGCTGTCGGCAGTGACTAAAGTAATTTTATCGCGCGCGAGGAGATGGGCATTGCGCTTAGCCCAGCTATTTGTGGAATCGATGACTTGAAAATGATGCCTTATGAAATCCATGAAAAATATCCCTAGAACCACCCTTCGTATCTATTAATTTCGTTTGTGTCCCGTACCCCTTTCAGGGGTACATTTTTAACCGAACTACCCAGGGTTACGCTGTCGCTAACCCTGGGCTATAAGCCGTTATCCCTTTCAGGGATAAGTGATAATTTCCTTAAGTCGACCCATTATGGGAATACATACGACACAAACGCGATTTATTCTATTCATAAAATATAGCAAAACCGCAATAATAAATCTCGTAACAACCTCTAAACTTATTATTTACATCTTTAAAACTTATGTGGAGCTATCGCTACCTAACACGCATCGATTTTCGCATGATCCCCGTGGTGCTTGGGCTTATGCTCATCAGTCTACTCATCGTCTCTTCCTTCACTGTCAGCACCTCGATCGATGCCGTTGATGAAAGCTTTTTTACCCCTTTAGTAAAATCACAACTACGCTGGTTTGTCATAGGCATCGCCATCTTCATCGTCGTGGCGGGTTTCGATTATAACAAATTGCGCGAATGGACCTGGCTGATTTATGCCATTGTTTTATTGTTGCTGATCGGCTTATTTTTTACCGACCCTATCCAGCGCGTCCATCGCTGGTATCGCGTGCCTTTCTTACCCATGAGTTTTCAACCATCAGAATATGCCAAACTGGTCGTCGTTATCACCTTAAGTTGGTTTTTGGAAAAGCGCCAATCACAAGCTGAAAGCTGGAGCACGGCGTTTTTTGGTGGACTGATTGCTGGCATCCCCTTCCTTTTAATTCTTAAACAACCCGATTTAGGCACTGCTTTAGTCTTATATCCCATCACCTTAGTGATGTTTTACTTCGGTGGTGTGCAGCCTATTGTCATTAAGGTGATGACGTGGCTGGGAGGAATTGCCTTAGTGCTTATTGCGCTCATTTTCTTAGGCATCCTTACACATGAAGAGATACGACCCTATGCCACCAAGGTCCTCAAACAATATCAATTTGACCGACTCGATCCCAATACACACCATCAAAAAGCAGCGGCTACAGCCATAGCGCTGGGAGGGCTAACAGGCCAAGGGTGGCGTAGCAGTGAATTCACCGGTGGTGGATGGTTACCAGCGCCCTATACGGATTCCGTCTTTCCAGCATTCGGTGAAGAATTTGGCTTTATTGGCTTGCTTTTGATGCTAGTACTTTTTTATACATTGATCTATTTTAGCTTTCAGGTGTCGGCCGTGGCAAATACCCATTTTGGGCGTTTGCTCTCCGCTGGCATTAGCGTATATTTAGCCATGCATGTCCTCGTTAACATAGGAATGATGACCGGTTTCTTGCCCATCACTGGTGTGCCATTAGTATTAGTCACTTATGGGGGTTCTTCCGTCTTGACAACGATGACAGCGCTTGGAATTTTACAAAGTATTTATAGCCGAAGGTTCATGTTTTGATCCCTCCTCACGAATTTATCTTCAAAAAAGGCATATGGATTGGAGAAGGAAAAATCACCTTCAGTGTATCTCCTGACCATCTACACTTTTACACAAAATGGATGATCGATCCCATGGTCACCACTGTCATACGTTCACAACAACTCGTAGAGATGGAAGGCAGAGCTGAAAATCTCTTTAACCAATTCAACTTCTCACATATCACTGAGAAGGATTTCCAAATTCAGCTCAGTAGCGAGCTGTTAGGGAGCGTCACAGGGAAAGGTATTGTAGATAAAAGAACTATCGCTTGGGAATTTCGTGGATACCCTGATTTCGAAGGCTTCGAAGTGTATGAATTGGAAGACAACGGCGACTACATGTTACATGCCGAATACTCATCAACCGAGCAATTCCGCACCATCATTGATGGGCGCATCTGGAAGAAAGCTGAAAAATAAAAAAATAGTCACTCTTCAGGAGCTACGCATGCCATCCCCATCTTTATCTGCTGTCACTTTTCATCAAAGTCTCGATCCGCTTGTTTTGGGAAGTCCAATTGCCGACCAGAACGCGATACAACCACAAATTGATGGTATTAGTCCCGAAACTAGTGTTCAACAAGCATCTTTGGGAAGTCCACTTGATGCACCTTCGGAAAGCCTATTCGTCATTTCACAACATGAAGTCACCAAACGAACAATCATAGATCTTGAGGGCAATACCTTCGAAGGTTATACGATAGGGCCGATGATGCACGGACATGGCACAATCCACTATGCCAATGGCGCTCGCTATGAAGGCAATTTCGTCAATAACCAGCGCAGCGGTTATGGCGTACATGAAAATCAAAACAAGCACCAACCTCGTGAAAGGCTCAGATATAGTGGTAGTTGGTTAAAGGATCGACAACATGGCCATGGCGTATTCGAAAAAATACAGCTCAACAAACAAGCCCAAAAGCAAATTACCACCCTTTATGAAGGTGCATGGGTAATGGGTAAAATGACTGGCCAGGGCACTCGTTACTTCTCCGATTCGGGAGACAGCGGCCCACGTTATGTTGGGGAAGTGATTGATGGCCAACCCCATGGTCAAGGTGAGATGGTTTATGACCACTCCTCATCGTTTAGGGTCTATAATGGAACTTGGCAACAGGGAATACGCTCTGGAACAGGGACCATGAAATACGCTAACAAAAATGAGTACAGTGGGGAATGGCAAGAGGGCCAGCCTAATGGAAAAGGAAAAATGAAATACGCTGATGGCTTTAGCTACGAGGGGGAATGGCTCAATGGCAAGCGCCATGGGCAAGGAATTTTGATGCTTGCCGATGGGAAAGCCTCCCAAGATGAGTGGGTTGACGATCAGCTACAAGCTAGCGAACAACAAACTGGATGTGGATGCCAAATTTCTTAAGAATACTTTTGCTTGCCAATAACATTCTAACCGTTCATAATTCCCTATCTATCAATGACAAACAAATCAACTTCTTAGGGTTATGTTCAAATCTAAATTAATCTTTATTCTTGCTTTGTGCGTTGCTCCTTTTTTGGTACAGGCCGAAAATGCTTCCCATCATGTGCTGGTGAGCGTCGCTCCCCACAAATTCTTTGTCGAAAAAATCGCCGACGGCACCGTCACTGTCGGTCTGATGGTTCCAGCTGGGGCCAGCGCTCATACCTTTGAACCAACACCTAAGCAAATGATTGCAGCCAGCAAAGCCGACCTCTGGTTCTGTGTGGGAGAAAGCTTTGAAGCGCGTGCTGTTAAATCGCTCACAACGCATAATTCGAATATGAAAACTGTCGACTTGCGCCAAAATGTGGATATGATCACAGCCGATCCCCTCATAGGATCGTGCTGCTGCTGCCATAGCAGTAACAACCAAGATCTACATATTTGGCTAAGTGCACGGCAAGCCAAAATCCAAGCCACAACGATTGCCAATACTCTAAGCCAACGTTATCCGGAAAATACAGCCCGCTATCAACGTGCGCTGGCAAGTTTTTTGCAAGAACTAGACACGCTTGATGCCGAAATTGCCGCCATTTTGAAACCTTTAAAACAGCGCATGGTTATGGTTTCCCATCCTGCTTATGCCTACTTTTGTCGCGATTATGCCTTGACACAGTTGTCCATCGAAATTGAAGGTAAAGATCCCACGCCACAGCAACTCAACACGATCCTCAACAAAGCCCGCGCTGCACCAATTAAGAAGATCTACATTCAAGTCCAATATAACAGCAAAGGGGCTCGCTTGTTTGCTAAGGAACTCAACGCACAAATTGTCATGCTAGATCCGTATGCCGAAGATTATATCATTAGCATGCGCGAGATCGCCAGACAGTTTGCTGCCAATTGATCTTCCTCTTTTATCCTATATGCTATATCCTATAGATTTTACACCCAAGGCTGTGGGATGGAGCCCATCATTTCATTAAAAAATGTCTGCTTCGCGTATCAAGACGACCAAGTCATCAAAGACGTCTCTTTTGATATCGCTCCAGGCGAATTTGTCGGTATTATCGGCCCCAACGGGGGGGGGAAAACCACCCTCTTGAAACTACTCATGGGTTTTTTGAAGCCTTCGACTGGGAATATCTCCATTTTCGGATCTGCTCCTACCATAGCTCGTCAACCTATTGCCTATGTCCCTCAATCTGTACGCTTCGACAAGCAATTTCCCATTTCGGTGTTAGAACTTGTGATGGGAGGGCGTTTGTCTCACCTTCCATGGTACGGAATGTTTAGCCGCGAAGACAAACAAGCCGCCTTATCAGCCTTGGAAAGAGTGGGTCTCCTCGAGTTTCAGCATCGTTCTTTTGGCAACTTATCTGGTGGTCAAGCGCAGCGGGCGCTTATCGCGCGGGCATTGGCTTCAAATCCGCGCCTGTTGTTGCTCGATGAACCCACTGCCAGTGTTGACAACCAAGCTGAAGCTGATATCTACAACATATTAAAAGGTTTGCGCGGAGTGATGACGATCGTCATGGTTACACACAACTTGCAAGCGGCTATCGAATTAGTAGAAAAAGTCGTCTGTGTACAACAAAGTGCCACTGTGCTTAAGCCTCAGCAGGTGTGTGAGCATTTTGCGCTAGGATTGTACCATACCCCCTTGTTGAAATCGGCCGCAAAATCTGAGACGATGGGTTCATCATCATGATGTCATTTCTAGAAGCCTTACGTACCAATCCTTTGTTACTATCAGCTGTCATCGCTGGTCTTGCCTCTTCGGTAGTCAGCGGCATCATTGGTGCGTATGTCGTCGTCAAACGCATTGTTTTCATTAGCGGCAGCATATCCCATTCGGTGCTTAGCGGCATAGGGTTTTGCTTATGGCTCGAACGTGCAAAAGGGATCGACTGGATATCGCCACTAGAAGGAGCCTTGATTGCAGGCATCATCTCGGCCTTAATTATCGGCTGGATTCATTTATACTATCGCCAACGGGAAGATTCGGTGATCGCCGCCTTGTGGTCCATTGGAATGGCTGTGGGGGTGTTGTTCATCTCACAGACCCCTGGCTTTAATGTTGAGCTGACAAATTTCCTTATCGGCAATATATTATGGGTGACACATACGGACTTATATATCCTTTTCGGACTCGACATCTCCATTTTGTTATGTGTCTTTTGCATGCATAAGCGTTTCTTAATTATCTGCTTTGATGAAGAACAAGCCCGTTTGCAAGGCATCCGAGTAAATGCATTATATTTATTGCTCCTTGTGTTGATCGCCATCACTATTGTGCTGCTCATTCAAGTTGTGGGCATCATTCTTGTCATGACCATGCTGACGATCCCTGCGGCTATTGCTAACCTTTTTACCGCCAGCCTATCACGTGTGATGTTCATCGGTGTGATCTTAAGTGCTGCCATGTGTTTTGGAGGCACAGCCTTGGCATATCATCTGGATTGGCCAGGTGGCGCCACCATCGCTTTAGTTGCCGGGATGGCGTACATTGCCACACTGGGCTGCCAACGCAGAGTTTAAGACAACAGTTCACTCTGGTAAATTTGTCGCATTCAGTAATTTTTCTAGCCGCCTTCTAAACTGCTCTGTTCTTGTCAGGTAGTTTTGCCGATTGGTGCGCCCGATTTTGGCTAATTCACTGAATGATAACTGCATGAGATTGAGGACTACTTTTTCAAGATCCTCTTGAGTGATGTAATAATTTGTTCCAAGGGCTTGTGGAGCTTGCCTCGTGTAGGGCACTAAGCATCTTTCATCGGTGATGAATTCATTCATGGGTGGGGCATTAGTAGTAATAATTACCGCTCCAGTAGACATCCCTTCCATGAGATAATGACCATAGCCTTCAGCCTCACTAGGGCAAAGATGAATGCCTGCACTATTTTGCAAAATTGTCAATTCGTGCTTTGGTATATGCTTGCCAATCCATTTCAGGTGATGCAGACTTGCCGCTCCTATGGGCGCAGGCTTATCTCTAACGATGGTGAGAAAACCTAAAGACCCATTTGCTTTCCAAAGGTCAAAAACAATGCCTGTGCTCTTTGCTTTGCTGCGCCCGCCAAGATGAAAAAACTTTGAGAAGTTCTTTTTTACATTCTTTAGATAACAATCAACGCTGGTGAACCCCAGAAAATAGGTTTTCATCTTTTTTTTAAGAAAAATGCGCTCAACTTCTTTCGTCCGGCATAAAATCAAATCGAATTGATTTAAAATTTCATCCTCCACACGACAACATTCTGGATTGGGGACAAACCAATTCAATGTAGCATGATGAAAGTACTTCGGTCCGACGTTTTGGAAAAAAATGTTAATATCAGCTTTTTGAGGCTCCTCTTCGGCCTTTAGCTGTAGGGTATTGACAATATACCCTAAGGCTTCAAGTTCCCGTTTCATAATTAACTTATCGGCATCTAAGCCCACACCATTACTTCCGCCGATCACATTGATCGTCAACTGCCTTGCAGAAAGAGTGGGAGGAATAAATAAGGTCCACAGCAGGGCTATTGCAAAAAAAACAAAACGCATTAACATCTTCACTTCCTTAACTTGTACAACCATTCACTCATTTACCTACTGAAACGTTTGAGGGATTAAACTTCCTGGAAGGCTGATTGCAATATTCCTTTAGCAGGGTATCGAACCTTTTCAAAAACATGGCGTCTCTGATAAGAAAATTAGATCGGTTGGACTGCCCAATTTTCTCGAGTTCGCTTTGTGGTAGCTTCAAGAGGTTGTTTAGCGTGTTGGCAAAGGCTGCGGAGTCGACATAGTAATTTGTAGCTAGATTCTGTGCAGCTTGCTTCTTATAAGGCACGAGGCAACGCTTATCTGTGATCAACTCATTCATGGGCGGTGCATCTGTGGTGATAACGACAGCACCTGTAGACATGCCTTCCATGATATAGTGACCGAAGCCTTCAGCTTCACTTAAGCATAGATGAATCCCACACTGATTTTGTAAGGCGCGTACATCTTCAAATGGCAAATAGGTATTTATCCATTTTAGATTTTTGAGTTTTGCTGCCTCAGCGGGCTTGGGCATATGATGAAGCACAAAGAGTTTGCCTAAACTAGGGCTATTCTTCCAGACATCCATTATGGTGGCAGTGCCTTTTTGTAAGCTGCCGCCTGCTAGATGAAAGAAGGTGGTATAATCCTTATCATAATCGCGCTCAATACAATCCCTGCTGGTAAATCCGAGAAAGTAGGTCTTACTTCCAAGATCAGCAAAGATATTGATCGCATGTCCTGTTTTACATAAAACCAAATCAATATGCTCTAAAAGCGCCAAGTCTTGGGTGTACCATTCGGGATTAGGAATCAACCAGTTGCTATCTGCGATGGAAAAAAGCTCGGGATCAATAAACTGTAGAAAAATGTTGATATCAGCATGCCGGGCCTCAGGAACCCCAGCAAAAAGCTCCAAACATAGAACGCGATGTCCTAATTTTGATAAAGCTTTTAGCAAAATGTTTTGATCAATCTGCAATCCTTTGCCATTTCGAGTTGAGATAAGATTAATATTCAAAGGCCTAGAATTAGCTGTCTGACTAACTTCGGCCTCTACGATAGAAAAACTCAATAGCATGCCGCAACATATAAGAAAGCGGAGTAAAAAATTTGATAACATACAAACAAACCCAACTCAATAAAATATTATTTAATAATCGATATACCGCTCATAAGTAGACTTGCAAAACTTTTTGCCTTGCGTTATAATTTAACTACCTAAATATATGCTAGGCCTTTTTTAGCTGAGCGTAAAAAACTCGACTAGAAAAAGGACCTAAAGGACCAAAACGACCTAAAGGACTAAACGACAGTGCTCCTTAGACCTTTTAGGGCCTTTTTGAAGCGAAGGGGTCTAAACTGTTTTGACTACTGAGATGGATACTTGGTGACACCAAAAGCCGATCAACGAAAATTAACTAGTAAGGGGATGACGACGCTGAAGGAAAAGCTTCTGGGCCAAGTGCCTACGATCTGGAACTTTAGGAAGTTAACCCACCTTTATAAGCCTAGTTGATAGCTCTGTCCCAAATCCCCTCAGTGGTCTTTTTTTCAAAAGAGACCTGCTGGGTGGCTTGCCGATGGGGAAGGCACTTAATCTTTTGTAGTTCCTCCTTGTTCACATCGTGCACTAAGAAACATTCTCGAATAGATTGCTGTATCTGCTGTACCACAAGCGATTTTTCTGGGATGTGATCGCGCAAACGACACAAAAAATCGTCATGTTGGCGCCCTTGGCGATACGAAGGTACCTTTGGTGGCATCAGTAAATACTGCATCATCGCAGGATCATAATCCCATAGCAACGAACTATGATGTAACCACCGCCCTTTGCAAAGGTACTGGGCATTGCCCCCAAATTTGCGTCCTGCCATGACATAATCATTTTCGACCAACTGCATATCGAGTGTCGGTAAAGCTTGTTGATAAAATTTTTCTGTCCAGCGGTGAATTTTTTGGGGACAACAAGCCACGTCGATCGTTTCTGCATTAAAGATCCACGTTACAAAGACAGTATGTCCATCGACAATCACTGTTCCTCCGCCACTGAAGCGACGGATGAGGGGTATCGGGAGTTCGTTAAAGGTGTGTGCGTCTATTAAAACTTCTGGCTTACCAGAAATTCCCATTACAATAGCTGGTGGAGTGCCGATGTTTATTAAGCACCAATTGCGTTGATCCGCACGTAAGAGTGCCTCTTCGAGTTGCAACTGCTCAAAGATAGGAACGTTTTCTGAAATGACAAGAGAAAGTGGAATCATGGAGCAATATTAAGGGAGATCTTCATCGCCTTCTGTAGTATTTTCTTCCTTAGGCTCATTCAGTTTAGTTGCGCGGGTGATTGCGATCATCAGCACAGAAATATCGGCTGGAGATACTCCTGAAATACGTGAGGCCTGGCCTAAGTTTTCAGGCTTTAACTTATCTAACTTCTGCCTAGCTTCTAAACGCAATCCCTGGAGGTTTGTGTAGTCAAAATTCTGAGGGACACGAATATTTTCAATGTGTGAAAGCTTGGCCACTTCTGTATTTTGTCTTTCAATGTAGCCGGCATATTTCAAACCAAGCTCGATCTGAAAATTGATGTCTGCCCCATAATCGTTGATCACATCAGGATAAATGCTCGATAAAGAAGCGTAAGTGACCTCAGGCCTGCATAACAATTGAGCTAGCGTGTATCCTTTGCCATTCCACTGTTTGAAAATCTTTTGCAAACGCTCTGTCTCTTCGGCGATGATCCGCTCTTTGCGCTGCAAACGCGCATAGCGTTCACTATCGATCAGTCCCAATTCATATCCGTAGCGACGCAAACGGAGATCTGCGTTGTCCTGTCTTAAAAGCAAACGGTGCTCCGCCCTGCTGGTAAACATGCGGTAAGGCTCATCCAGTGTTTTTGTGATAAGATCGTCGATCATCACCCCAATATACGCTTCTGAACGCTTCAGAATGAACGGTGGCTTTCCTAGAACGCGGTTTGCGGCATTGATGCCAGCGATGAGACCTTGCCCGGCGGCTTCTTCATAACCTGAGGTTCCATTGATCTGTCCAGCTAGAAATAAGCCCTCAATCGTCTTACATTCCAATGATGGCAGCAACTGACCACTGGAAACATAATCATATTCAATGGCGTAGGCTGGACGCATGATTTCGGCTTTACTTAGGGCCGGAATGCTGCGAATCACATCGAGTTGCACATCAAAAGGGAGAGAAGAGGAAATGCCGTTGACATAGACTTCTTCTGTATTTAGGCCTTCTGGTTCTAAAAAGATCTGATGTCTTTCTTTATCAGCAAAGCGCACGACTTTATCTTCAATGGAAGGACAATAGCGCGGACCAATCCCTGTGATTTTTCCGGAATACATGGGGGACCGGTGGATATTTGCTAAGATGATGTCTTTAGTTTTTTGCGTGGTATAGGTGATATAACAAGAGATTTGTGGCAGGCGTTGAATGCCATCATCTTCGTAGTCGTAGGAGAAATGAACGCCAGCATCACCGACCTGTTCTTCGGTCAGGGAAAAATCGATCGATCTGCGATTAATTCGTGGGGGGGTGCCTGTTTTGAGGCGGCCTAATTTTAAGCCATGCTTTTCTAAACTAGCTGACAAGCCTATCGCTGGCTGGTCGCCTGCGCGCCCTCCGGAATAATTTGTCTCACCAATATGAAGCAGACCGCGCATGAACGTGCCGGAAGAAATAACCAACGCTTTGGTATGGTATAGAATCCCTTCCTTTGTTGTCACGCCAGTGATTCGATCGTTTTGCACCAGCAAATCTTCGATCGTCCCTTGTTTTACTTCTAGATTGGGAGTTTTTTCAACGCGATGTTTCATCGCATTTTGATAAGCCATTTTATCGGCTTGAGCCCGAGGGGCCCATACAGCAGGACCTTTAGTTTCATTAAGCATACGAAACTGAATGCCTGTGCTGTCAGTAACCTTGCCCATGTCACCACCTAGAGCATCGATCTCACGGACCATATGCCCTTTGGCGATTCCACCAACAGCAGGATTGCAACTCATTTTAGCAATGGTATCTAGTGACATAGTCAATAAAAGAGTACGCAGGCCCATGCGAGCCGAAGCTAAAGCAGCTTCGCATCCTGCATGGCCTGCGCCCATTACTATGACATCATAGTCTACTGGATATTTCCACATGGCTATTGAGTCTATTTACCTTTATGACGGTCACGGCGGCTACGCTTTTTTCGCTTATGTTTAGCGATTTTAAAGCGCCGCTTCTTTTTTACAGAAGACATAGTTTCTCCATTAAATTAGCGTTATTTATCCAATTCAATCAGCAAAGATGTTAGTAGATCGGCAATAAAAAGTAAACACTAAATCGTTGCTTACTCAACCGTTACGGATTTTGCTAGATTGCGCGGTTGATCAATATCGGCTCCTCGTTCCCGCGCAATATAATAGGCTAATAGCTGCGTGACTACCGTGCTAGGAATAGCAGCCAATTCATCAATCGTGGCGGGCGTCCAAATTATATCATCTGCAATGCCCTGTAAGCTAGTATCCCCCTCCTCAGCAATCGCTAATACTAAACCATTGCGGGCCTTCACTTCCATGAGGTTACTCAATAGCTTGTCATAGGTGATTTTATTTGCACACATGGCCACGGTAGGACAATCCTCATTGATCAGGGCAATAGGACCATGTTTCATCTCTCCAGCAGGATAACCGTTTGCATTGACATAGGCGATCTCTTTCAACTTTAAGGCGCCCTCTAAGCTAGCAGGAAACATATGCTGGCGGCCAATGTAAAAGAAGTTTTGATAGCCAGCATATTTCTTTGCCAAAGCTTCAATCTGTGTAGCGTTATCTAAAACTTGCTGCACCTGTGCTGGCAGCTTTTGCAAGGCCTGTAGAAACTCTTGCCCTTCTTGTTTTCCCATATGCCGCATTCTAGCCATCATCAGACCAAACAGCGATAGTACAACAACCTGACTGGTGAAGGCTTTGGTAGAGCACACACCTATCTCTGGGCCTGCGCGCAAAAACAAGCATGCATCAGCTTCACGCTCAAGCGTGGAACCATGTGCATTGCAGATCGCCAAAATATGCGATCCTTTTGCTTTAAGCTCTCGCACGGCAGCTATGGTGTCTGCTGTCTCACCAGATTGACTAATCGCAATGACAAGTGTTCCAGGAGGCACAACCGGATTTTTATAGCGAAATTCAGAAGAGATTTCCACTTGCACAGGAATGCGCGATTTGTCCTCAAGAAAATAGGCAGCCAGACATCCCGCATGCCATGAGGTCCCACAAGCTAGAATAAGGATGCGTTCGACAGACAATAATTCATGCACATCGAAAGTTAATTCAGAGAAAATTGCTGTACCGTAGTCGTCATGAAAGCGCGAAAGTAGAGCACTGCGAATCGTTTGCGGCTGTTCGAAAATCTCTTTCAAAGTAAAATGTTCATAATCCCCTTTTGAAACAGACTCGGCTTTAACATTGAGTTTTTGACTAGCTTTATTCTGCAGCTCGAGAGAATCGTTATAGATTTCTACTTTATCGGCATAGATCACGGCGATTTCAGAGTGAGTTAGATAGATCACCTCTGTAGTATGCTCAACAAAGGCATTCGAATCGGAGGAAAGAAAGATTTCGTCTGTCCCGATGCCAATCACCAGCGGGCATTCATGAGCGACTGCGATGATGCAATCGGGAAAATCTTTGTGCACTAAAGCGATAGCAAAAGCCCCTTTGAGTAAAGGAACCGCTTGTTTCACGGCTTTCAGAATATCACCTTGGTATAAACTAGCGATCAAATGGGCAGCGGTTTCAGTATCCGTTTGTGAAACAAAAGTGGCCCCTTGTGTGATCAACTGTTTGCGCAACGCTTCATGATTTTCGATGATGCCATTGTGTACCAAAGCTAAAGAATTTGCGTTGTCAAAATGGGGATGGGCATTCAGTTTGCTTGGTTTCCCATGTGTCGCCCAACGTGTCTGTGCAATCGCTACATGGAGATTAAGATTGGCAGCAGCCACTTCTTTTTCCAAGGCTGCAATCTTACCCATCTCCTTACAGAAGACGATCTTGCCGTTTTGCACGCCTGCAATACCCGCAGAATCGTAGCCGCGATATTCGAGATTTTTCAATCCCTTTAACGTTGTCTTGACGGCATCTCTAGGTCCAATATAACCAAAAATCCCACACATAATTCTATACCCCTATTTCACATTGCACTTCTTGGGCTATCTGTTTGGCCAGTAGCTGTGCTTGCTTTTGTTTTGGACCTTCCACCATCACGCGGCAAATGTTCTCTGTTCCAGAATAACGCACCAACACTCTACCTGTATCACCCAAGCTCTTCTCCACCTGATCAATCGCCTCAGAAACCTTCGATAATGTATCTAAGGGTGGTTTCGTTTTAACTTTAACGTTTAAACACACCTGAGGATAGCGTTTAAAAATGGAGGCTAAATCGGATAACTTTGATTCTGTCTCAATCATAATGCGCAGTACCTGAAGTGCAGAGACTAAACCATCTCCTGTGGTATTGTGGTCAAGAAATATCATATGACCGCTCTGTTCTCCGCCTAAATTGGCATCATAGCGCAACATATCTTGAATGACATAGCGATCCCCTACCTGCGATTGCACAACGTCTATGCCAAACTCACGCATGGATTTAATGAAACCAAAGTTAGCCATGACAGTGCTAATGACGCGATTATTGCGCAATAGACCCCGCTTTTGCATATCGCGTGCACAGATAGCCAAAATAGTATCGCCATCAACGATTTGGGCGTTTTCATCGATCATAATGACGCGGTCAGCATCCCCATCTAAAGCGATACCCACATCAGCACGATGATCGATGACAGCCTTTTGCACTGTCTCTGGATGTAATGCCCCACAATTTTCGTTGATATTAAGACCGTTTGGTGCATTGCCATAAACATACACTGTCGCATCTAGTTCACGAAAAACTAATGGCGCCACCTTATAACTGGCACCATTGGCGCAATCCAGAACCACAGTTAAATTTTTAAGCGATAAATGGCGAGGAAATGTCGCTTTGGTAAATTCGATGTAGCGCCCATCGGCATCATGAATTTTTGTGTTTTTACCGATGTCACAATCTTTTGGCAGGCAATCTTCAAAATTATCATTCGTGACCAACAATTCCATTTCTTTCTCCCAGGCATCTGGAAGCTTAAAACCATCGGCCGAAAAGAACTTGATGCCGTTATCAAAATAAGGATTGTGAGAAGCGGAAATGACAATACCCGCATCGGCACGGTAGGCACGCGTGATAAAGGCCACAGCAGGCGTTGGGAATGGTCCCACCATTAGAGTATCGATCCCCATCGAACACAGGCCCGCGATCAAAGCGTTTTCAAACATATAACACGATAGACGCGTATCTTTACCAACAATTACCCGATGCTTACCTTCATGGCGGCGAAATATCTTGCCTGCTGCCCGTCCTAATGCTAAAGCGACCTCTACAGTCATCGGATAGCTATTAGCACGTCCGCGCACGCCATCTGTTCCAAAAATTTTCCTGTGTTCCTTGTTGACCATTATTGTATACTCGATTAAAGAAAAGTTATTAAAAGCGATAAGATTTTGATAAAAGGAGAAATACTGCTGAAATAACAAGTTACTTGATCTCCTCTGCAGGTTCAAGTAAAAAAAGCGGCCTAGTGGCATAAATAACTACTAACCGTCCCACTTTGAACAATAGACATCTTGCATAACCTAAATTTCGTGCCCGTTTGCGTGCCCGTGCCCGTGCCCGAAAAAACTCCACAGTTCCTATTGTATCAAAACCATTTTTTTGAAACACAGAGGCACAGAGAACACAGAGGGATGAAGGAGTCTATATATTATATTTAACGAAACAAAATCTCCCTCTGTGTTCTCTGTGCCTCTGTGTTTCAAAAAATATGGTTGTGACGCAATGCGTACTTGCAATACGTTATTTACAACTGATGTAAAAGTCACTTTCTATAAAATCCAACGGACTTTTGGGCTTATAGTTTTCGGGCACGGGCACGGGCACGCACACGGGCACGAAATTTAGGTTATGCAGAAGTTTAATTTTTGGACAAAGCAGCGATATACACTCAATGACCTTGACATTATTGTGTTTTTTTACTTACCCTTTATCTTTCCCATTCTGCGAATAGCCGATAATAATACCGGAGTAATGTTCTTTCGTGCAGCCTAAGATCTTTCATACTAACGACCATGATATCGACCCCTCTTTTATCGATGCTGATGCTATTTATGTGATCAAAAAACTTCGTGAAGCCGGATTCATTGCTTACCTCGTCGGTGGAAGCGTGCGCGACTTGCTTGTCAAAAAAACGCCCAAAGATTTCGATATCTCCACCTCAGCCAGACCAGAACAAATCAAGCAGATCTTTCAACGCAATTGTTTACTTATTGGGCGTCGTTTTCGCCTGGCACATGTGCGCTTCGGACATAAAATTCTCGAAGTATCCACCTTCCGTTCGGGCGAAAACGATAGCGACCTCATTGTGCAAGACAATAGTTGGGGCTCCCCTGAAGAAGATGTTTTGCGGCGCGATTTTACGATTAACGGACTTTATTACGATCCTGAAAACCACTCCATTATCGACTATGTTGGAGGATGGGACGATATTCACAAACACACCTTAAGAACCATCGGCGAACCATCTATGCGCTTCAAGCAAGACCCTGTGCGCATGATTCGCCTGCTTAAATTCAAAGCACGCTTCGGGTTTGAGGTAGATCCAGCTACTTGGCATGCCCTCCACAAATGCCAACATGAAATCGTAAAAAGTTCTCCTGCCCGCATTCTGGAAGAGATTTTCCGCATGCTAGAATCAGGTGCTTCCGACGCATTCTTCAAACTCATGACCGATTCTGGACTACTAGAGCTGCTTTTTCCTTGCTTGACGTTCTTTTTGAAAGGAGAATCTGCTAAAGACACCTACAGCTACCTTGCTCAGGCTGATGCTATTAACCGCGAAAACATAAAAAAGCCTCTCGATCGCACAATTTTAACCGCCTGCCTTCTCTTTCCGATGCTGGAAAAAGAAATTCATGCCAAATACCTGCAGTACAATCAAATTCCCCATTTCGGCGACATCCTGCTCCTCACTGGACATCTCATCAAAGGAGTTTTAACTTCCTCCTTTTCGCACTTTCCACGGCGCCTGAGCATGATGATAAACTTTATCTTAACAACGCAATTCCGCATGACACCCTATTCAGGCAAACGTCATCACCGCCCTAAGCTACTTCATAATAAAGAATTCGAATTAGCCTTAAAATTCCTGAAAATACGTTCGCTTGTCGATCAAAGTCTGACGGATGATTATCAGTGGTGGCTGCATCAATATCAACAAGTCGGAAGACAATCAGCACATCGTGGCCGCCACCCACACCCGCCTCCACACGCAGATAGAGAACATCGCGCGCCCCAAAACGACGATGATGACTATGTTGAACTCTAAATTAATCGACGGCTACGCTCTTCCTATTTATCATTCTGGACCACCTCTCCAAGACGGCCCTTTGCCTACCATGATCTACTTTGCCACTACAGGCGAAGAATCACTGAGCCTCGACCCCTATTGTCAACCGGCCGTATTCCTTGCAGATAAACGCATACGCGTCATCTCCTTAACCCTGCCTGGACATGGTTTAGAGTTGGAAAACAGCAAAGCCATCGCCTATTGGGCGACACATTTAGCCGCCGGCGACGATATCATTACACAGTTTACACAAGAGTGTCGGCAAGCCATCGATTTCCTGATTTCTCAAGATTACATCCAAGATTCTCACCTCGCAGTGGCTGGACTATCGCGCGGAGCTTTTATAGCCGCCCATCTGGCAGCCGCAGACCCGCGCATTAAAACTGTGCTGGGATTCTCCCCTCTTACCAGATTAGATACGATTGCTGAATTTAAACAGGTTCAACAACAGCAATTGATCCAAGCTTTATCCCTGACGCATCTCACCGAACACCTCGCCGACAAAACAGTGCGCTACTATATCGGCAACCGAGACACACGCGTAAGCACAGAACATTGTTTTGCCTTCATCCAAGCCCTCACCGAAGCAGCCTATGCCCATAAACATCGCTCCCCTCCCATCGAAATGGTGATCTATCCCAGCATAGGCCATAAAGGCCATGGCACCTCGCCTAACATCTTCCTCGACGGTGTGAATTGGCTCGCCAGCCACCTTAACCTACAGCCGCATTGACAAAACAACTTGCTTTTATCTGCACTTTATCTGCACAATATAACCATCATTTAATGCAGATAAAATGCCGTTATTATGCCGATAAAATTTGAACCACACTACATCATTTCCCCAAAAGTTATGAACTGCCTGATTCGCATTGAGGCAGCAAAGCAAAAAATTTTATACCTCCCTTTGACACCAACAGTTCTTCGCTCTTTAAGAGAAACAGCCCGTCTTTATACCACTCATTATTCAACAATGATTGAAGGAAACCGACTTGATCCAAGTCAAGTAGAAGTGGTTTTGAAGCATCAAGGCCACTTTCCTGGGCGTGAACGTGATGAACATGAAGTGAAAGGTTATTATGCTGCCTTGACCCACGTAGAAAAATGGGCAGCACAAGGTGTAAATATCACAGAAAAAACGATCCAGACACTTCATGCACTTGTTATGGCCAAGGGTAAAAAAAATATTAAACAAACCCCATACAGAGATGGTCAAAATGTTATTCGAGATGGCATAACAAAGAGAATTGTCTATATGCCTCCAGAGGCAAAAGACGTGCAAAGTTTGATGGCCGGTATGGTCAATTGGATTAATAAAAATACCGAGCTGCCTTGTCCTTTAGTTGCCGGAATTGCCCATTATCAATTTGCGACCATTCACCCTTATTATGATGGTAACGGTAGAACAGCCCGATTAATTACTACATTAATTCTACACTTAGGTGGATATGACTTAAAAGGACTTTATTCTTTGGAAGAATACTATGCTCGCAATTTAGGTGCATACTACGAAGCGATTAGTATTGGAAAATCCCACAATTACTACATGGGTCGTGCTGAAGCAGACATCACAAAATGGATAGAATATTTCGTAGAGGGAATGGCGGCTTCATTTGAACATGTTTTGAAACGGATGGAAGAAGCTAAAATGCAAAACTTACCCGATCAAAGCGCTCTGATTAGAAAACTTGATCCCAGACAACGCAAAGCACTTGAGTTATTCCAAGAATTTGAAACAATTACTAGTCGACAAATCGGTGAATTATTTGGATTCAAACCACGTACAAGTGCAGCACTTTGTTCAAGTTGGGTTGAAAGCGGCTTCTTAACTATAGTTGATTCATCAAATAGAGGACGAAAATACAAGTTGTCTGAGGAGTATCAGTATCATAATTGGTAACCTCATGGGAGAATTGCTCCCTTATGCAGCCTAATCGCTTCTTCAGAGGAGACCCAATTTTCCTATCTTTGTTGTCTTTTTCCTGACATCTTAAGGATTAAGAAAAAAAGTGGAAAGTGAAGTATTGGTAGGATATTTTTATGAAATCTCAAGTCAAGGTGCCCCTTGCTAAAATTAGGAAATTTTGTAGAAATCATCACGTCGTTAAATTTTCCTTATTTGGATCAGTCCTAACGGATCGTTTTAATAAAAAAAGTGATATCGATGTTCTTGTTGAATTTCATCCAGACCACATTCCCTCATTTTTTGGTTTGGCAGATATGCAATTTGAATTAGAAGATTTTTTCCATCGAAGTGTCGATTTACGCACACCCAATGATCTGAGTGTATATTTTAGAGAAAATGTTATTTCTAATGCTCTTCGTCTCGTATAATCATGAATGATCAGACTTACGCTCGCTTAAAACATATGTTAGATGCCTCTCGAGCTGCAATAGAGCATCTTACTGGCAAAAAACGAGCGGATTTAGACACCAATAGAACCATTTTATCAGCGGTCGTTCGTGAACTAGAAATTATTGGCGAAGCGGCAAATTCAATTTCTACAGCTTTTAAGAAAAAACATTCTGAAATCCCATGGAAACAGATGACTGCCATGAGGAATCGCTTAATTCACGCTTATTTTGATATTGATCATGACATTGTGTGGATACTGCAAAAGATTACCTTCCTCCACTAATCAAACAACTTGAACAGCTATTAGAGTGTTTATGAAATCGGAAGACATGGGCAGTCTTCGAAGCAGCCTATGCCCATAAACATCGCTCCCCTCCCATCGAAATGGTGATCTACCCCAGCATAGGCCATAAAGACCACGGCACCCCGTCTAACATATTCCTCGACGGTGTGAATTGGCTCGCCACCCACCTCCACTTAGAGCCGCGTTGACAGCAATTAGGTGTGGAATAAAAGAAGTCTTTTTTTATTAAAAAACATGACTTTTTTAGGTCCCCAAAAAAATATTTTTCGGGCTAAAATGGGCTGTTTTTATGAAATTTTTCAGCCTTCGGGGGGTAGCTTAAAGGCAAAAACGTCATTTTTGTGGTTATTCAAATTCCACTCCTAATTCCTGAAAATAATTCCAATGTTTCTCTAACACCCAATCAGAAATACCTTTCAATGGAGCATATGTCAGGTGACCAATTTTTTTATTTAAAACTATTGATCCTGTTATAAGGATTTCTCCAAGTATTCCTGGCGCTATTAAAGCAAGCCATAAAGGTTTGACAGCAAACCATAATGTCGCATTCGTAAGACTTAGAGCTAAAGAAATTGGGGCAAGGACGGCTTTAAATGAATCTTTTGCGTGTTTTTTATAATTTTCTGTATCGAAATAGACTTTTTTGTTTTCAATAGAGATTACTTTATCTGCTTCAATAATTCTTTCATTTTCATTACCAAGCATTTCGGACCATTTCTTGAACGGCGTAAAAGCATGTTTAGTTAAAATTTTATTGAAAGCATGAAGGGGTTTTGTCAAATGCCCTAAAGCAAAACTCGTAATAATAGTAAAATCTGTTAATTTCATCGCAGTTACAGTAATGGTCAAAATAGAATTTGTGACTGTCAAAGCCATCGAAGCTAGTATCTTTAAAGCGAATTCACCAATATCGACTTTATTATCTGAGCCAATTTCCGCAATTGCTGGTTGGTTGTTCATAGTATGGTTACTTGTGATTGCAGCTAAATCAACAGACATAATTCACCCCTTTTATAAATTTAAAAAAACAAACAAACTTAAATAAAACTAAGGATAACACATAGATAAATAAACGTCAAATTAAATTTTTAATAATACAAAGTTAAAGTAACGTTTTTTTATTATTAACATGGGTGAACATTAGTACTTCGCTATCTTTACGAGCGTCCATTTTCGACTTTTCCGCAAAGCTTTGCAATTGAGCTTGACTTCTGCGAATATCTAAGACCTTGTCTTAATGTATGGGTTTCAAAATAAGTCTTTCAGCTTTTTTTCATCGCTTCAACCCCATCATATAATGGATGAGCGGTTCGTAATCCCCAATATCTGCGCTTTTTAACGGTGCGATATATTGCTTACGAGATTCCCCATCCTTATTCAAATCTATGGGCCAATTCGGAAAGGGGCATTTACATGCTTTGAGGTATCGGTCTGAAACTAGCCGTGAAAACCGACCATTACCGTTTGGATATGGATGAATGTAAACAAGTTGATGATGGATTTTTGCCGCTTGCTCGACAGTCGTTAAATCGCATCCTCCTTTGCACCAATACAGGACATCATCGCAAAGATGAACAAGTGCTCCATAAATTTGATAGGGTTTGATCCCTGGACATGTTTGTGTCGTTCGAAGTTTGCCTGCCCAATCCCAAACATCATGAAACATGTCGTAGTGGATCTTTTGTAAATAGAAATGAAATTTTGACTGCATAAAAGATCAAAAATGCCGTTTATAAGTGTAAGCTTGAGTTAGGCATAAGCAACTATATTCTTAAGTGATGGAAGGCATGGGACAGTCTTCGAACTTTTTCTTGGCGAGAATTTGGCGTTCTCCTTGAGGAATTGTGGCCTTTTGCAGCTTTAAAAGTCAAAATACCTAATATATTAGGCACTATACTTTCATTTAGTACCTATATATTACGCATTGAGCTTGACTGCGTGATGAATACCTAGTATATAGGTACTGCATGCGATTATAATACCTATATAAGAAGGCGACTTGCATGAACTCTTTTGAAAATCAATTTATTGAGAAGCAGCAAATTACCCACAATATTTTACAAATTTTGGGGGAAATTAGAGAGTTTAAAGGCAAACAAGACTTATTCAAAAATCAGTCTCCTCAAACCTTAAAAAATCTTATAGAAATAGCAACCATTCAAAGCGTGGAAAGTTCAAATAGAATTGAAGGCATTACGGCACCACACGAAAGAATTGTAGAACTTGTTCAAGAAAAGACTTCAGCAAGAAATCGTTCCGAAGAAGAAATAATGGGGTATCGTTCCATACTCAATACAATTCATCAAAATCATCAGCATATTCCATTCACGCCCAATATCATCCAACAATTTCATGGGGAAATGTATAAATTTACCTCTGTTCGAGCTGGAAAATGGAAAACTTCCGATAATACAATTGAAGAAGTATCTAAGAGTGGAGAAAGGATAATCAGATTTCAACCAGTCACTGCTTATTTAACCCCTCAGGCCATGGATAGCCTACATTTAGAGTTTAAACAAGCTGCTGAGAGAGGAACGGTTGATCCATTGCTTTTGATTGCCACATACATTTTTGACTTTCTTTGCATCCACCCATTTATTGATGGTAATGGGAGAATGTCTAGATTGCTAACCCTATATTTACTTTATGATTTTGGCTATGAAGTCGGTCGTTATATTAGTTTAGAAAAAGTAATAGAGGAAAATAAGGAATCTTACTATGAGAGTCTCCAGAAATCTTCAAAAAATTGGCATGAAGGCAAACACTCCTTACAACCTTGGTGGGAGTATTTTTTAGGGACATTACGGCATGCTTATCGTTTGTTTGAAAAGCGAGTTGGTTTAATAGCAGAAACACGAGGTTCTAAAACTGCATTGGTTTTGGACATAGTAAGTCATTTTCAAGGAGAGTTCTCAATCCAAGAATTACAAGAGCTTTGTCCCACAGTTGGAATAGACTTAATTCGTCGGATTCTTAGAGAAGAAAAAATTGCAGGCCATCTTGAATGTTTGGGGAGAGGACCTTTTGCAAAATGGAAAAGAAAGAAAAAAGGCGATCATAACACTGCGTGAGCCGCTTGATAAGCTAGTAGCAGTGTCGGATCATTTCAAGGATGGAAGAGGTGGGATTCGAACCCACGGTACGTTATAAACGTACACACGCTTTCCAAGCGTGCTCCTTAAGCCACTCAGACACCCTTCCATGGGAATGGGAGAAGTATATTGAAAGCTCCTATTTAGTGGCAAGTAGTAAAAATCTCAAGTTTCCCGATCGGGCGTGCTAAAGAAATTCCTTACAGCTTCTAGCGTCACATCGCGCGCTATCGTGGCAATCGAATCGGTGAGCGGCACTTCTTTGGGGCACACCCGTTGGCAATTTTGGGCATTGCCACAATCGCCAATACCCCCTTCTTCCATGAGGGGCCGTAGCCGCTGATGTTTTTGCATCTTGCCTGTCGGGTGGGCATTAAAAAGCCGCACTTGGGCAAAGATTTGTGGTCCCACAAATTTTGAGCGGCTATTCGATTGAGGACATGCCTCAACACAACATCCACACGTCATGCATTTGGAAAGCGAGTACATTACGTCTTGCTTTTGTTGACTGATTTTGGGTCCTGGCCCCCGATCATGAATGCCATCCACCTCGATCCAGGCGTGCACTTTTTTAAGATTTTCAAACATGATCGTGCGATCGACGATCAGATCGCGCACTAAAGGGAATTTAGAAAACGGAGCTAACGTGATGAGATTGGAGCCGCTTTCTTTGATGAGATTGGCAACCAAGGCAGTACAAGCTTGGCGCGGCTTGCCATTGATCAGCATCGAACAAGAGCCGCAAATCTCTTCTAAGCACCCCTGCTCCCACACTACTGGTGCTACGCGCTTACCTTGGCGGTTGATTGGCGATTTTTGGATTTCCATTAAGGCTGAGATGATATTGGCAAAGGGCACGACCGGCAACTCAAATTCTTCCCAGTATTGTTTGCCAGGGCTGCCACGGTAAATTTTTAATACATAGGTATTCGTCATTGACAGCTCCTATATTGGCAAAGGAATATTTTTGGGGATATTTTCCAACGTTGGCTTGATTTTATGGGCCTTTGTGTAGTCGCGTAAAATGGGTTTGAGATAACGCGTATCTACTGGTTCATAGCTAATGTCTGGTTCATGCGTGTTGGGGTTATAGGTAGCAATCGTCGTCTTCAGCCAGTGTTTATCATCGCGTTCAGGAAATTCTGGTTTATAGTGCGCGCCTCTAAATTCATCGCGTAGCAAGGCCCCTTTGGTAATGATGGTAGCTAGATCAAGCATCGGCTCAAACTGCAAAGCAAAAGCCAGTGTTTGATTGGCAAATTGACTGTGATCATCGAGGGAAATCTGATGGAATCGCTCTCGAATTTCATGAATCTTGCCCAGGGTGCGATGGAGATCGGTATTGTTGCGCTTGACGGTCACATTATCCACCATCCAAGCTGCTAGTTCATCATGCAAAGCGTGCACATTTTCATTTCCATGATATGACAGCACGCGATACCTTAAGCTCCGCTCGTCATGCAGTGCTTTGTCGAATACCGTTGAGGACACATCGGCATGGTTTTTCGCTAGCGACGATAAATAACGGGGCACTTCCCCGCCAACCACCAAACCGGCAAAAATACATGAAAGCAGTGAATTTGCTCCCAACCGGTTGGCTCCATGGTATTGATAGTCTGATTCCCCAATATTGAAGCATCCGGGCAAATTAGTCATCTGTCGATAACGTGAGAAACGATCCGGATCATCAGCAGCTGGCCAATCCACCCATCCCCCTCCCATCGTATAATGGACAGCAGGGAAGATACGCATAGGTACTTTGGAAGGATCTTCGCCGGTGAATTTATTATAGATATCGAGTACCGAAGCAAGCTTATGGATCCGTTCTTTTGATAAATGTGACACGTCGAGATACACTTGCATCTCTCCCTCAACGCCCATACCCATCTCACATACGCGCAATAATTCTCTGGCCCCAATATCACGTGGGACAAGATTACCAAAGGCTGGATACATCTCTTCTAAAAAATACCACGGCTTGCCTGTAACGCCACAAGGGATAGTTTTGCCATCGGCTGTGGTGATGGTGTTGTCAGAATTTCCCCACACCCATATGCGGCCACCTTCCCCGCGAATGGATTCCGACATCAACCTCATTTTATCCTGTCCAGGAATAGCCGTTGGATGGATCTGAATGAATTCACCGTTGGCATACTTCATCCCTTGGCGATAGAGTCTGCCATTAGCTGCGCCCGTGCAGAAGGTCGAATTCGTTGATTTCTTGAAAATCAAGCCACACCCTCCTGTGGCAATCACAACAGCATCGGCTTGCAGCACATCGAGTTTCAAGTTGAAGAGATCCATGATCACTACCCCACGCGTAATCCCTTCATCGTCGAGGACCAAACGCATGAACTCATGATTCTCAAATTTCTCTACTCGGCCTTGCGCTTCAAAACGGCGCACTTGTTCATCAAGGGAATAAAGCAATTGTTGTCCGGTGGAAGCCCCACAAAAGGCTGTACGGTTGTATAATGTTCCTCCAAAGCGCCTGAAGTCGAGATATCCTTCCGGTGTGCGATTGAAGGGGCAACCGAAGCGATCAAGCATGTGAATGATGGCTGGAGCGCTTAAACACATCTCTAGAATTGGGGGCTGGTTGCCCAAGAAATCACCGCCCTTGATCGTGTCATAAGCATGGATTAAAGGGGAATCATCTTCTCCTTTTAGGTTGATGGCGGCATTGATGCCACCTTGCGCACAAACCGAATGGGAGCGTTTCACTTTCGTCACGGAAACGATTTGGACATGACAACCATTTTCTGCCAATTTCATCGCAGCCGATAACCCTGCTAATCCTCCACCGACGACGACGACTTTCTTCTGCACCATATGTTCAACCACCGTTTTCCGTTACTGTTTCAAATTCACCCAATATGTCAGCCAAACCGCAGCCAATCCCATGACGGAGACAACCACCATGAAAGTGGTTGCGACACAGCGCATCAAGCGCTGTGAGCGTTCCGTCAGCGTTACGCCCCATGAAATCATAAAGGTCCACAATCCATTGAAAGCATGAAAACATGTGGCGAGCACCAATAACGTGTACAACACAAGCATAAAGGGCATCTTAAAGGTATCGCGCACCATCAACAACTCTGCGGCACCAAAACTTTTAGCTACGGCGATGACTTCATTATCCTTGACGGCATACTTTTGCAATAGATCGCGCCAGTTGATTTCTTGATGCTGGGCTTGTGCATCTAGCATGCGTCTTACGTCTGTTTTCTCCGCCTCGCTAGTGGCGGGCAATGGTGGTGCTATGATAGAGGCAATTTGTTGCTTATCATAGAGAGTGACATCGAGGCGGTCTGATAAAGTATAGAGTCCACCATCTTGCGTCACCTTCACCAAATAAAAGTGCTCTCCATTTTTAAAGGTGGTGGTGGGATATTCAATGAAGCGCATCTGAACGACATGGGCGATGATGCCAACGACTAAGAGCCAGGCGGTGATGCGCTGCCAGGTATAGGCATGATTGCGTGGGTATTGGGGCAAATAGGGTGTTTTGCCTGTATTGCCAAAAGAATTATATTTTGCGCTGCGCAAGTACTTAATCCCCCAAGCCAAATGGATAAGGATAGGGAAGACTAAAACAGCGATTTCAATGAGAGGCAGATAAGGCATTTCATGGATCGAATTAACGGATCGGATGAACCCTTGTCCATCATCACCAAAAAATAGGGCCGCTTGGGAATTGGTCAATAAATGCATCACTACAAAAGCGACTAACCACACCCCTGTTAACGAATGCAGCCGGCGCCAAATAAATGCTTGCGGGAGTGTCTCCATGGACGATGTCATCATGCCTCTCTCTAGTTAGTGGCAGTAAATTTTTAATATAGCATGGGTATAACATGCACCTATGCCGATGACAAGAAAAAATCTATACAATCCAGTCGGGGTTAATTAACTGCATTTAGGAAAATTCAACACAAAGGCACAATGACACGAAGGCACAAAGAAGGAAGAGAAGCTTCCCACCTAATAATAGTGCGACACTCTAATTTGTGATGAGCCAGTTTAGCCACTAGAATTTGCCACTAGAATTTGAAATAAAACTGCTTAATTTATTATAATTAATAATTGAACCTATTTTAGAGGTATACTATGTCCATTCCGAATGATTCATCACCAAATAGATCAAGCTTCGAAACTATTAAAAATGTTTCAGATCGGTTCAATATTAAACAAGAAAGTGGTGAAACAAAAAGTGAATGGGCTGGAAAAATAATAAAAAAATTATTTATATACCATGATAAATTAAACACCTTAGAAAAAAATAAGGAAACGACTTTAAAAGAACTAAGCACGACAAAAAATAAATTCATGAATTTGCTTGGGTTAAGCAACGTTTTAACAATAGCTAAACAGGATCTCGAAGCTATACAACAGGCGAAAATGAATTTGCTGTTCACACTATCAAGCTGTACAGCTGCAGCTTTGAATCTCGATACCCTGAACACAAAAGAGGTAAAACTAGATATAGTCGTTCCTGATCGTTCTACGGGCACCATAAGAGAAGTCACATTTAAAACTCATATTCCTACATATCCTTTGCCTGCGCTTAAAGAAGAATGGTCGCATTCCCTCCCCACATCAAAAGCTCCTGAAATTCTACCAGTTCCTAATAGAGAAGCCGTTGAAGTCGATTGCAAACAAGCCTTTGCAATATTAACACAAGAAACAAGGCGACTTGATATTCCCTTAGTCACTAAATCAGAATGCGATCATCGTTTCGATGATGTGATGTGTCCAGCAGAAACTATTGTAAAGGTCGAAATTGCGAAAGGCGAAGGTCCTCAAAAGCTGCATGCGAATCGTGTTCAGATGTCAGATGGTAAATCCTATATTGCTACGCAGTCACCTCCGACACCAAAGGCGCAAGAACTGTACTGGAAAATGGCGATGGAACACTCTTCACAGATTGTCGATCTCACTAATAAAAACGACCAGCTACAAACACGTTCATATCCAAACTTAGCTTCCACTTACCCTCAAAATCTAGGCGATACAACGATATTTGGCAGTATGACAGTCACCTGTATCGAACAAAAGCAAGAAGGTTCATTCAATTTCTCAAAATATCGTGTTACAGATGGCCAAGGTACAACAAAAAACATAGAGCGTTTGAATTATCAAGAATGGCAGGATTTTAGTGGAACTAGTGCCGAAGACTTGAAACGGTTGATAGCACATGCTGATAAAATGCAGGGACAAAGGGCAGAGCCCTTGGTAGTGCATTGCCGGGCAGGAGTGGGCAGAACAGGTACATTTATCACAGCCAGGACCCTATCACATCAATCCAATCGACTCAATGCAGATAATTTTATGGAGTCTACAAACAAGATTATTTTGTCTGGTAGACAACAGAGGGGGCCTTTATTTGTCCAAAGTGAAAAGCAATTAATGACTCTTGTTGCCTTTGGAAATGAACTCATGCAGTCAAAAGTATCGCAAGAGACTCCTAAAGTGCAAATCAAGGAAGAAACACCTAAAGTACAAGCCGAAAAAACCCCAGCAACTGAAGCAGAAGCATTATTTGACCGGCTTGGTAAGCAAAAATGTACTTCACGCTACGATGCCCCCATAAAGCTTCAAGCGGATTCGACTTTGCCGTTTGTTGTGTGGGAAAGTGCTTCTCAACGTGGAAGTTATGGGGTATGGATACGTGGAGAGAAAGACCCTGCCTTGTTTGACCAAGCTCGTCTGGTCAAAGAACTAAGTCCAGGAGGATTGCTTGCAAATTTGAAAATCAAGGAAGAAACTCCTAAAATGCAAGCCGAAAAAATCCCAGCAACTGAAGCAGAAGCATTATTTGACCGGCTTGGTAAGCAAAAATGTACTTCACGCTACGATGCCCCCACAAAGCTTCAGGCGGATGCGACTTTGCCGTTTGTTGTGTGGGAAAGCGCATCTCAACGTGGAAGTTATGGGGTATGGATACGTGGAGAGAAAGACCCTGCCTTATTTGACCAAGCTCGTCTGGTCAAAGAACTAAGTCCAGGAGGATTGCTTGCAAATTTGAAAATCCAAAGTACACCTAAAAAAGACGACACAGCCCCAGCAGCATAAGCATACATGTTCATGCAATGGCGTCAACTTAAAGGCAATCGTCTCGAATGGACTACATGGACTGAATGGACTAAAAGTGGACAAGAAAGCTGTCCACTCCGTCCATTAAGTCCATTCCCTTAAGTTGACGCATTGCGTGAACATGTACATTGGTTCTTCCCCCATGTTTACATCAATGAAGATACCCAACCATAAAAAATCATTTATTTACAAAATTAACCAGATAATTATATACTAATTAAATTTACCAATTAAATTAGTACTCTTCCATGGAATTTATCCACCAACCTTATCAGCCAGGCGAAACGATCGCGGCTATTGCCACCCCTCTTGGTGAAGGAGGCGTGGCGATCATCCGCATCTCGGGAAACCAAGCCCTGGAGGTGGCAGAAAAGGTCTTCTCTGGACCCATCCACAGCTATGCTACACATACAGTCCATTATGGCCATATCCGTAATGCGCGTGGCGAACATGTCGATGATGTCCTGATCATCCCTATGCTTGGTAAGCGCTCCTATACAGGTGAAGATACAATAGAAATCCATTGTCACGGCGGTAGCTTGATAACACGGCGAGTTTTAGATGTCACTCTCCAAGCAGGTGCTAGAGCCGCCCGCCCTGGAGAATTTACCTTTAAAGCTTTCATCAATGGTAAAATCGATCTCACCCAAGCAGAAGCGGTGCAAGAGCTCATTGGTGCCAAAAACGAACGCGCCCTCGATGCCGCGGAAGAACAGCTGAGAGGTTCCCTTTCCAAAACGATCACGCAATTTCAAAAAAGCCTCACCTTAACAGCTGCCATCTTAGAAGCATGGGTGGACTTCCCTGAAGAGGGTTTAGAATTTGCCACCATGGATGAGGTGTGCACGGACCTAGAACTCCACTGTCAAAAAATGCAAGCGCTTGCCAACACATTTCACGATGGAAAGATCATCCATGAGGGAATTACTCTCTGTTTAGTGGGCTCGCCTAATGTGGGCAAATCTTCGCTGATGAACGCCCTCCTCGATAAAGACCGCGCCATTGTTTCTCATATCCCGGGCACCACACGCGATGTCCTCGAAGATCACATCCGCCTGAATGGACTCAACTTCAAACTCATGGACACCGCCGGCATCAGGAGCACCGAAGAAGTCATCGAACAAGAAGGGATCCGCCGTTCGCAACAAGCCATCCAACAAGCGGATTTGATCCTTTTCGTTCTCGATGCAGCAAAAGGACTCGATGGACAAGACCAAAAGCTGATGGAATCACTACCACCGAATAAGACCATTGCTATTTGGAATAAAACAGATTTACCACATCAAGGGTTACCTGAGCTCCCCCTTCCCTATGTGGTGAGGCTTTCGGCTATGCATAAAACGGGTATCGATATACTACATAAACAAATCGATGCTGTCATCTGGGAAAATGGACCTCCTTCCAAAGAAGAGGTCCTCATCACAAATGTCAGGCATAAAGAAGGCTTACTTAACGCCATTGAAGCCTGCCAGAATGTCATACATGGCCTAAAGACTAATGTCTCACCGGAATTCTTGTCGATAGATATGCGTCAAGCCCTCAATGCTCTAGGCACAATCCTTGGCACAAATATCACCGAAGATATCCTATCGGCAATCTTTTCAAAATTCTGTATCGGAAAATAGCTTGGAAGACAACCCATGCGAAAGAAAGATAAAGCTGCAAAAATTAGCACTATCCTCAATGAGCTCTATCCAGCCCCTCCTATTCCTCTGCAGCATACAGATCCCTATACACTGCTGATTGCCGTCCTACTTTCAGCGCAATGTACAGATGCACGTGTAAATACGATCACTCCTCTGCTATTCAAGAAAGCCCACACCCCGCAGCAAATGGTAGCTCTTGAGGTGCAAGAGATCGAAGAGATCATTCGTCCTTGTGGTTTAGCGCCGCGCAAAGCGCGTGCCATTTGGGAGCTGTCACACATCATCCTAAATAAACATCAAGGCAAAGTGCCCGCTTCTTTCGAAGAACTTGAAGAACTTCCAGGGGTCGGACATAAAACAGCTTCAGTAGTGATGTCACAAGCTTTTAAACAAGCCGCTTTTCCTGTGGATACGCATATTCATCGCTGTGCTAAGCGGTGGGGGCTGTCAGCAGCCAAAAATGTTGAGCAGACAGAGCAGGATCTTAAACATCTATTTCCAAAAAAAGAATGGAATCGACTTCACCTGCAAATCATTTATTTTGCGCGTGAATATTGCCAAGCGCGCGGCCACATCGCCGCCGATTGCCCCATATGCTCCTGGGTGAGTGGCACCCTATTTAAGACTGAGAAAAAAACTTCGAGCTAATTAGCTCCAACGGAGCGATGAGGTGTAAAGCCCACTGTGTAGCGCTACAGGCGCAAACTGTGGGTAACGCGCAATAAAAACGATTGAGCTCCAACGGAGCGACCAGGTGTCCTACCCTGACGTCATATATTAATGGATCATGGATGGGTATAAGACCCCCCTCTTAAGAGCAAGAGCAGTCCATTCCTCTTGAAATGAGCTTTTACTATGATGTTCTTTTTGCTTCAGAATGTACTGTTTAACAAAATCGACATAAGTTAGACTTACTGAAAATGCCCCATATCCAATCTGCCAGGAAAAATCTCGATAAGTGGTAAGATCAACATCCTTTAGCCAATGAGTTGAAGCAGTTTTGACTTCTCGAACAAGGTCAGATAAAGCTTTATCTTTGGGCATTTCCAGCAACAGATGCACGTGATCTTCAATGCCTCCAATGGCATGCACCACACCGCGACCGTTTGTTACGACATCTTGCATTTTTCTATATAGATGCTGGCGTACGTTATCATGTAAATAAGGTTTTCGATTATATGTGGACCAAATCGCATGTACATAGATTTTTGCAAAGCTATTTTGTTGGAAATAAGTTTCGTTGTAGTCGATATTTTGTTGTTTAAGTAAGCCTAAAAGTTCTTCGGAATAACTTTTTGATCGATGTTGATCATTGTCAGATCGGATGTAAGCGCATACATTGTCCATTTTGTCTTCTTGGGTGCTTATGGCTAGGTATCCAGTTTGCCAGCAAAAATTGGAGACAATGGATTCACGCGATTTGATCCATTTGGAAGAATATGCCTTAACATGACCCACTAGGGATGCAAGAGAAATATCTTGAGGTAATAGCATGAGGAGATGAATGTGATCTGAAGAGCCACCAGTGGCCAGAACTTTGCCATTTTTAGATTTTACAAGAGCCGTGATATAAGCGTGCAGATCGTTTTTAAGTGGAGGTGGAATAGAATATTGTTGATGGCCTGTGGACCACATGATGTGGATAAGTTGGTTGACGTAGCAATGACTCATGTTGTTGCTGGGGTTTTTAGGTGTTATGTGTTAATATATCGTTGAAATGGAGGTTTTGATGTGCCTGATTTATAAAAATAATACAAGAATTTAGTCTATCTAGACGTATGCTTAGCACACCTGGTCGCTCCGTTGGAGCTCAATCATTTTTTTTTGCGTTACCCACAGTTTGCGCCTGCAGCGCTACACAGTGGGCTTTACACTTCATCGCTCCTTTGGAGCTCATTTTTTTTGGCGCGTTTTGTGTGATGAACCATTAGAGAAAATGGTAGATAGCTACCGCCCACACATGGGCTAAAAGTGAGATGCTAGCAGCAATTTCCGCATTTTTATACCACATGGATTGGAAAAATAACAAACAGAGACTTACCAAAACAATCGCTTGAAATGGGATCAACAGCGATTCATAACCCAATGTCAGGGCACCCATGATTGACAATGCCAACATAACTAAGGCTAGCTCGAATGTTTTGCGGAAGCCATAAAAATGCATATACGTCGCCAATACAGGATGAGCCTGTGGATTTAACTTGCGGCAGATGTCAAAACAGGCAAAAGCCCCAAATAACATTAGCCCAAACGACCATGTGGAAGCGGTAAAAATTGAACTCGGATGAGTCACACTGACAAGAAAGAAAGCCAGTGGAAATACCACTAGCTGTTGTGAGATTGCAGAGAGAATTGGGCGCCCTTTTAGCCATTTCCCGATGCCGAACTCTTTATACATCAGCTGTGAGTAGATGACCAAAACCACATAGGCTAAGGCCGCAACTCCTTGTAAAAACACCCATAAAATCATGCTATAAGCGAACAAGCAGATCGACATCGTCTCCATCATGGCGATGGCTTCCTCTTTCTTGATTAACCCTCGCGGCAGAGGGCGCTCATGATGGGCGATGCAATCTTTTTCAAAATCCTTTACTTCGTCCATAAGACGTAGCACTGCCAAAAATAAAAAAACGCCCATGAAAGAAAGTAAAAACGACAGAGGCACAAATGTTTTGCTATGCAAAAAGATCCCAGACACGGAGAGTCCACCCACTACGATGAACATCGTGGCCAACGGAAAACGCTCATGCAAAAAGGTCATCCAACGATTCATAAAGATCTCAACTTAACAGGTTTGCTTGTTCTCTTGATACATTGCATGGGCAAAGTGATTTTCTTATGCATGGTAAATCTTTTTTTGTTAACCTTTTTATTATACCGAACGTGGGAGTTCAGAATGGCTATGTCGACATCAATCTTTGGCATTCAATGGGGTCTTTTTTTATCCCTCCTCCTCTCTATCAATGCATTACATGCGCGTGAAGCGGTGGAACCTGTAAATGAAGGCCTTGTCCACGAAGCATATGCCACCTCTGTGACGGGAGCAGTAGCACTGAATGCTATCCCCGAAAAACCTCCCGCCCGCATTAACGAACGCATACCGCCCCAACCCGATACACGCATGCAATGGATCCCTGGCTATTGGGGCTGGTCGATAGAGCGCAATGATTTCGTTTGGTACAGTGGGATTTGGCGGCTACCACCCAACGGAATGCAATGGGTGGCTGGCAGCTGGCTGCAAGTAGAGGGTGGTTGGGCTTGGGTGCGCGGTTTTTGGAGTCCGCAGTCGGCTGAACAACTGGCCTATATTGATATGCCTCCGCCTGATCCTGTGGATGAAAATGTTTCTGCCCCACCAAATGACAATTACTTTTGGAACGCTGGCTTTTGGAATTATATTCCAAGCGAAAAGGATTATACATGGGTGCCTGGCAGCTGGGAAGAAATGGATTCCAAGTTAGTCTTAGTACCTGCACATTATACCTGGCAGCCTAATGGTTACATCTTCATTCCTGCATATTGGGATTACAATCTAGAACAGCGAGGACGCCCGTATAGTGTGGTCTATATCCCTACACCTGGACGCACAGGATTCGTGTATGAGCCCACAATCATCATTGAACCTTTCGTCTTTGTCCAGCGGCTCATCGTGTACTATCCAGACTATCTTTATCTATGTTGTCACCATTACCACTACCACCCAGAAATGTGGACAGGGCTTGCGCCTACATGGTGGACATGGAACACATGGTGGTCCTACCCTTGGCACAATCATTGGGGCTTATGGTGGTGGTATTCTCATCCTCACTACCCACAACCAGAATGGCTGACAGAAGAATATAGTGCAAGGATCGCTCCTCCTTCGGCGCGTGTGTTTGGGTTGATGGAGAAAGCACATCCTCCTTATATCGTCACACCCCATGGCGTTGTTGCTCCCGAAAAAATCTTCCAAGTAAATAGCAAAGGCAAGCCCTACGGAAAAATGGCCCCTGTATTGCCGAGTAACCCCAGAGCCCTCATCGCTATTCAAAATAAAGTCGAGATCAAGAACACTCCTAAAACGATTCTCAGACCTTCGGGTAAATCTATGGCTTTAAAAGAACAACCTAAGAAACCTGTCACCGTTCCTGATGAGCATAAAGCAGAAATGCTAAAAAAGCAAAAAGAGGCTCAAGCTCAAAAATTACCCTCCAAACCTACCCATCTGCATGCCCCAACTATCCAAAAAAATGAATACACTCCGCGTGCTGTGCATACAGAGCCCGTAATTAAGGCTCCTCCAGAACCCCATAAGCCGCAAGATAGACCGCAAAACCAAGAAAGAACTAAAGAACCAAACAGAGGAAAAGACGACGCAAAACCCAATCGGTAGCCTCAATAACCACTGAGCCACTGAGATCAGTGAGAAAGTATGAGAAAATTGAGGCTCATCACAAATTAGAGTGGCGCACTTTTCGACGCGAAGGTCGCGAAGTAAGCGAAGGCAACGCGAAGATTTTTCTTCTGTGGATATGCTCTTACAAATTCATGAAGCTCAATTTTTTTCTTATTTTAAATCAACAAGATTTTCAGCAAGGTTATTGATTAATTTCAAGGAGAGAATGGTCAAAGATGATATCAGAGGATTTATCTTGAGCATGTACTTCAATAAATAAAAACTTTCTTCGCGTTATCTTCGCTTACTTCGCGACCTTCGCGACCTTCGCGTTCAAATATTGTGCTACTCTAATTTGTGATGAACCGCACTTTTCTCATTCCCCTCACTGTTCTCTCTGACTCAGTGGTGGAACATCTTATGTCTGGGCGAATTGCAGGCGCTGTAGCTTTTCATACACACCCTTACGGGCAAGCAAAGCGTCATGCGAGCCCTCTTCAACAATACACCCTCCTTCTAAAACCAATATGCGCGAAACATCTTTGATCGTTGAGAGGCGGTGTGCAATCACCATAGCTGTAGCACTTTCCAAGATTTTCTTTAAAGCCTCTTGAATCACTTGCTCGGTGGTTGTATCAATGTTTGCCGTCGCTTCATCTAGGATGAGTACAGAACGTTGATGCACTACAGCCCGCGCTAGCGAAATGAGCTGTCGTTCACCTGCAGACAACCCTTTACCTTGTTCTGTAAGCATATGTCGTAAGCCATTGGAAAAGCGGTCGATGTTGACCTCCATTCCCAAATATTTCACAACAGCGCCAATAGAGGTGCTATTGATGGTGGAATCAAAAATGGCAATATTTTCAGCAATAGTGCCCGAAAAGATCACCGGATCTTGCAAGACAATGCTAAATTGCTTTCTTAGTGATTCTAGCGTGTAGTTGCGTATGTCAGCGCCATTGATTTTTATTGTTCCTTTTTGGATCTCATAAAAACGCAATAATAGACTCATGATCGTCGATTTCCCCTCACCCGTCATTCCCACAATAGCAAGGGATTCCCCCTGTTTTTGCGTGAAGGATACTCCTTTCAGAATCCAATTTTCCTTATCATAGGCAAACCATACATTTTCAAATGAAATCGATTCGATAGCACCTAATCGGCTTGTCCCATGATCTTTAGCTAGTTCTGATGGGGTATCTAAGACATCGAAAATGCGTGATGCTGCTGCTACAGCAGATTGCAGCATATTGTATCGTTCTGCCAGATCAGCCAATGGACGAAAAAACATCACTACATACAAGCTAAATGTAATGAATGTACCAGCCTGAAACCCCTCGTGAGTGGATGAGGTGAGCACAATAATGACAAAGGCACAAATCAATGCAAGACTTTGTAGAAAATCTATACCTGCAATGAAAAAACCAAAGTTGAAGACACTTTCCGAATAGGCATTACAATGGTCTTCATTAATCAATTCAAAATCCTGCTTTGCTTGTGCTTGTAGTCCAAAATTTCGAATCGTCGTAACTCCCATCAAATGCTCTTGCACAAAGGTGTTCATCGCAGACACTACTGTGCGCACACGGTCATAACAACGGCGTTGTACGGATCGAAAATGGGAAGTAAAAGCCCACACCAAAGGCAATATCATCAACACCAAAAGGGCTATTTTCCAATCGATTATTAAGATACAAATGAACATGCTAATATACAGCATCAAACTCCCTACGATAGGGATGACGCTTTCAGCAAACATCAAATTGATTTGGTCGATATCATGAATCGTACGCGTCATCAGCCTACCAATGCTATTTTGATCATAATAGGCTAGTGGCATGTGGATGATATGTTCATAGACCTGCATACGCAATTGATATAGACTCTTTTGTCCGATCCAACTTTTCAATGTTATATTGACAGTCTCAAAGATGTAACTCAGGAAGAATAATCCTAAGATCAGAAAACATTCATGCAGCACTGTGTGCAACATTAGACTTTTTTGAGCAGCGTCTAAATCAAAGCTATTCAACACTCTTTGGCTGATATGTCCGATAAAGGCAGGCACTGTGGCTTCAATGACTCTAGAGATCAACAAAAGCAACAAGGCTACACATAACCATGGGGTGTAAGGGCGTAAATAAGCTAGGAGGCGCCAGATGAGCTCTCTTTCGAGCATTTTGGCATCTATCCTTTCTTTTACATATTCTTGATTATACTGGCGGTGGTCTCTCATGGGCTCATCCATTACCTAGATGTGGCTTTTGCAGTTCTACTAGTGCAGCATAATATCCTCTTTGCCCTCTTAGATCCTTAGGAGAGCCATCTTCAAGAATTTCGCCATTTTGCATGTAAATCACGCGGTCCAAAGCTTCCAGCACAGACACCTTATGCGTGATGAGTATGACTGTTTTTTGCTTCAGCTTCGATTGAATGGTTTTAAATATGCGCATTTCTGTTTCAGAATCTAAAGCAGCAAAGACGTCATCTAATAATAAAATAGAACGGTCGACTAATAACGCGCGTGCTAATGCTAGACGCTGTTTTTGCCCTCCTGACAAAGTCACTCCTCTTTCTCCTATGATCGTCTCATATTGCTGGGGAAATCCAAGAACGGTTTCATGTAGATCGGCATATTGAGAAACAATCTCAACATCTTTTTGTAAAGCATCAGCGTTGCCAAAGCGCACATTTTCTGCGATGGTGCGTGAAAACAAAAAGGGTGCTTGTTCTACTGTTACCATTTCATTCCATAAGGCTTCCAGTTGATAGTCATGGATATCGTGTCCACCTATCAGCAACTTTCCTAGAGGAATTTCATATTCGCGATTGAGAAGCCGCAATAGGGTGGTTTTGCCGGCTCCAACTGGTCCGGTGATGCCCACAAAGGTCCCTCCTTGAATATGCAAAGAGAAATTCTTTAAAATTTCTCTTTGCCCGGTGGGGTAAGTAAAGCTGAGATTGCGAAACTCGATATCAGCTCCAGGAGCAATGTGCAGACCATTTGCATTGATATTTTTCACTTCGATGGGTTCGGCATAGACCTCGACGAGTCTTTCATAAGCCGCTTGACCGCGTTGATAAATAGGCATCACCCATCCAAGTAACAAGATAGGGAAGAAAATATAGGCTTGCAACCACATAAAAGACACAAAGTCTGCAGCACTTAATGTCTCCCATGCCTTAATAATAATAAGAGAGGCAAAGATGACTAGCACAATGGTGATCACTCGTGTCAAAAATCCAAAGAATGGATAGAGCACACCTTGGAAGCAGTTCAGTTTAATATTAACCTCTTTCAAGACACGCGACAATTTACAAAACAGTCTGTCTAGAGGCTTTTCTGCAGCATATCCTTTTATGATGCGTATTCCTGAGTATTGCTCTTGGGTCATATTGCTTAAATCGGCCAAGCCCTTTTGAACTTTATGCGACAAGCTGTAAACTTCGTGCTGGATCATGAAATTAATCACAGGAATGGCAAACAAAGGAACTAATGCGGCTCCTGTCAAGATAGGAGAAATTGAAAATAACGCCAACAGACCCGGGATTAACAAAGTGGAAAAAAACACGGGATACATGATACCAAAGCCCATGACGTCGCGATAAGAGGAAATATCGTTAGACAGCCGACTGAGCAATTCGCCGGTACCATGGCGATCGTAAAACGCCATCGACTGCTCTTGCATGCGCACAAACAGTTTGGATCGCACATCGCGTTCAATATCGCGACTGATCTTAATAAATGCGATGCGCATGCAATATTTGAATGAAGCCGCGCATGCTCCTATGCAAAGCAGCAGCAACGCCCATGCCCAAAGGGATCCTAAGTAGTCTCCTAAAAGCAAGCGTAATGCACCACCTAGTATGCCGCTGACCTGTCCTGCATTTTTATCCATGGCTGCCACGGCTTGGCGAAAGACCAGGGGATTAAGCACCATCAAGATGTTAGCAAGCAACACCAATATCATGGCTTTGGCAAAGCGCCAGCGATATCGACGAAAGACACCCTTAAGATTTTCCCAAAGATTTTTCTCCATAAACAAGAAAATACAATGCCTGGCGATAAAAGCAAAGAGCGGATTCAAGATTGGGATGCAAGGAATGAAAAAGCAATTGGACATGGACGAACTGAGACAATTGCAAAAGTCTCGTTTATCGCTTTTTGGCGCTTTTGCAATCGTCTCGAATGAGCTCTACCCCTGAAAGGGGTATAGCACAGTATTTTTTTACTCTGCAATCGTCTCAGTTCGTCCAGGTCAATTTACCAAGGGAGAAACCGGCTGACGAGGCGGCTTACATCTTGATAGGTAAGGAAGACAAAAAATGCTATTAGCAACACAGCAAACGGCAAAATAACTTTCTCAAGGGTTTTTGGATGGAGGCGGCGTCTTGTGATCAACTCTATGAAAGAAAGCACAATCGTCCCACCATCAAGCACAGGGATAGGCAGTAGATTTAACAGACCTAAGTTCAGGCTGATAGCTCCTAACCAAAACAAAGACTCTTTAAGGCTAATCATCGAGTTATCATGAACAACTTGAATGATGCCTATCGGTCCGCTCACCCATTTCGGATTAAGCGAGCCAGTAACTAAGGCTTTCAAGGTGCGCCAAATTTCAGTAAAGACCCCTTCAAACTGGATTAACGGCGATGGATTATAGTGGACCTTGCGGTCTTGTACCTGTGGCAACCCTAGTAATAGCTGGGTTTCTTGGTTTTTTAGTATAGCAAGAGCGTGCGCACGTTTTTCTGAATCTTCGATATTTTCCACTTCTTTCTTTTGCTCTTGCAATTCAGCTGTTAACCACGCTTGCTTTTCGGGAGAAAGCTTGAATTCAGTACGCATTTTAGGCTGTATGATATTAAGCAAAACGTAGGGGCCATCGCTCTTGATTAAATGGCTTGTGCCAATGCTACTAGCAATGTTATTGATGGCTTTCCAATCAATTTGTTGATCGAATTCCTTATCAGCATCATCCCAAGATTTTACGCTAGCCATTATTGGCGTACGTTCTACGATGATATTTACGTTATGTTGTTGCAGCTGTGTCAGCAAGGCATATGCTGTTTTTACAGGCACGCCATCGATGGCGATGATTTTATCTTTAGGCAGCAAAGCCTTCTCATTGGAAGCGTACAAATGCTCAGGAAATGCTTCCAACTCATTTTCTTTGTCGATGAAGGTAATAGGACTTATCACCTCACCATCATTAGTAAGATGATAAGGCAACACATAGAGTTTTGCCAGCTTATTGGCGTTCAAACCTGACTCATATTGCCAATCTGTCAATTCTTCTTTGAAAGCAGGATCCATTTTTAACTCTTGGACCGGTACACGAGGGATGCGTACCTGGATGCTTTTGCCGTCGCGTTCTACAGTCAATAACACCCTACCATCATTCAAAATATGGCTAAGCTGTTGTCCTGAAAACACGAGATCTCCATCCACCCACACAATGCGATCTCCATATTGAATACCACTGTGTTGCAAGGGTGAGCCTTCAGGCAATGGATTTTCTTGCGATCCAACCTTATCATACATGATATAGCTGGCTGAATTAATGATGCCGGTCGTTAAAATTCCTTTATCATACACATTTGGATGTGAATAGGTCTTTACTGTATATTCGAATGGAGTTTTCTCACCTGTGGTATAATCGACTTTATTCCCTTGCACAGCAACAGAACCAGAACTGGTCATTGGAGCATACAAATTATCTTTAGAGCTCTGGTAGGGTTGATGATTATAAGCTGTGATTTCATCACCAGGGCGGATACCATGCACGTAGAGTTCTGATTGTGGATCAACCCAGCCGATTTTATGTGTGAATTCAGCAAAGTTCTTCTCGCGTCCGCCTATTGCCCAGAGGATAACAAAAACAAGTAGGGCAAAAACTATGTTGACGAAAGGTCCTGCAAAAGCCACTTTAATGCGATCGATGGGCTTTTTGCCAAAGAAACCATCGGGAATTTCATAGGGATCACGTCCATCATCACTATCTTGACCGGCAATTTTTACATAGCCACCAAAAAGCAGCCATCCAATTTGCCATTTCACCCCATCACGTTCCCATTGGTAAACAGGCTTTCCAAAACCAATCGCAAAAGTCTCGACACGCATACCAACACGTCGCGCCATGTAGTAATGACCGAGTTCATGGATAAAAATTAAGACGCTGAGGCCCAAAATGGCGAGCAAAACATAGAGCAGGCTGATAAACATAATTCCTAATTACCTTTGCTAATAGTAGATAATAAAAAAAATATAGAATACAGCATGATGCATATATAATAAAGAGATAAGTGTTGGCAATTTATGAGTTCATGCCCGTTTCTTGGCGCGCTTGCACATCGGCAGCTAAGACATCATCCAACGAGCGAATGGGAGTGACTTGATGTTTTTCCATCAGCGTTTCAAGTTTTGAAGCAATCTCTGGCCATGAGATCTTTTTTTCTAAGAAACGATGGACTAACACCTCATTGGCAGCATTCATATAACAAGGCAATGTACCGCCAATTTTAACCGCCTCAAAAGCCAAGTTCAAACAACGAAATCGATCCGTATCTGGCACAAGAAACTGCAAAGTATTGTATTTGATAAAGTCAAAGGGCTTTAACGTTCCTGGCAACCTTTCCGGATACGTCAATGCATATTGAATAGGCACAATCATCAGAGTCTCTCCTAGCTGAGCAAGGAGAGAATTATCCACAAATTCAACCATACTATGAATAATGCTTTGCGGATGCACCACCACAGAAATCTTGTCGATAGGCACCCCAAATAACCAATGGGCTTCGATGACTTCCAATCCCTTATTCATCAACGTCGAGCTATCAATGGTCACCTTGGCTCCCATATTCCACGTAGGATGTCGCAATGCCTGTTCTGGTGTCACTTGCTGCAATTGCTCGGGAGTGAAATTGCGAAACGGCCCCCCTGATGCAGTGAGGATCAAACGCTGCACGGCATTGTGGGGCTGCCCTTCTAAACACTGAAAGAGTGCACTATGCTCACTATCAATTGGTAAGAGATGCACGCCATGCTTTTTCGCAAGCTCCATCACCAATGCCCCGCCCGCCACCAACACTTCTTTGTTGGCTAGACCAATATTTTTTCCTGCTTGGATAGCGGCCACGGTTGGTGCAAGACCTATCGTACCACTCATTGCCGACACCACAAAGCTTGCCGAGCTATGCGTGGCTACTGCGTTCAGTCCGGCCAGACCGGATTCTATCGGAATATGTGGCAAGCGCTTACGCAAAATCTGGGCTTGCTGCTCGTCATAGACGGCGATCAATTCGGGGTGAAACTCGCGTGCTTGCGCTTCAAGCGCATCGATATTTGATTTGGCAGCGATGGCCGTCACGCGAAAGCGCTCTTTAAGATGACGCACCACTTTGAGTGTGCTTTCACCAATGGAACCTGTACTACCTAGAATGGCTATTTTTTTCATAATAGTTACAAGTATAAGAGCTAAGACATAAAAGCAAAAGCATAAAAAAGACTTAAAATATTTAGCTTTGTTGCCAAGGACCTTGCCAGTGTTGTATGACAGGTTGGATGGTCAGTGCTTTCTCTTTTAATAAAGCATCCACAGCCAAAGCTCTAGCATTGTAACAATCCAGCTTTGCTTCAGCCAAAGTTTGTGTAGCTCCATCTGGTAAGAATACTGGATCGAAACCGAAGCCTCCCTTGCCCTTGGGTTCAACAATCGTCCCTATCACTATTCCCTGATAAACAAAGACTTGATCTCTTTCACGATATGCTAATAAAACGCGCCACGAAGCTTTCCTTCCAGCCAGCTCTGGCAAATGTTCTAAGAGCCAACGAACGTTTATCCCTAAAGCCGCGCCTGCCACTTCAAGTGAAGTGTCATCCACTAATATGCGATCCTCCATCTGGCTGGCTTTGTGCACCACCACAGAAATGGGATCGGCCTCAATTTCTGCCAGATCCACATGTGTCGCTTCTAACGAGCGGCCGTGTTTGGCAAAAAGATGTTTGAATTCCTCAAACTTACCTAGATTACTGGTGTTAAGCTTCATAAAATAAAGGCTAAAAGCGAAAGGCTAAAGGCTAAAAGCGAAAATATAAAGGATAAAAATAAAAGATACAAGGATACATTTTCACCCTTTCCCTTTTTTAGCCTTTCGCCTTTCGCCTTTCGCCTTTATTTTTTCGCCTTTAGCCTTTAGCTTTTAGCCTTTGCTTTTCGCCTTTCGCCTTTAGCCTTTAGCCTTTTTTGTGTTGCGGCTTTTGTTAGAATCTTTTATACTCGCCAGGTATCTTCTATGCAGACCAGTCATCTGTGTGGAAAAACACGAAAAAAAGCTTTTAAAGACTATTTTCAAGGAGAAGGCAAACATGCCGACTATTAACCAGCTTGTTCGACAGCCACGTTCCCCTAAGAAGAAACGTAGTAAGTCGCCAGCCTTGCAAAAATGCCCACAACGACGTGGAGTATGCTTGCAGGTGAAAACAAAGACGCCTAAGAAGCCTAACTCAGCTCTGCGTAAAGTAGCTTGGGTTCGTCTATCTACAGGGCAAGAAGTCATCGCCTATATCGGTGGTGAAGGACACAACCTCCAAGAACACAGCATCGTGCTAGTGCGTGGCGGACGCGTCAAGGACTTACCTGGCGTACGTTACCACATCGTGCGTGGAACTTTAGACTGTGCGGCGGTAAAAGACCGTAAACAAGGAAGATCTAAGTACGGGGCCAAACGGCCTAAGTAACGCTAGGATGCTCCAGTGAGTATCCTGGTCCGCGATTTGCGTTTTGCTTAAAATAAAAACGTGAATCACGCACAGGTTTCGCGATGCGAAGCCGGGTGAATCGAAAGATCACTTCCTTCGACAGGGATTAGAGCCTGTCTTGAAGAACAATGCAAACATTACGAGGAAACCATGTCAAGAAGACGTCGTGCAGTTAAAAGAGAAATCGACCCCGATCCTCTTTATCAAAGCACTGTATTGGCAAAATTTATTAATAAAGTCATGATTGGCGGCAAAAAATCCACTTCGCGTCGTATTATTTACAACGCTTTAGAGAAATTTGCCAAAAAAGTGAAAATAGAAAATCCATTAGAAGCCTTCGAACAAGCGCTGCAAAATGCACAGCCTGCTCTCGAAGTGAAATCACGCCGTATTGGGGGTGCTACCTACCAAGTACCTATTGAGATCCCACCAAATCGTCGGATGTCTATGGCTATGCGCTGGATTATCGCACACTCACGCTCAAAAGCCGGTCGTTCCATGGAAGACGGCCTTGCCAGCGAATTAGTCGATTGCTTTAACAACCAAGGCACGACTATCAAGAAAAAAGACGACACCCACCGTATGGCAGAAGCTAACAAAGCTTTCGCTCACTACAAGTGGTAACAGGAGGGTAACGTATTATGGCAAGACCACAAAATGAAAAGCTCCAAAATGTGCGCAATATCGGCATCATGGCACACATCGATGCTGGTAAAACCACTACTACAGAGCGTATCCTTTACTATACTGGCCGCGTTCACCGCATGGGTGAAGTGCATGAAGGCGCTGCCACCATGGACTGGATGGAACAAGAGCAAGAACGAGGCATCACGATCACGTCTGCTGCCACCACAGTGTTCTGGAAAGGCTCTAAAATCAACATCATTGACACACCTGGCCACGTAGACTTCACCATTGAAGTGGAACGCTCACTACGCGTTCTCGATGGTTCTGTCGCTGTGTTCTGCTCGGTGTCTGGTGTAGAACCACAATCCGAAACCGTATGGCGCCAAGCCGATAAATACGGTGTGCCACGTATCTGCTTCGTCAACAAAATGGACCGTATTGGCGCCGACTTCTTCGACGCTATTAAGACGATGCGTGAAAAGCTGCATGCTAATGCAATTGCCGTCCACTGCCCTATCGGTGCAGAATCGGATTTCAAAGGCATGGTAGACCTCATCACAATGAGAGCCCTTTTCTTCCACGACGAAACACTTGGTGCCGATTGGGAAGAAACAGACATCCCAGCAGATCTCTTGGAAAAATGTAAAGAGATGCGTGCCGAGCTGCTCGAAGAGCTAGCTACTGTGGACGAAACGAATGAAGTCTTCATGACTAAAGTGCTTGAGAACCCAGACGCCTTGACACCAGAAGAAATTCATGCCGTCATCCGTAAGGGTGTCTGCGGCAACAAATTCAATCCGGTGCTGTGTGGTTCGTCATTCAAAAACAAAGGCGTACAGCAATTGCTCGATGCCGTTGTTAATTGGATGCCATCTCCAGTCGACCGTGGTGAGATCAAAGCACATGATCTTAACACAGGTGAAGAGATCCTGCTTAAGCCCGAAGATGATGCTCCATTCGCCGCGCTAGCGTTTAAAATCATGACAGACCCATACGTGGGCCGTCTGACCTTTATCCGTATCTATAGCGGCACCTTGACAAAAGGGATGAACCTCATCAACAGCACAAAAGATTCCAAAGAAAGAATCTCCCGTCTGCTTGAAATGCACGCTAACAAACGTGAAGAGCGCGACGAATTCCATGCTGGCGATATCGCAGCTTGTATTGGCTTAAAAAAAGCCAGCACCGGCGACACGCTGTGCACACCGGAAAAACCGCTCATCTTGGAAAAAATGGAGTTCCCAGAACCTGTGATCTCCATGGCTATCGAGCCAAAATCCAAAGGCGACCGTGAAAAGCTTTCCATGGCTCTATCGGCACTGTCAGAAGAAGATCCAACCTTCCGCGTCAGTACCAACGAAGAGACTGGACAAACCATCATTGCTGGGATGGGTGAGCTCCACTTGGAGATCCTCCACGACCGTATGAAGCGTGAATTCAGTGTCGAAGCCAATGTAGGTAAGCCCCAAGTTTCCTACAAAGAAACGATCACAATGCCAAGCAGCAGCCAGACCAAATTCGTCAAACAGTCGGGTGGTCGGGGTCAGTATGCTCACGTCGAATTGGATATCCGTCCGAACGAAAAAGGCAAGGGTATCGAAATCAACAACAAAATCGTTGGTGGTGTCATTCCAAGAGAATTCATCACGCCTACGATCAAAGGGATTGAAGAAGGCATTGCAACAGGCGTACTCGCCGGTTACAGCCTGGTCGATATTTCCATCGACATCGTCTTCGGTTCTTACCACGATGTTGACTCGAGCGAAATGGCCTTTAAGATCTGCGGATCGATGGCGCTGAAAGAAGCGGCACGTAAAGCCAAGCCGATCATCCTAGAACCAATCATGAAAGTCGACGTCACGACGCCAGAGGCTGCAATGGGCGACGTCATCGGCGACTTAAACCGTCGTCGCGGTCAAATCATTGGTCAGGAATCACACAAAGGTGCTCTCATCATCCATGCTGAGGTGCCATTAAGTGAGATGTTCGGTTACTCGACACAACTGCGTTCTTTGACCTCAGGACGAGCCACATACGTCATGGAGCCGAGCCACTTTGAGCGCGTGCCCACGAAAATTCAAGAAGAAATCATTAAGAAGTAAGGTTCATAAGGTTAGTTATGGCAAAACAAGACAAGCAACCCAAACAGGAGAAGCAGCAGCCGAAGATGGCGCGGCAGAAAATCCGCATCCGTCTCAAAGGCTACGATCAACGTATTCTCGATCGTTCTACTGCCGACATTGTGGAAACAGCCAAGCGTACAGGCGCTGGCGTTGCCGGCCCCATTCCTATGCCGACACGCCGTGAAATCTACACCGTATTGCGTTCGCCCAACATCGACCGCAAATCGCGCGAACAGTTTGAAATTCGCACGCACAAACGGTTAGTAGATATCCTCAACCCCACAGGCAAAACCATCGACGCCCTCAAAACGTTGACTCTGCCTGCTGGTGTGGACATCAAAATCAAAGCTTAAGCTCTCTGCTTAGGCTAATGGACAATGGACTACATGGACATGCATGGACGATATGGACTGCATGGACATGGGTCCTTGTCCATTTCGTTCCTGCATTAATCTCTTACATCACCTAGATTTCGTGCCCGTGTGCGTTAAGCGCCGAATGAAGCCATCTAGAAAAGGGACCTAAAGGACCAAAACGACCTAAAGGACCGAGCAACAGCGCTTTTCGAACGGAAGCTCATGACACCGGAAAAATTTGATGCCAAATTATTATGACTATGGTATTATGACTATAGGAGGGTTTGTTTATGGATAGGTTTATGCAGGCAGGCAAATTTAAAGCCGAGTGCCTTAAAATTATGGATGTGGTAAAAACATCAGGCCAAGAGATTGTGATCACCAAACATCATGTGCCTATTGTGAAGTTATGTCCCATTGAAAAAACTGATCGGACATTATTTGGAAAAATGGCCGGCACTATTGAAATCAAGGGAGATATCATCGCACCGCTAGCAGAGGCGTGGGATGCCGCTACTTAAAGACTTAAAACGACATAAACTCTTATTAGATACACATGTTTTAATCTGGTTAATGCAAGGAAACACGGTCTTATCGCAACCTTTCCGCAAAGCTGTCAACCAGAGTCAAGATCGGGATGGTATTTTAATTTCGGCAATCTCTATTTGGGAAATTGGGATGTTAGAAGAAAAAGGGAGGATCGCCTTAGGCATGGATTGTTTTGATTGGATCGATCAGATGCTAAGTTTGCCGGGCATGACATTAGTTCCGCTTTCTCCCCGCATAGCCATCCAAAGTTCCCGTTTACCAGGTCAACCCCATGGGGATCCGGCAGATCGAATTCTGCTCGCGAGTGCGCATGAAGAAAATGCCGTTTTAGTGACCTGTGATGAAAAATTATTAGCCTATGGACATGACCGTTTTATAAACGTATACAATCCTGTTTAGCCAACCTGCGTGAAGCCCATGCTACAGGGCGCCATTGTGCACAACCCACGATCACACACACATTGCTGAGGGTGTCCATTAAAATGCCTCCACCAAAGGTCGTGGCTGTTTTAACCCCATGATACACTACTTCTGTCTTTTCCAAGGCTTTGCTTACACCTGCATGTAACTGGTCATAGCTGATGATCGAACCGCACAGTAAACGCTCAATCAGCTCTCGATGCTTCGTGATCCCCATCAACAGCTCTTCTTTATGTTCGACTGTGACCGCTAACCATTTGGTAATATTGACGAAGCCTTCATTGATCCCCTCATATTTGGTGGATGGGCTCCAACTAAAGGCATCGATCACATCCATGAGATGCATGCTTAGCTTAAACATTTCGGCTATCACACTGAAAGTGCCGCGCGCAATCCGTTCTAGGCGATAACTCACAGCTAGTGCTTTCTGTGCAAAATAGCCTGTTTCAAACCGCGTGTCCCAATCAACGTGGACGGGATGGGGATAGTGTCCTTTAACCGCCGACATCCAATGCTTACATGCCCGGCATAGCGCCGATTGTTGCTGAACACATTCCATTAAGCGCGTAGCTACCAATAAACACTGCGCGGCGATGCGCAAAAGCACCGCTTCACCCACGACCACATTGACCACATGTCCCGCCAACAACTGCACGAGATTGTCTGGACGGCGGTAAAGTTCGAAGCGGCGAAACCAACGCCACACAGCATGAATTTTATTTAAGGTGGCAAAGGCCGACCACAAAATAGGAGGCACACGCAAGCGGGTGGGTGCAATCTCATAAGCGGTTGTCTGAATGAATGAGACTAAAGAGACCATATCACGTCCTAAAATCCTATGCCGTCGACATGGTATAACTGATTAGGAAGCAAGAAAAAAGTAAAAAAAACGACAACTCATTCACCACACACCCATTTTACTGGGTAATGATGAACAGCTGTCGTTTCGTTACTGGCCTAATGGTAATTAGACTTTATTTGCTACAGCAGCCTGCACCATGCCCACAGAAGTGATGGTACAACTGATACAATGCTGACGCACCTATTAATAGATACGTTACTTTTGTTAACATTGTCGCAGCACCAAATATTGCCGTGACAAGGTTAAAGTCTGCCAACCCCATAAATCCCCAGTTTAGTCCACCAATAATGAGTAACACAAACGTAATGAGATCAACTAGTTTCATAGCCCCTCCTTAATTAACCCGGTAGGCAATATCTTTATCAACACTTTAACAAAGACACACTACCCTAACTATATTATAGCAAATAGAGAATTATAGTTAAAATTTATTTTAAAAATAATTTACACATAAAATTTACTTTATATATAATAAACATGTAAACCTTATTGAAAAGGCATTGAGGTGGTTATGCTAGTAAAAAAAGTCCTTACTTTTATCGTAACAGCTCTGATTGCAAACGTTTGTCTGTTTGGACCAGCCAACCATCTGGAGGCTGTCGATCCCAATCAGCTTGGAAATCCCCAGACAATAGAACAGAAGATCGACCAAGACCGCAAGATCCAACAGGGACGCCAAACAGACGATCCTTATTATATTAAAGCCACAGATGACATTAACTTTTTGCAAAGTCAAGCTATTATAGATAAGATAAACAAAATTAATAATGATAAGAGCAATCAAGATGCAGCTAGCGTAGAACAAAATCGAAAATTAGCCACCGATCTCGAATTACAATATGTTCAAAAGTATGGGGAATATAAGCAATATCACGATCAAAACGCTTCTGTAATTGGTAGATTCACAGGTACTGCTCAAGATGCTATTAATCAAGAAACTCAGATGGAGTCATTAAAAAAAGAATCAGCTGCCTTGGCCCAAAGCATTGCAAACGACAGACTTAGTGACCAAAACAAACTGAACAATGCTCAAAAAGCATTCGATGATGCCATAAACAGGAAAACAGCTTTAGAAGATGCTATTAATCAATTACAATCAACACAAGACTACCATGATTATAACCTTTATCTCAAGAATGTACAATTGTGGAAAGATGCGCCTGCTAACGTGAGAAAAAGCTTTCATGATAACTTTACGGAAATGTTATCAGCTAACGGGGTAAAAAGTTCTTTGCGCCTTGAACAGGACCCAGCTGCTAAACAAAAAGCAATGAATGTGTTTAATCAAGTCAATAACTTGAAACAGGTGCGTTCAAATACACTAGAAGCAATTAATAAGGCTCAAAAAAATCTTACTGCAGTCCAACATGAGATTCACTCTAGTCCACAAAGCGGTATGGATGAGACCAAAAAACAAGCAGTAGACCAACAAATACAGGCATTGCAACATCACCCAGCTTACGACATCTCGCTTCCTCCAGCACCACCAGCTCCTTCATCCCCCGAGATAGGAGGCCATAAAGTCTCTGTGGAGTTTGATCAAATACAAAATACAGGAGACTTTTATTACCAACATGATCCCAATGGAATATATCAGACATTCAGGGCTGAGTACCAACAGACATTTGGCAAACCTTTTGTGCCAACAGGAACGGCAGCTCCTCTCCCCAATCCAGCTCGCGCTTCTCTCCCAACCAAAGAAAAACCAATGACAACCAAAGCCATCACACCTACAACAACACCTCCTAAAGTCGAATCGCCAGCGCTGAAATCCGCAATCAAAGAAAAAGAACCTTCTATGAGAGAAGCTATGTGGCACACTAAACCAAGTACCACACCCCCACAAGATCGCATAAAACAGGAGCATTCAAAAAATATTAATTTAGAAAAGCAGAAAAAACCTTCCAAAGACACTAAACCAGAAAAAACAATACAAACCACCAAAGATGCTAACTTAGAAAAAGTAATGCACCCCTCTAAAGACGCTAAATCCGAAAAGTCCACACCTACCTCTAAAGACACTAAATTAGAAAAACCACCACAAACCACCAATGACACTAAACTAGAAAAACCAGTCCAGCCCATCAAAGACACTAAATTAGAAAAACCGCAACAACCCACAAAAAATGAGAAAGCCCCAAATCCTTTAGCAATGAATGTTTGGGCTCAATAAGGAAATTATTCGGCATGACTTAAGAGATTAGACACGAGACCTCGATCGGATAAAAGCCTATGCCAAATTTAGTGTAAACATGTGAGTTTTATTGAAAAATATGTTGAGGTTATTATGCAAGCAAGAAAAGTTAGCGCCTTAATCATCACATTATTCATTGCAAACGCTTTTGTGTTTGGGCAAGCTAATCATCTCGAAGCCCTCGATCCCAATCAGCTTGGAAATCCTCAAATAGAAAATCAAATCACAGAGTTACAAAAGACCCAAGCGGGCTATCAGCCCAATACCCCTATTTATATCAAAGCTCAAGATGAAATTAATGCACTACGCGACAAAGATAATCTCAACAAACTAGTGAAAATTGACGAAGCTCTCGCGGCAGAACAAGAGAATAGCACAAGCTATCAACAAGATCAGCAACTTAAGGCACAGTACGTTGCAAAATACAACTCAGATCAAGCTGCAAATGTGAAATTTCATAATCAAAATAGTGCCGTACTAGGAAGATTTAATGGCACCGCCCAAGACGCTATCAATCAAGATAAAACCGTTCAAAAATTGCAAAACGATTATAACAATCAGTTAGATAAGATCATAAAAGCAAGTCCAGAATATCCATCACTACTGAAGAAATATGGAGGCGATTTAAGTAAAGTAAGAAGCGAAATGGAGCAGAATATCTTAAATCACAATTCATCATCCAAACCCATGCTAGAGCTCAAACAAACTCTATCTAAGTTAAATGCTGCCACAAAAGCTAATGCCACTATTTATAACACAACCAGACCCCCAGCTCCTACGATTACCGCCACGCCATTAAGTCAGGATATATTGCTCGCTCCAGATAAATTGCAACAAATGGGAAATTTTTATTATCGAGTTGATCCCAACCGTATTTATAAAAAATTCCAAGCAGACTACCAACAGACCTTTGGTAAACCTTTTGTGCCTACAGGCGGAGCAGCTGCTCCTATCCCAATACAATCTCATGCTGCCCTCCCAACAACAGAAAAGCCCATGACAACCAAAGCCGTCACACCTACAACAACACCTCCTAAAGTCGAATCACCAGCACTTAAATCCGCAACCAAAGAAAAAGAACCTTCTATGAGAGAAGCTATGTGGCACGCTAAACCAAGTACCACACCCCCACAAGAGAGTACAAAACAGGAACATTCAAAAAATGTTCATTTAGAAAACAAAAAAAAACCTTCCAAAGACACTAAACCAGAAAAAACAACACAAACCACCAAAGACGCTAACTTAGAAAAAGTAATACACCCCTCTAAAGATGCTAAAATAGAAAACAAAAGCCAAAAACAAATCACCAAAGACACCAAACTAGAGAAACCTGCTCAGCCCACCAAAGACACTAAACTAGACAAGCCGCCTCAACCCACAAAGAAGGAAAAAGTAGTGAACCCATCTGGCAATGAAACGCTTTTGGTATAATTTGCGCTTCACAGAAAATTCACGTTGTAGGCAAACTAAGGGATCGTATAGAAATAACGTATACAGTTCTCAAGGGAAAATCCTCCTGATGCCTGAACCGGTTCTCAAAGTCAACAACCTCACCACACGCCTACACATGGAACAACAAGTCATCGCTATTGTCGATGACTTATCCTTTGAACTGCACGCTGGCAAAACATTGGCCTTAGTGGGGGAATCAGGCTGTGGCAAATCCCTCACAGCGCTTTCACTAATGCGTATCTTACCTCACCCTCCCGCGTTGCCGTCGACAGGCGAGGTGATCTACCAGAACCGCAATCTGCTGACCTTATCAGAAAAAGAGATGCGTAAAATTCGTGGTGGCCGTATCGCGATGATCTTTCAAGACCCCACTTCAGCTCTTAATCCGGTCTATTCCATCGGTGAACAGCTGGTGGAAGTCGCCGAAATGCACCTTCAATTGTATGGGGATGACGCCATGCAACGCGCTATCAACACCTTAGCAGAAGTGGGCATCCCCTCGCCCCAAGAGCGCTTTTTCAGCTATCCACATCAACTCTCTGGAGGGATGCGGCAACGGGTGATGATTGCCATGGCGCTCATGTGTGAACCTGATGTGTTAATCGCCGATGAGCCTACTACAGCTTTAGATGTCACCATTCAAGCACAAATCCTCGATCTCATTCGCGCCCTACAAAAAAACAGGGGGATGGCTGTCTTGCTGATCACCCACGATATGGGCATCGTCGCCGAAATGGCAGATGATGTCATTGTGATGTACGCTGCGCAAGCTGTTGAACGGGGCAGCGCCCTCGATACCTTCGATCATATGGCGCATCCATATACCCAAGAACTCTTTGCTTCACGTCCCGCCATGCAACAGGCTAAAACACGCTTGCACACAATCAAAGGCTCTGTCCCCTCACCCCAGAATTTCCCACAAGGCTGTCGGTTCAACCCACGCTGTCCTTATGTCATGCCGCGTTGTCTAGAAGGAGCCGTGCCAATGTTTCCCATTGAAACCAAAAACCATCACACTGCCAAATGCTGGCTGCATGATAAAAGCTGATTTTTTCTATTAAGGAGTCCCGATTGAATCCCTCACTCTTGCAGGTACGCGATCTTAAAGTGCATTTCCCCATCCATGCTGGTATCATCCGCAAAGTCGTCAACCACGTGCATGCGGTCGAAGGGGTTAACTTAGATCTCACTCAAGGTGAAGTCCTGGGAGTGGTGGGAGAAACAGGTTCTGGGAAAAGTACACTCGGCCGCGCTGTTTTGCGTTTAGTCCAACCCACGGGAGGGGAGGTGCTCTTTCAAGGCAACAATATCCTTTCTCTAGATCCTGTGGCGCTCAAGCAATTCCGCAAACACGCCCAAATTATTTTCCAAGACCCCTTTGCCTCCCTTAACCCAAGAAAAATGATTCTCGATAGTCTGGGTGAAGGTTTACTTTATCACGATGTGGTCAAAACACGCGCGGCCCAAAAGGAACGCGTGGCTGAAGTCTTAGCTATGGTCGGCATGCCAGCCGATGTCATGTGGCGCTACCCTCACCAATTTTCAGGGGGACAACAGCAGCGCATTTGCATTGGAAGGGCCATCTCGCTGAATCCGCGCTTAATCGTATGCGATGAAGCGGTATCTGCCTTAGATGTGTCTGTGCAAGCCCAGATTCTCAATCTTCTGCAAGAGCTTAAAGAAACGCTTTCCTTGAGCTATCTGTTTATCTCCCACGATCTTTCCTTGATCAAATACCTCTGCGATAGAGTCTTGGTCCTCTATCTTGGCAAAGTCATGGAAACGGCTTCGGTGGAAGAGTTATTTCGCAATCCTCGTCACCCCTATACTCAAGCTTTGCTTTCCGCCATTCCTAAAAACCACCCGATGGAACAAAAAAAACGGATCTTTCTCAAAGGGGAGATCCCCTCTGCCATCAATCCACCTTCAGGCTGCCCCTTCCGCACACGCTGTCCTTATGCCCAGCCTATCTGTGCCGCAATTCCTCCCAAACGCATGGTTGTCGACAGTACAACAGGTCGCAAAGACCATGAGTACCACTGCATATTAGAATAAAAACACTAGAATTTTGTATTGATTATAATCGGAATTTAATTTATAAATGATGCTTAATTTAATTCCATTTAGGAGCTCACATGGAAACTTCCCGCATTTCAAGCCCTCAAAACCTAAGTTTTGCAAGTGGCGATTTTTTGTCCCCAGACAGCCCAACGGCTTCCCCTGTAGTATACTACACCAGGCACTATTCACCCATTACAGCACCTGAAGCATACACAACCAAAGAAAGCCTAAAGACGTCATGGAAAGACCACCTCTTAGTAGCTGGACTCATCGTGGCTGCCGCCGCCGTGCCGCTAGCTATCTTCGCTATCTCCCGCCATTATGGGATGACATCCTCAGCGCATCCAACGATGCACCTCCAATCGAACGCTACCTCTCTTTTCCAAGCCAATAGCACCACCACGACATTGCCTTTTTGCGCGAGATTCCAATTTCCGACACAAAACGCAACTTCCCTTCTCGCCTTTAACAACCTAAAATGCCCTGCGCCCAAAGCGCCTGTGATGAATATCACTACACTGGCACAGAATGTAAGCTCTTTCCGCCTGTAAGTTAGACAAAGAAAGAGACAAAAGGACAAAAGGACCTAAACGACCTAAAGGACCAAAAAGACAGTATCATTCTGTCCTTTTGGTCCTTTAGGTCGTTTAGGTCCTTTTTTATTTACAATCTTAAAAAAGACTCATTTGCGCAATTAAGTAAATAAACAAAACAATTGAAATACAAATTTAGTTTGTGTTATAATTATTTTTTATAATTTTAACAATTGCTTTTAATGCAAATAACAAATTACTTCTACACACAATCAACGGCAACCGTTGCTGAAGAGTCGCCCTCATGCATGACGCGGATCAACAAACATCTCAACACGCAAGTGGCTGCGCTTAAAGCACACCCTTTAGTTAAAAAATGGCATGATACACCCATCCCCACCTGGAAAAAAATGGGTGTGGCAGGACTTATCCTCACAGCTATCGTAGCCCCACCGGTTGGCCTATTGGCCTCTATGCTCAAAGGCACACAGCGCATCCCTGTAACAACCGTTACTAATAATAGCACATCACATACGTTGCCAACCCAACCGATTGCCCCTCTTTCGTTGCCCACTGTTAAACCTCCAGCCTTAAAAGTGCATGCCCTGACTTCATACCAGCGTCTGGTTGTAAATCTCACAGATGCCTTTCCTACATGCCCGATAGCCTCTGCCCCAAAAAAGATATCCCCAGTCGAACTTCCCTCGCCAGCTCCCATAGCGCTACTTGCCCCTCCCATGCGCTCCGTAGCAGAAAAAATTGACAATCACCAGCCTGCCAACATCCTAGCTATGGCACCATCCAGCAATGCAACTTTGCGAGCAGATATAGCGGCTTACCCGCTGTGTACGTTAGAAGATGCCCCACGCATACAATACAACCTTCCCTCTATCCCCCAACCTCTGCGCTACGAAGAGTTTCTAAAATCCTTACCAAGCAATCACCACAACACGACAACACCCAACACAGCCATCCCCTCCTTTGCTGAACTGAAAGCAGTGTACGATAAAACTCAACAAGTTTTTGGATCCGCCATACACAATCTAGGCAGAGCCTTAGAAATAAGCAAACCGGTCGCAACCGCCATCGCCAATGGAGGCATAACAACCATCAAAGCCACCGCCAAAGGCACGTGGACCGTTGTCCGTTTTGTCGGCAGCCCCATCATCGATTCTGCTAAATGGATATTGTTTCCCGGAGCTGACGCCGGCTTTCTACATAAGAAAATCAGCAAAGCCGCCAAACTAGGCATTGGGTATGGCCTGTGGCGTTACGCCAAAGCTCATCCCGATTCGGTATTAAACCGCGATGCATTCTCAGAAGTGCAAAATCTTAATGGACGCTTTCAAATCTTTATTCTGCGCACTGTGGCCACTGTGGCTTCGAACAATCAACTCATTGCCCAAAATCCCAACCCCGTAGGTCATGCATTTAATCCAACCACCGCACAATCCCTGTATGATACGCTGCGATTCCATTATATACCCAGAATGCTTGGACCAGGCGGAGACAGCGACATTCTTTTTGCCAACATCCGAGGAGAAACTTTCTTGACCCGTACATTGAATCGCGTGTTTCATCAATTTCCCGATTTCTTTACGGCATTGTTCCGTGGTCACTAAATACTCTTGTCGTTTCTAGGTTTAATGATTTATGCCAATATAGTATCATCCTAGAAACTAAATTTGGCTTATTTTGAATCACGTTCGTTACGTAGAAGCATAGGGAATAAATTTGTCGGTATCCAATAACTCTTGGAAAAAAACACGCGCGGCTTTCATGTGGACAAGTGTACTCAACACTCCGTTCTGGGCAATTTTCAACATGCTGCCTTACATTCTCTATAAAGATTTGCATGCCACCCCGCTGCAAATCACAGCCATCATCATACTAAAGCCTGCCGTTTCGCTAATCGCTCTCTATTGGGGCACGCTGATCGAAAATCGCAAAGATCGTCTGTTATCCAACCTCATTTGGGCGCGCGTGCTCAGCCATCTGCCCTTTTTTTTCTTCCCTTTTGTCGATAATCCCTGGTATTTCATCGTGTCATTTGGCTTCTGTGTGATGCTCTGGCGCGGCACGATGCCCGCTTGGATGGAAGTACTAAAACTCAACGTCCCCAATCTATCGCGTGAACGCCTCTTTGCCTATGGCTCTGCCTTTGGATATGTGGGCGCCGCCCTCATCCCATTTGCGCTGGGAAACCTCCTAGATTCTTACGAACAATCTTGGCGCTGGATTTTCCCCGCCACAGCATGCCTCTCCATCTCAGCCATTTTCTTCAAGTTTCGCATCCCCATCGCCTTAAATCCCGGAGATGAAGCCCAAGCCAATACCTCTCCCAAACTATCGTGGCAGCAGCAGCTCACAAAACCTTGGAAAAGTGCGTGGGAATTAAGCAAGCAACGTCCTGACTTCATGCGCTATCAACTAGGGTTTATGCTGGGGGGATCAGGCTTGATTATCATGCAGCCAGCACTGCCTGTTTTCTTTATGGATGGATTGCATTTAACCTATACGGAATTAGCCGTGGCTTTGACCTTATGTAAAGGGATAGGCTTCGCTTCGGCCTCCCCCACCTGGGCCCGTTTACTGTCTAAAATCGACCTCTACAAATTCAATAGTTGGGTGACCATTTTAGCATTTGTTTTCCCTTTTTGCTTGATCGCTGCCCAGTTCAACTTAGCGTGGCTATATGTGGGCTATATTTTATATGGTGTGATGCAAGGGGGAAGCGAAATGAGTTGGAACCTCTCTGGTCCCATTTTTGCTAAAGATGAAGATAGCTCAGCTTATAGCAATGTGAACATCTTAACTGTCGGCTTGCGAGGCTGTCTGGTGCCAGCGCTCGGCAGCATTTTGATATATAGCATCCATGCCACAGGCGTCATGCTTATAGGAAGTCTCTTATGCTTGCTATCAGCTATCTTCATGACTAAATATAGCCGCGACTACCATAGAAGGTCTACAGCTTATTCAGACTCTTAAAGCGCATCTGAAAATAAGTGGCAAGCTCCTGAGGTACATTTAAATCAACATCAGCAGTGAAAAAAGACAAGTCATGTGCCATCTGCTTTTTCAATAAAGCATACACTTGATCAAGATGTATGCTCTCTTCATTCATAGGAAGGACAAGCTCATCTAAGAAATCTACCACCTGTTGATAGGCCATGGCCTGCAATTGCTTTTCGAAAGTCGTCAGCTGCGGTGGCTCGTAAATGAGATCTTCAGAAAGATATTGCAAAATGATCGGCTGTGCCGCCAACCCTAAAACACTTCCTACACACAATAGATAATCCCATTTTAGCTGGTCACAAGCATGCTGCTCTTCTTGCCTTTGCAACAGCACATTTGCATAGACTGCATCAAATTCTTGACGCATGATGGCCGCTATCGCACAGAAGCGCGTACCAGCGTCATGGCTGCCTAAATCCGTAGATTTACCCTTTAAAACAGCTTCTAACACCCGCTGGTAAGGAGCAACAATAAATAGATCACGCATGCTTTGATGTGTTTCTGTCAATGCATCAAAAGCATGCGTAGAGTCCTGTACACTAGCATAAAACCGTTCCACCACAGCTTCAGCCCTCATCGACATTCCAACAGGGGTTGCTTGCAATAATGCCTTGATGAATCCCAAATGCTCCGCTAAAAACTCCGCTTGATGCTCCATAAAAACCTGCTTCTTGAGCTTGATCAAGCGCTTGGCTTGCCCAAAATACTCTCCATGTGGCAGCAAAGCCTGCCGTGCATGCTTTTTGCGCATAAACATAGCCGCCGATTGGTCCAACAAATCCATGCGCTGGGGAAAGTCTGGTAGTAGTTGACTTGCCAAAGCCCATCCGGTGCGTTGCGAAGCATGTGGAAAACCTGTCTGCGTGGATTCTAAAGATACTGAAAATGTTTCAGGAAATAGTCTGCTAATCGTTTTTGTCTTGGGATCCAAGGCCGAAGTGCCCATCACAACAATTGTTTGTCCTGGAAAAAGGGTGAGTGTTTGCGACAAAGTGCAGGTATTAGAGTCATCAGCAGCGATGCGGGTATAAATAGGAGATTGTTTTACATGTAAGCGCGCTTCTGGATTACTTGCTAACCCATAACGTTCTAACAATGCCAACACTTTCATATGAAACAATTCCGTCGACTGCTTAGAAAGGGCCAAAGCCATAGGCTTAAGCGCATTGATCGCACAGCGTGTGCTTTCACTTGCCGCATTATGTGGATATTGTAAGGTCACCGTCAGCTGTTGCGGCAGCTGGATCTTGGGCAACTCGGGAGTTGTGACTAGCTTATGGGAAAAGAATTTGGCAAACGCGTTCCCCTCTTGGGGTGATTCTTGGATATGCCGGTTGTACGACTCTATCACCATCATCAAAGTCGCTGCCAGTTTCTGTTCGGCGACATCACCAGTTTGCAACTTTTGAATATACAACCGCTCGCGGTTGACCACTTCCACAGCGGTTAGCAGTTCATTTTGCTTCTGCTGTTCAGCATGTGGACGTAACAACCCACGCATCAAGCCTATCGTCTTAGAAAGCGGTGACACAGCAGGCGCTTCCGACACTTGTCGCGCAAAAGCTTCAAGCTTGCGAACTGCGTCTTGCAATTTGTCTGCCGAAGAGATTTGGCTCATGCTTATAGCCTTTTAGGTAGAAAGCCTATCGGGCACTGGCTTGCCGCAAGCCGCTTCGACGTGCACCTCAGTGCCTTGGACTATATCAATCGCATTTTGTTGCTCAAGCGCACCCGTAAACGAAATCAATTCACCGCGTTTCAAATACTCGAAAGCCCGCGCTTCGGGAGGATGCTCTTGTAAGTGGGAGCTGAGCTGCTTTTTGCCATCCGTGCCGCACAGATAAAAGCGCTTGCCACTGAAGGCATCGACAGGAGGACTTATCACACGGTACATATTTCTATCGCCAGTATCCGGCCAACCAGCCGAAGGGTGGCGGAAAATGACATAGGACATCTTCAAAGAACTCAAATTTATCGACGCAGCACGTTGGATCTGTTTGATGAGATTGGGTTTTTCGAATTCCCTTTGAGCGTAACATGGGCTATTTTGCACTTTGAGGGCCGGACATTCGCCTCTCCACACACAAGGAGCTTGCACAGGCACCCCTTTGCCCACTAAAACATCGCGCAGCTGTAACACTCTGCGATTAGCTTCCGTATATGAATTGTCGACGATCAGCAGATACCCTTCCGGGGTCAAGCGAGCCAACAACCTATCGATAAATAGCTGTTGCGCATCCTGCCACCCTTTTTTCTCACTTGGAAACAGCTCTTCAAGACAATGGCCCACGATAATCAGATCAAATTTACCCTCAACCGGCAATGGTTCGCGCAAGCAATTCCATTGGCGTACCGTTAAAGGGAAACCATAGCGACCACAAACTTCTGCCCCTAAATGCAATGCGCGTAAATTCTGATCAGTAGCAATCACTTCTTGCGCCCCATGCCGCAAGGCTGCCATTGCAAATGGCGCTGGACCGCTGCATACATCGAGCACCCTTTTAGGTGTTATTGGCAATTCACCCAATAGCGAAAGCCCCTGTTGGTAATGCACTACCCATTGATAGAGTAAATAGGCGCCAAGCATCTGTGGGTGGGCTAAATAGTCTGTGCCCACCAATGACTTACCATCAGCAAAGCGTGCTTCTAGAGCCTTAACAGCTTCCACTACAGTGCGGAATTCACGCGTCTGCAACTCATCAGGAGGGCCCGATAATTTGAGCATACGCCGCCATGCGCCAACCAAGATAGGCATGAGAGTGTCGAGATCAGGAGCTAAAGTTCTTTTGTGTGTTTTCATGTTTTATTCAAAAATGAGTGCTTTATCTGTTTCAGTCATCGGCCGCCAGCTGCCTACAGCTAAAGGTCCCAAATGCAAGCCGCCGATACGGATACGGATGAGCTCTTTTACGGCCAAACCGGCAGCTTCCAACAACAAGCGCACTTCGCGCTTTTTGCCTTCACCAATGGTGATTTTTAGTGTTCCGCGGCGCACCTTGGTGACACGCAAGGGTTTGACAAAAACCCCTTCCACTAAAGTACCGTTGGAGATAGCGATTAAATGTTCAGGCGTAATTTCAGCATCGGTCTTAGCCAAATATTCTTTATTAATTTCGGCCGAAGGGTGGATCACTTGGTTGGCAAAATGTCCGTCATTGGTAACTAACAATAAACCTTGCGTATCTTTATCCAATCTTCCCACGGTGAACAAGCGGTAAGGGACTTCATGAAAAAGCTCAAGCACAATCTTGGTGCTATTGTTCTTCCTAGACGAACAGACATATCCAGCCGGCTTATTCAGCACATAATACACCTTGGGCTCGGCCGCCGTCACACGTTTGCCATCGACTAAGATTTTGTCGCGATCATCCACTAACGTTTGCGGTATGCGCACAATCTCCCCATTGACAGTGACCTTGCCGGCAAAAATAAGCTCCTCACAGGCACGTCGCGAAGCCACGCCTGAAGCGGCCAAATGTTTACTAAGTCGTTTCTTTGCTGGTGAATTATCTGTCATTTTACATTGCCATAATTTAAAGAGGCTTAATGTTAATTGAATTATATTAAAAGATCAAGACAACTAATAAAAAAAATATAAATTGAAGAATTGCGCGGTAGGGCTATTTATGGGGCATCACAAATTAGAGTACCACATTTTTTGAACGCGAAGATCGAGTGGGTAGAGAAGGCAACGCGAAGATTTTTCTTGAGCAAGTACTTCAATAAATAAAAACCTTCTTCGCGTTGCCTTCGCTTACTTCGCGATCTTCGCGTTCAGATAGTGTGATACTCTAATTTGTGATGAGCCTTATTTATTCTGTAAATGAGGCTTAACACAAATGCCGTCGACGTAATCGATATAGCTCGTCCCTTTCTTTTTGAAAAGGTGGATCGGGCTAACGACAACTTTGAATGTTTTTAGTCTTTCAACCACCACGGTAAAGCAAGATTCGGGGCGAATGAGGCAGTCATACTCCAACATCGAGAAGAAATCGGCCAAAACATAATCTTCTTTTCCCTGATTTTTTCGACAGCCAAAATAGATATTTTTATGGCTGCTAAATTTTTCCTCAAACAAAGCTTGATATTTTTCGGGTTGTAAAGCATCTGTGAAAATATGGACGTAAATATTCTCCATTGGATACCGTTCTAAAATAGCTTCTAATCCAGCCACATAAAAATCTATTTTCGGAAACTTATCTGGATAGCGATCTTTTGTAGGTTGGCCATCAAAAGTACCTCCATCCCTAACATGCATAGCTACACTTAAATGCTGTTTGGGAGGGGTGATCAATTTTAAAGGGATACGAGGAGCGACCAATTTGCGTAGGAGTGATCTGAATTTCTTATCTTCCCAATCCACAGGAAAATACACATCCAAATACCAACGAGTGTCAAAACCCAAGCGATTTTTCTCGCGGATGAAATCGACATTTTCAGGGAAAAAACGTACATTGATTAATGTGCTTTTAGGAAGAGATGCCAAATCTAAATTATTTGCATAAGTAACCTTGTTTACAAATTGATCTTGCCACTCTGTGGCTAGGAAGGGCTCTTGTGTATGAAGCACCAGCTTATCCGAATAAGCGAAAGGTTTATAAAGCAATGGAAGACCATATTTATATGACAGCCACTTGGCATGCAAATAAATTAACATGATATCTCCAAAGCGATTTTTGTTTTCAGGATAGGTGATGGCTTGCTGAGGAGTGTCTTTGGCATTATCTCCAGATAATGTGCCTAATCCACTTACATTCAGGATTAGCAGCGTTATAGTGACAAAACGTGATATAGATACCTTCATTGTTTTCCTTTTTATCATCATTTACTTCAAACTTTGCTACGAGGCCGAAATTGGTGTCAGGCCTGCGATTTGCGATTTTACATATTCTTAGCCATATTATGAGAGGGAGTCAAATCATAAATCACAGACCAGACACCAATTTTGTGCTGTGGCAGAACAGAAAGCATGGACGAAAAATGGTTGTTCTGTAACATTAGTATTTTAAATATGAACTTATTAAGGAAAAAAGTATGTTTACAACGACTTCTCGTCTATCACCCTTTGCTGCACGTACGTCAACCAACGCCATGAGAACAACCTCTGCACACTTCTCCCCATTTAGCCCACTTACTTCTGTGACCAGTCGAACCCTCCAACTTAACAGTCCCCAACTCTCAAGAGCGTATTCATCTCCTATCAAAAAGGCAACACTCGGTCCTGTTTCCCCTAAGGCTCCCACTACAGTGCAGGATGATCTGGCTGCAAAAAGACAAGCCCTAGCGATGTACCGTCAACAACTTGCCGAACGTAAGAGCCAAGGAGGAGATCAACCAGAAATTCCTACACTAGAAGTTCAAGTCGAGCACTTCCAGAAACAGGTTCAAAAAGCTCTAGAGCTAGAGAAAGGCAACTAATCATCTTATTCAATCTTCAATCCTGGCATGGACCAATTCCGCATAACATAAATGTGGTGACGATATTAGCGACCACCACAAAAAAGAGCAGTCCACTAGCAAATTTACCCCATAGATTCAGAGGCGGCATCTCTACATTGTCATGTGGATCATACAAAAACAACAATACAGCCACACCCAACACCACGCACACAAACACAAAAAAGGACCACGTATACAAGCTTAAGCCAAGCACAGGTAATCCAAAAGGCGACATGCCAGGACATACATGCAACGATATCTGACGCAAAGCCACAAAGCCTCCCGTCAAAGCACTGAGCAAGCACAAACCATAGTGTGCCATATGCACCCCAAACCAGAGGTTAAGCAGCGCCCCAATAGCCACCCCAATCATGCCCGCCCGCTGAAGCAAGCACAGAGGGCAGGGATTTTCATGCCACAAAAATTGCACGCCGAAGGCGCCAAGTAAGACGCCGCACAGAATCACGATCATCAAAGCATTGAGATTCAATTGCCATTTCGAAGTCTGCGACATATGGCTCTCCTACAAGTTAATTTGTAACATATCAGTCGCGTGATACCACAACATCAACAGGCTCAAAACCAATCCTATCGCTAATAACGACAAGGCAAGTGCACGTTGGTTGCCAAATACCGCACAAATGGATAACGCAAAAACAGCAAAGATACCAGCCATTTTCTCTCCTCACAAAGTAAATTGATAAACGATGATGGACTGAATGGACTGCATGGACGACATGGACTGCATGGACTGAATGGACAAAAGAGCTATTTGTCCATGTCGTCCATACAGTCCATACAGTCCATTCAGTCCATTCAGTCCATTCAGTCCATTCAGTCCATTCAGTCCATTTTTTTACGAATCCCTAAATCTTGTAAACTCTAAAGAGGCATATTGAGAATATTGTTCAGCATTAGTAATCAGACGTCCTTTCAGGGAATGAATTTCGGTGAGCTTGGCCTCACGTAAGGCTGGGGCTGTTTTTCCAGAAATTACATCCAAAGATCTGACCTTTTCTTCGAATTCGCGCACTGTCCAAATCTCTTTTAGCTTCTGAGAAAGTGAATTCGTCCACTCTGGAATGGCAGCATTTTGGCAGATTCTTCCTAAATATGCGGCACATTCTTTTGCAAAGGCTCGATCCTCACTTGATTCTACAGGCCTTTTTGTGTCAAATGCTGACTCATAGACTTCTACCGTATCAAAACTACGCACCATATCAGGGGAGAATGGCACAACTAAGCCCCAAGGGTCAGACTTTGTCACAGCCGCAGCAGTCATGTCGTCTACAAGGGCTGTAGACACCTCAGGTGTAAGCGTAGACATCTCTGCAGTTTTTTCCGACTTGTTTTTTTTCTTCCCCGGTTTCCCTGAAGCTTGGTGGATATTAGAAAATTCTATGAGGTCAACACTTGGCGTTGGCACACTTTCGCCCTTGGGAGGTACCGATACCTGCACGCCTCTCGACGCTTTGGATGTAGTGACAGATGTGCCTAACAATTCTCGCTGTGCTCTCTCTAGGATCTCTTGAATGCGTTGCGGGAGTTGGGGCACTTGGTGACTCACACTCCTCCTACGCTCTTGTTCTTGCTGAAGCTTATAATCCAACGTCCCTGGCACAAACTTGCATAAGTTTTTTAAGCGATCCACAGCCGGCTGTTTATCTTCGTAGCAATGTTGTACCATGAAATCGATACCTTTGGACACATGCTTCCAAAAGCGTGTCATGAGATCATTTAGCTCTTTATTTTTAGAATCACAGGGATATAAGCGATTGACGTGTGGAATGGCCCAAGTGAAATAGTCCAAATCTTCACTACAATCCCCTCTAAGATCGCGTCTTTGATATTGCTCAAAGCCAAAACCCAAATCTACTTTACTCCTTTCAATACCTTCTTCTGCAGAAATAGGCTCCATCAAATGGATGGTTCTTTCTAACTTAATCTTGGGCTCTTGCGAAACGCCCGCAATGGCAAAGGCAAAGATGCTACTCACAGGATCAAGCGTTAGGAAAAGTTTGTCTTCGCGATGCTTAATATGCTTATTACCTATTTTTGCCCGAAGATACTCTTTCCCACCGTTAACAGCACTCACAGCTGCTGTTAACTTGTCGTATCCATATGAAAGAGCACCCCAAAGTGCACTAGAGCTCATAAACACCTCTCTTTTATTAATATTACCACTTAACTACAGGAGGCATCGAACACAAAATAGCCTCCGGATTGCCTCCAGACAAAAACCCAAATCGTGTTCCTCGATCATATAACAAATTAAATTCTACATAATGTCCACGCATATGCAATTGTCGTTCCTTATCTTCACCGCTATAAGGCTGCGAAATGCGCCGCTCATAGATAGGCACAATCGCTTCCAAAAAGGTTTTTCCGACGTTCTGCCATAACTGCAGATCTTTAGGACGATCGCCCGTATTGTAGTGGTCAAAGAAAATGCCGCCGATCCCTCTTTCTTTTTGCCAATGGGGAATATAGAAATACTCACGCGCTTGTTGCGCAAAGCATTCATAGATATCGCTACCGAAGGGTTGCAATGAGTTTTTTGCTACCGCATGGAAATGTTCAGTGTCCTCAGCATAAGGCAAACCCATCGGGGTGAGGTCATATCCCCCTCCAAACCAACTCTTGTCGGCTGTTTCGATGTAGCGGATGTTCATATGCACGGTCGGTGCATGGGGGTTTGCCATATGAGTGATCAAGCTGACCCCCGTAGCAAAGAAAGGACCTGATGCTTCTTGCATGGGAAAGTGAGGTCCCCACACCCCAGACCAATTGACAGCGGCTTTTTCAAAAACATTGCCGCGCAACACGGATATTTCGCCTCCGCCACCAGAATGGTGGTCCCAAGGCTTTCTTTGGAAGCGCTCGCCAGCTTCGAGTTTTTCGAAAGCTGTGACTATCTCATCACGCAGCCCTTTTAGAAAAAGGATGATGGCCTCGCGCTGCGGATTGACATGGGTCATGGCTCGCTCCTGTGTGATATGTGCATGCCAAAGTCGATCAAAGTCGGCTTGACGAGTCTGAGGTAATCTTTAAATTTGATACGCAGCATCTCGCGATGCGAGCCAGCATTAAAAGCCACAGTGTCGTTTTCTTCAAGAGATTTGTCGAGATATACAGTTAAACCTGCTAAATGCCCAAAGGGCGGCATTGCTCCCACTTCATATGTGGGAAATAACATGGCGACTTTACTTTCGGTTTCTAAATGAACGTCTTTGGCTTTAAGGGCAGCTTTCAATTTTGCAAAATCGATCACGTGGATGGCAGGTAAAACGCACATCCCAAGTTTACCATCGACTTTAACGATCACTGCCTTAATCACTTGCTGACCAACGATGTGTTGCGCTTCAGCAATCTCCATGGCCGTAAACGCAGGGGGGTGTTCTAACACCTCATAATGGATGTGTGCTTTGTCGAGTATGGCCCTGATGTCAGCTGAAGCCTGCATATTTACTCCTTAAGTTTCTTTTAAAATATGATCTATGCTTATATATTGAATCTATGACTGCTTACGAAATTGTCATCATCATCTTCTCTGGTTCACTTATTGCCGGTTTTTTGGGTTCCCTCTCCGGCCTGGGTGGAGGCTTAATCATCGTTCCTTTGCTCGTATTAGGCGTCAATGTCGACATCCATTATGCCATCGGCGCTAGCCTCATTGCTGTCATTGCCACCTCCACTGGCGCCTCTTCGGCTTATGTCAGAGAAGGCTTTTCCAACATCCGTGTGGCACTTTTATTGGAAACCGCCACTACAATAGGCGCTCTTGTCGGGGTGGTCATCGCAGCCCAGATGTCCGCTCCTCTCCTTTCTATCCTTTTTGGTACTATTCTGCTATATTGCTCTTTTGCCTCATTCTATGCCAATGGTAGCGATGACCACGCGTTTCCTCCCGATAAAATCGCCACTTTTTTTAAACTAAATAGTTATTATCCAACAGCTTCTGGCAACAAACCCTATCAAGTGCAACATTTACCCTGGGGGTATCTGGTCATGTTTATTGCCGGTGGATTATCAGCCCTCTTGGGAATTGGCTCTGGTGCTCTCAAGGTATTGGCGTTAGATAAAATTATGAAGCTGCCTTTTAAGGTGTCCGCTACCACCAGCAATTTTATGATTGGCGTCACCGCAACTGCCAGCGCAGGCATTTACCTCCATTTGGGCTATATAGACCCTCTCTTAACGATGCCCGTTGTGCTAGGAGTGATCATCGGCTCTCTCTCAGGAGCGCGCCTCCTTCCCTACATAAAAACAAATACCCTAAAATATCTTTTTGCCGGCCTGATTTTGGCTATCGCCGCACAAATGATCTATAAAGGGTTGCATGGAATGATATGAAAGAACCAAAGATCGTTATCCTTGAAACTATCGTCGGAAATGTCCTACGCGTCGGATTAACACTGGCCTTAGTCGTCACCTTGATAGGAGGTGTTCTCTTCCTGTGGCAACATGGTGATCAAATTTACGATTACCATCTTTTCTCAGGCGAACCGTTTTTTTTGAAAGACACGCAAGTCATCATCCAACGTGCCTTCCAGGGATCCACACCGGCGATCATACAGCTGGGCGTGCTGCTTTTAATCGCCACGCCTGTCATCAGGGTATTTGCCTGCCTCATCATCTACCTCTATCAACGCGATTACATGTACGTCCTTATCGCGGCCATGGTGCTTTCCATCCTCCTATTTAGCCTCTCGTGGCATGGCTAGAGACATCTAGCGACATTAGACTTCTTGCATAATTCATTCTCGTGCCCGTGTGCGTGCCCGTGCCCGTGCCCGACTTTTTACCAATAATCCTTTCAAAGATCTTAATAGGTGATAAAAAATTGCATGCTAAAAGATTGAGCACGGGTACACAATATGGAAACAGTCGGGCACGGGCACGGGCACGCACACGGGCACGGGAATGAATTATGCACCAGAAACTCTATAGGCATAGATTTTGGTGCGATAGAGATCGTTAACTTCATACACCTGCCACGCTTGCCAACCTGGGATGGCGAACGTATGACTCACCACCCATGTGCCCTCCTTAAGCTCAGCAGCCAATTTTGGACGCAAGCGCGCCATTGCCCCTGGATATAAATAACAGACCACCATGCCAGCACCACCCAAATCTTGGGTGAAAAAATCGCGCTTATCCACGCGCACATTGTCCTGACGCAGGTATAATAACCTCAGCTTGGAAAACCACCGCGGTACAGGCGATGTCTCAAAACCTATAATCTGCTGATTAGGATAAAGTCGATAGAGAGGCTCCAATAATGTTCCCCAGCCCGATCCCAGCTCATAAATTGGGCCATTTATATCTCTTGGCAACACCTTAAGCAAGGTGCGTTTGACTTTTCTTGCTGTAGGCATCGGAGAAATCCCATTGCGTAGCGACCAAAACACCACAGACAGCAATATCGCGCCCATGGGCAACAAAACAAAGATCAAAATCATTATCGTGTTCATGCAACTTTCCATTTTATACCAACTTATCGAAGTTAATATACCTAGCAGCGAATCCAAAGAAAAAGTTATAATTACACGAAATGGAGATTTACGCATGAACAATCGCCTCAAACAAGATGATGAAATCCAATCGGTGATTCAAAAATTGATCGTCACCGCTGGTGGAGATCCAGAGACTTTCGAAGCCGAGCTCGTCAAACAGATCATTGAAACCGCCATCAAACTGCTCAATGAAAAGCATGATCTCGGACAACTTAAAGTCATCACGCGCTCCATTAAAGAAATGCGCCATGCCTATAATATCTTCACCCAATATAAAACCGGGCCGTGCATCAGCATTTTTGGCTCCGCTCGCACCCCTGAAGATCACCCCGACTATCAAGCGGCCAAAATCTTTAGCACAGACTTAGCTAAAGAAGGGTGGATGTGTATCACCGGCGCGGCCAATGGGATCATGAAAGCCAGCGCCGAAGGCCCCCAAAAAGAGCAAAGCTTTGGCCTATCGATTCGTTTACCTTTTGAAACCCCTACCAATACTCTGATTGAAGGGGATCCAAAATTGATCCATTTCCGCTTCTTCTTCACACGTAAGCTGATGTTCATGAGCCACTCGCAAGCCTTAGCAGCCTTCCCTGGGGGCTTTGGTACCATGGATGAAGTCTTCGAAATGCTCACTCTCATCCAAACGGGAAAGTCTAATATCATCCCGATCGTCCTCATCGAAGGGGTCGACGGCACCTACTGGCGCGACTGGCAAAATTATGTTAAAGATCACCTATTGCGCAATCGTTGGATCAGCCCAGAAGATGAACGCCTATTTTTCGTGGCACAAAGTCCTCAAGATGGTGTCAAACATATCCTAAAATTCTATTCACGCTATCATTCGAATCGCTATGTTAAAGATACCTTAGTCATCCGTCTCCTCACTGCTCTGACACCAGAGCAAATCGAGCTGCTCAATGATAAATACAAAATCCTCTTAGCTAGTGGCTCCATCCAAGCCTCGTCCCCTTTGCCTGGCGAGAATGATCACCTTGAGTTACCCCGCCTCGCCTTCCATCATACGCGCCGTGATTTTGCCATCCTTCGTATGATGATTGATGAGATCAACAATTTTTAACGAAATGATTAGCAAAAAATCTAGACGATCGGGCATGTTCGGGGCTCGCGCTTGACAGCTTAAATTTTTGTTTCGCGAGGAGACCACTGGACAACTACCGCATGGATCTCACCTATGAAATGCCCTTTTTGTAGCCACGAAGAACTAAAAGTCACCGACTCGCGCAACACCGCTGAAATGAACGCCATCCGTCGACGCCGCGAATGCTTAGGATGTCAACGAAGGTTCACCACCTTTGAAACGATTGAATTGACTGTTGAAGTAAAAAAGCGTGATGGGCGATATGAAGACTTCCAGCAGCAGAAATTAATTAAAGGCTTGGAAGCCGCCTGCCGCCACACAACGATCAGTCATGAGCAAGTCATCACTATCGCTAGCAAAATCACTGGTGACGTCATGCAAAGGCAGGTGCGTGAAATTACGACCACAGAACTAGGAGATATGGTCACTAAACATCTGCAGGGATTAGATCCTATTGCTTATATTCGTTTTGCATGCGTATATCGACGCTTTAAAGATGTCGAAGAATTGATGGATGCCATACAAGCTATTAAACCTAAAGATGAAGCCCGTCATAGAAATAGGGATTAAGGGATCGTATAGAAATAAATTTGACTGTTCTCGAGGAGAAATGCGGTTCAGACCGAGAAAATTTTCCCGAGGGGAGTATCAGTAGAATACCACTGAGGAAAAATCTTCTTGAGATGAATCGATTTTTCCCTTGAGAGCTGTAAAAGTTGTTTCTACACGATCCCTAAACTTAAAAATTAATGCGATCAATGAGGAGGAACGCAGTGACTCTCAAAAAAAGTGATATTGCCAAATTTAAAAAACGACTTGAAGAAATGCACCGACAGCTTTCTCAATCGCTAAAGGGATCCACAGCTGATGTTAAAACCTCAGAAGAAGGTACCGGATACTCACAACATCAAGCGGACCAAGGCACAGATGATTTCGACCGCACAATCAGCATAGAAGTGACTTCACGTGAGTATCAAATCATCCGCCAAATCGAACGAGCGCTTGAAAAAATCGGAG
>JABDFJ010000001.1 GCA_013286645.1 Chlamydiota bacterium | reverse complement strand
CGGCGGCCAAAGCCATAATAGCCAAGCCCAGAGGTATTTGGTAATACAGATCGTAAACAAGCTCTTGAGTAGCTTCCTCGGAGGATCCATCCGTGGTTTCCTCATAAGTGCTCTCTCGTGCTATGAGATCCAACACCCCTTGAGCAATCTGTAAGGGTGTTTTCTCTGCCACTAAAAACAAATTGCCCTGACCGACCACACTGATCTTTTTTAGTAAGGTTGCATCTAAAGCAGAGATCACTTCATGTCCATCATAGGAAACGTTTGGAACCGCTTTCCCTTGCCTAGAACCTATGCCAATCACCTGCACATGCAAATGTTGATCGATAGCATCAGCAAGGGGAGCTAAGATCTCTGTTAAAATTCTCTCGCGATCTGCCCCTTGCGCACTTTCATAATCTGTATCACCACCATCGCTTAATAATATAAGGGTCTTGGGTTTTGCAAAACGCCTGTTGAAACTGCTTTTGCGCACCACTTCTAACGCTTGTTTAATAGCGGTACCAGCCGTTTCTCCTTCGTTGATCTCCACCCCTCTTAACATCAGACGTGTAAAGAGATAGTCTGTAGTAGAAGGGACTAATTGCATGGTGGCCGATGTAAATGCAAATAATGAAACGTTTTCCCCTTTCAAACCACTCACAATGGTGTCTCCAATCTCCTTAGCCACAGCCAAGCGCGTCATTCCCCCATACATATCGTCAACGGTCATCGATGCAGAAGCATCGATGAGCAAAATCACCTCATGCATCTTCTTGCGCCGTTTTTCTTGCGGTATAGTAGATTCAATTTGAGAAACAGACGGCGCAACATAGCGACTATTTCCTTTGGGTTGCATGAGGGCCAACACGGCACACAGCCATACCAGGCAACACAAAAAAGCTTTCGTAACATACATCAAGGGATCACGCTTGACTAACAAAGCATCAAGCACAGAGGGATCAGCAAAGCGTTTCAAAGCAGAACGACGGTAGTTATCAAGTGCCATGAAGCGCCATATCAACAAGAGAATGAAGAATCCCAATAGTAGGGCACTAAACCAATCATAATGAATGCTGCGCCAAATCATGGGACCCTCCTTAAGATTGTCGTCTCTAAAAGAATAGACAACAACAGGCAAAGCATCCCAAGGCCTATGAAATAGGGATAAAAAGAAATTCGTTGGTAGAGATCTGGTCGCTTATCGCGCTCATAAACACTTTGAGGAGGGGGAATGGCACTCTTTTCTAAGGCGTCGATATCATGATAGATCTTTTCTAGATCGGTGCCTTGCGTCACCATATAAAACTTACCACCCGTTAGCTCTGCGGCGCGCTGCATGATATGACGATAAGGGGCAAATTCTTCAGTATTCATCGCCGGATCGACATTCACCATGTACAAGCGCACACCGAGTTCTTTAGCTTGAGCCGCAGCTTCAGGCACATCCATATTGCGCAAGCGCTTGCCCTTATCTAAGGGATTAGGATCTTGCAATCCATCCGTGAGCAAAATGATCACATTGCTTTTAATGCTATAGGGGGGCTCACCTTTAGCCACCAGCTCTTGGGAAAAATGACGGGTGACGGCCATTAAATTTGCGGTCTTAAAGATCGCATAGCCAATAGATGTCCCATCTTGATCCCGCTCACCCACCGTTGTAAATTTGGCCAATTCCGCTAAAACAGCCCCATGGTCTAATGTCAATGGCGCCATCACGCGCGCGGCTCTAGCGAAAAACACCAATCCTATCAGATCATTGGGTCGTCCATACAACTCCAATTGGGGTGCCCCCTCTATGAACTGCTTGGAAACTTGTTTGACTAAATCAATTTTTGATATGAGCCGCTCTCCACTGCCTGAGGGAGCAAATACCTGATCCTTCATCGATCCCGACTGGTCAAGCACGATATAGATGGCTACCCCTTGTTTCGGAGCAATTCCATCGGCGCCCGCCCCTCCGGCTTTGCGCTCCAGCAGTAGGTGAGGATCGAGAAAAGCCGTCACCAAGCATAGAAAAGCTATCCACATCAAGCGTTTGGGCCATAACGCCCAAGCCACCCGCCCTTGATTATAAGCTAGCCCTGAAACATTTGAGAAGGCGATATGAGGTTCCACATAAGCATGGCTTTGCTTAAAGAAAAACCAAAAAGGGATGCTACACAAGATCAACAAGAGCATGGCTTTGAGGTCTATGTGAAAATACATGCCACTCACCCCGATGCCGGAACATCAAATATTGCAAGCAGACGGTCTAAGTCATCGAGGCTGTAATAATCGATAGTAATCCTGCCTTTTTTCCCTTTGCCTTGAATGGTAACTTTAGTGCCTAACTTATGTTGCATACGCGAAGCTATCTGTTCGAGATAGAAATCGCGATTCACATAGACCAAAGACTGCTTTTTCGCCTTCTGCGAGATACGCAAGGCTGCATCTTCGGCTTCTCGCACATTAAGCTCATCGCGTACAATGAGCTCATATAACAAATTTTGTTTTTCAAACCCATCAATAGATAAAATGGCTTTGGCATGTCCCATTGTAATTGTATTACATGACACACTATCTTGAATATTTTTGGGTAAACTCAACAAACGCAAGTAATTGGCTACCGTAGATCTTTTCTTTCCCAAGCGCGTGGCCAATTCATCCTGTTGATAGTCGAATTCTTCAATCAAACTGCGCAAAGCTTTAGCAATTTCAATCGGATTAAGGTCCACGCGTTGAATATTTTCTATCAATGCCGCCTGGGCCGAAATGGCATGACTGCTTTGACGCACGACGACTGGAATCTGCTTTAAGCCCGCCAACTGAGAGGCGCGATAGCGCCTTTCCCCCGAGACAAGCTCATAGGTTATTCCATCTTCTAACGGTCGCACCACAGGCGGATGAATCAAGCCCACACTCTGAATGGATTGCGCCAGCTCTGTCAATTCCTCCGGGGCGAAGTGGCGCCGTGGTTGATAAGGATTTACCACAATATGCTCGAGCAAGATCTCTTTGATGGTCTCTGTTTCACTTTGCTGCTGATCCTGTTTCATTTTCGCCTTTACAATAAAGTTTTTTCACTTATCATTGTTTGAGCATAACATATTCTCATTCCAAAAACCAGAAAAGCTGTAAAAAAAACATCTCTAACCCGGTAAAAGATTATGTCCAACATCTCCACTCCTAAGCACCTGAATTCCCTCGAAGAAGGAGCCCTCACTGAATGGCTTGCCAGATATGGTAAAACCATCATTTATGGTCTCGTCGCCTTCGTGGCTATCCTGATACTCGTCTATCGCTTAAGCACAGGACATGCTGTCAAAGCTGAACAAGAGTACTTTCAAGCAGCCAATGACTATGCTCTCTTTACGCAAGAAGGACCAACCAAAGATTCCCCCAACACCAACGATGCCTTCCAGCGCCTCTTAACAATCATGGCACGCCATCCAGAACTACATGCTGCCTACGATGGGGCTTTGGCCCAAACGTTGCTCAACCGTGGACAGCTAGCCGAAGCTAAACCACTAGCCATAGCTACTCTTGAGCGTACTAAATCCGATGACCTCCCCATGTACAGTCAATATGCCAGCGCGTCTCTGTTAATAAGCGAAGAACGCTACCAAGAAGCACTTGATAAAAGCCAAGCCTTGCAGCAACAGATGATCGAAACTATCGGTCGCCAACCTGTAGCTCAAGAGCGTTCGTTTGGTGATGAATTATTTGCCTTCAATTTGCTGAGAATAGCTATGCTAGAACAACAATTAGGCGATACCCAAGCAGAGCTCAAAACATGGCATATATGGAAACAGTATGCAGCATTAGAAGCAGCCAAAGATTTGCCAGCTAAAGTGGATGCACAAGCTTTTCGCACTGTCATTCAACAACTAGCCATTGGCACGTTAGCCTTACCTGATTACATTGCATATCGTGAAAAAGTATTAACTCAATTAAAAAAGTAACGATATTATCGCATTAATCCTTGTATTATTTTTTTTACGTTGATATGTATCGCAATAGGACCTTTTATTTTGCGATATAGATCATAGACCTTGTACAAATAAACTTGTAGAGTACAAGTAAATTAGATGCTTAAAGTAGCTTGTGAGGCCATTTCTAATTAAATGGTGCAACAACTTACCAAAGTATCAGCCCAACAACAGTGGAACCGACAGAGCACAAGAGGAGGTGACGCAAGTCGATAAAATAACGCTCGAAACCACAAACTTTTGGGACCCTATTTATTATTATTGATGTTGAAATTAGAGCCTATGACCTAACTATTGTTTATAACAATAGCCAAGCATAGGATAAAAACTTTTTAAGAACGCAACGAGGTGACATTACTTTGTTTTTCACTACAGGTGGTAGCCCAAGGGTAACACAGGGTCATCCTACCTTCCCGGCATCTGCGGGAGCGGTGCGAACACAAAGCGCACAAGCCCCCAGTTAATGTGCTGTTATAGGGGGATGGGCCTCACCCAGCGGGCGTTCTTCACTAGCTGCCTTTCATTAGGCAGGTGGAGATTATACTGTGAGTCCAAAACATAGCTCACTTGCCTTTGACGAATGCTCTAAAGAGCTCGACGGCGATCAACACTATGAGCCTGAGCTTAAAGTCATCGTCAATGCGCATTATGCAGCTCCTTTTATACGGCCTTCATCTGAATTAACAGATGTGGTGCACGTAACAGGGAGAATCACCGTGTCCTTCTGATCAATTCAGAAGCAACACGTAGCGAAAATAAAAAGGCGGCCATCGCAAGATGGCCGCCTTTTTATTTATTCACCATAGGAATCAGATACCCCTGAAGAGCTTATCCGATCAGCTTGTTTGCAATCAAGTAAGCGCCTGCCAATTTAGCCACTCCCATGGCACAATCCTGCGCTTTATGCTTCAACCAACTCTCTGATTCAACCACTACTTTATGGCCAGTAGCTTTAACTTTAACGGTTGGCACCGAAGTAAAATCTTTAACAGCCGAGATCACCAAGCCCACACCGACGATGGTGCCAACTACCACATTAGCGATCGTTGGGTGTTCCCACGCTTTCTCAACTGTATAGCTCGCAGCATCTATGGTTGCATTCACTGCCAAAGACACTGTTTCCTTAGTAACCGTCAATGTGCCCTCTGAGAGATTTCTTAAAGACAATCCTTGGGCAGGCTCCAGCCATCCCAGGTTTGTGCCCACTTTGCTTACCAAGCCCGTTGGCAGGGCCGCACAAAACAGCAACTTACCCGTAGCATTCCATGTTTGTTGCATCGCAAACGAAGCTCTGTCAACGAAGGATACATTCATTTGAGTATGGTATTCAATCCCATCGATCATCTGTTTTTTATAGACCGTGCTATTGGTGAGTGCGCGACAGGCATTTTCCATATTGTTAATGCCCAAAGCAAATTTCGTTGCATTCACCACAGCCCCTTTAGCCACATCTGCTGTCGCATTAAGAGCGCTGGAACCAACTTTGCAAACAAGCCCACCTGCTGTGCGTGCGGTGGCATTGCCCACTGCCGCCATACCATTTAATGTGGTATTCATGATTGACATTGGCATCATGCTTTCAGTTAGGTTCATCATTAAAGACTCCTTTGTTAATTAATTAATATATTAATAATAATATAAATTTATATTTTATGTCAAACAATTAGTTTGTTTTTTTTCATCTCACCAACTCTATAATTAATTAACCACGTCCAATCCTATTTGAACGCGAAGATCGCGAAGCAAGCGAAGACAACGCGAAGATTTTTTTATTATTAAAGATTTTATTCACATGTAGCGACCTGTTTATCAAGCAACAAGCATTTCAATTAATAACCACTTTCTTCGCGTTTTCTTCGCTTGCTTCGCGACCTTCGCGTTCAAACAGGGCAGTAATCCAATGTGTGATAAGCCCAAAAAATGCCTTCAGACTTGTTTTTTAAAAATTACTTCTTTATGCTGGCCCAACCAGCCATGCTACTTTGCACTCACGCAAGAGGTTTATCAGGTGAATGAATTAGAAGCTTTTGCCATTTTAGCCTCGCTCCCTCACATTGGTGCCACCAAAATACGGTTGCTGCTGCAACACTGTGGATCCGCATGCGCCGCATTACAATTGACTGAAGCACAACTGCGCCTATTGCCTGGTTTTGAGCGCGCTATCCCCCATTGGAATCAATGGCGCACCAACAGCGCCTGGCAACGCGATCTTGAACTCGCAGCCCGCCTAGGGGCACAGCTGATTCCCTTTACAAGTCCCCATTTCCCCAAAGCCTTGCTGGAGAATGCCGACCACCCTGCCCTGCTTTACGTGCGTGGTGAACTCAAACCCCAAGATCAGCGCAGCATCGCCGTAGTCGGCACCCGCCAGGCAAGCATCTATGGTGCCGAAATGGCCGAAGCAATCAGCAGCACATTAGCCTCCCATGGCTTTACTGTTGTGAGTGGCTTAGCCCGCGGCATCGATACTGCCGCCCACCGTGGGGCATTACGCACAGGGCGCACTTTAGCTGTCATCGGTTCGGGGTTAGCGCGCATCTACCCTCAGGAAAATCAATCTCTGGCCCATGAGATTGCCCAGCAGGGAGCCTTAATCAGCGAGTTCCCCATGGAAACACCGCCTGATCGACAAAATTTTCCTCAGCGCAATCGGATCGTAAGTGGACTGACTTTAGGTACCCTTTTAATCGAAGCGCCTGTGAAGAGCGGCGCTATGATCACCATGGAAAAATCACATCTCTATAAGCGTAAACTGTTTGCACTACCTGGCCGGGTAGATAACGAAAACTTTCGCGGGAATCATTTGCTAATTAAAAGTGGCAAAGCCTATTTAGTAGAGAATGCAGAAGATATCATCGCTCACTATAGCGATCTATTTTCCATGGCTGCGGTCCCAAAAGCGTCGCCCCAGCGCGTGCCGTTGGATAAGGAAGAGCATACGTTATGGGAAAGGATGCCCAGCCACGAAATTAATATTGACGAGCTAGCTATACTGACAGCTCAGCCGATACAACAAGTGCAAAGGATTTTAATGAGCCTCATCCTAAAAAAAATTGTGAAAGAGTTTCCTGGTAAAATTTATAAGAAAAATTGACTATCAGAAAACACCATAATCGCTATAATGGATGGGTTTTTAAGGAGAAATATTTAGATGGGTAAATCGCTAATCATCGTCGAGTCACCGACTAAAATCAAAACTTTGCAGAAATTTCTGGGGTCCGAATTCCTCATCGAATCCTCTGTCGGCCACATCCGCGATCTGCCTCCTAAAGAATTCGGCATCGACGTCGAACATGACTTTACTCCCAAATACGTGGTCATGCCCGATAAAGAACAAGTCATCGCCCGCCTCAAGAAAGCCGCCAAACAATGCGACACGGTCTACCTCTCCCCCGACCCCGACCGCGAAGGGGAGGCGATAGCCTGGCATATCAGCGAAATTCTCCCTCCCAAGACCAACATCAAACGCGTGGCTTTCAACTCCATCACCAAAGATGCGGTCTTAAAAGCCCTCAATGAGCCGCGCGAAATCGACACGGCATTAGTCCACGCGCAACAAGCGCGCCGCCTGCTCGATCGCATGGTGGGCTACAAAATTTCCCCTTTGCTCAATCGACGCATCCATCGCGGCAAAGCAGGTGCCGTCTCGGCCGGTAGAGTGCAATCTGTGGCGCTAAAACTTGTGGTCGACCGCGAAAAGGAAATCGCCGCATTCAAACCGGTGGAATATTGGAACTTGGCCGCGGTACTTAAAACAACTCATGAAGAGCGCCATTTTAACGCCTCGCTCCACTCTGTGGATGAAAAGCGCCTCGAAAAGGAACCCACCGAAGGCAAAGACACCACCATCATCAACAATAAAGAGGCCGCTGAAAAGATCCTACAACGCATGCAGCGCCCTCCCTATCAAGTGCTGTCGGTAGAAAAAAAGGAAAAGCGCCGCAATCCCGTGCCTCCCTTCATCACCTCGACGCTGCAGCAAGAGGCAAGCCGCCACCATGGCTTCTCCTCGGCCAAAACGATGAATATCGCCCAATCTCTCTATGAAGGGGTCGATTTAGGCAATGATGGCGCTGAAGGCTTAATCACCTATATGCGTACCGACTCTGTTCGCGTCGTTCCTGAAGCAATTGAAGAGGCACGTCAATATATCTTGGCCACATACGGCAACGAATTTCTCCCACCACAGCCTAAAATCTACGCCACGCAAAAGGCTGCCCAAGATGCTCACGAAGGGATACGCCCCACCACCTTGCGTCACCCGCCAGAAGAAATCCAAAAATATCTGTCACGGGACCAGTTCATGCTCTATCAGCTGATCTGGAGGCGCTTTCTGGCCTCACAAATGATGCCAGCCGTGTATGACACCGTTTCTGCAGATATCGGCGGTGGTGATCAGGGGATCATCGTGCGCGCTACGGGCTCACAAATGAAATTCCAGGGTTTCTTGGCTGTCTATGAAGAAAGAAATGACGATGATCACAAAGACGATGAAAATCGCATGCTACCCAACCTGGAAGAGGGGATGCAACTGAATTTGATCGATGTCACCGCCGATCAAGCGTTCACCCGTCCTCCCCCACGCTACACCGAAGCTTCTTTGGTTAAAGAACTCGAAAAATCAGGTATTGGGCGCCCCTCCACCTATGCCACCATCATGAATAAGATCCAAAGTCGCGATTATACCGTCAAAGAAAGTGGCCGCCTAAAACCTACCGAACTGGGTTGCGTGATCACTTTGCTACTTGAAAATAACTTCCAAGAGATCATGAACATTGGCTTTACCGCCCATATGGAAGATGACTTAGAATTGGTGGCCGAAAATCGCAAAGATTGGGTGGAACTGCTGCGCGATTTCTGGACTAAATTCATACCCACCTTGGAACTAGCCGAAAAAGAAGGGTTCGTCCCCAAGATCATGACCGACCGCGATTGCCCTACATGCGGCTCTAAGCTGCAAAAAATCTGGTTCAAATCGAAATACTTCTATGGCTGCTCACGCTATCCAGACTGCACTTTTTCAGCACCTGTTGAAGAACTAGAATTCAATAAGGAAGACTATGCCGCCGACTTCAATTGGGAACAAGCTTGTCCTGTCTGTCAAAGCCCTATGAAATTGCGTCACGGCCGCTTTGGTGCCTTTTTAGGTTGCACCAATTACCCTAATTGCAAGGGAATCATCAACATTCCGAAAAAAGGGGAAACGGTCCTGGATCCAAATGATGCCCCAGCGTGTCCCGCCATTGGTTGTCCTGGACATCTCGTAGGGCGCAAATCGCGCTTTGGCAAAACCTTCTTCTCTTGTTCCACCTTCCCTGAATGTGATGTCATCGTCAACGATATTGCCCAACTCGACACCAAATACCCCAACCACCCACGCACGGCATACGTCAAAAAGCCCAAAAAAGGGCGCGCGGCAGCCACCAAAGGGGAGACTAAAACCACCAAAGCGGCGACCAAAACAGCTAAAACAGCCAAAACCAAAGAGAAGAAGGCGACTACGCCTAAAAAGACGCGAACTATGCCCGACGTCCACCTCACCGCCGAGCTAGCGGCCGTGGTGGGTGGCGATACCATGCCACGGGGCGAGGTTTTAAAGAAAATCTGGGATTACATCCGTACGCATGAATTGCAAGACACTCAAAACAAACGCCTGATTCGTCCAGATAAAAAGCTGGCAAAAGTCTTTGGCACCACTGAACCAGTGGATATGTTCAAAATGACGGGTCTACTTGGCAAACATATGGGGAAAAAGTAAGGGCTGTAAGTGTCCTTATTTAAGGGGCATCACAAATTATAGTACCACACCTTTTGAACGCGAAGGTCGCGAAGCAAGCGAAGGCAACGCGAAGATTTTTCTTCTATGGATATGCTTTTACAAATTCATGAAGCTCAATTTTTTTATTTAAAATTAACAAGATTTTCAGCAGGGTTATTGATTAATTTCAAGGAGAGAATGATTAAAGATGATAACAGAGGATATGTCTTGAGCATGTATTTAAATAAAAACTTTCTTCGCGATATCTTCGCTTACTTCGCGACCTTCGCGTTCAAATAGCGCACTACTCTAATTTGTGATAAGCCTTATTTAAGGCCTTCTGCTAAGCGTTTGATATGAGTCTCTAGTATTTGCATCGATTCTTTGCCTTCTAATGAAGGTTGGCGGGCCAGCGCCTCTTGTTTAAACTTTCTAAGTTGCTTGCTGATCGCTAAACGGTCTTTAGACGATAGATCGTCATGCACCTCATGAGTTTCATCCAAGAAACTTTTCTTTTTATAGATGGACACTGCGTCATTTCCAAATTGGCTCTCGAGATCGCGGTTCAAGTCATTTAACGCATCTTGCACGAGTTCTTTGTTAGCTGCCTTTCTGACTGTGTCCCCCTCTTCGCTAAGCGTCTTATTAGACAAAGCCCCTGCAATTGTGCCCACTAACCAGGGGACACATCCTAATGTCCCATATTTTGTTGCTAGATGCAGCAAGCCTGTCACAAGCCAACCACAAAGATTTGCGGCGCGTTCGGGCCCACTCATTTTATCAGCACTCGAAACACGCTCCGAGAAGTACGAAAAGCCAAATGTTTTGGCGTATTGGGAACGTTTAAGCACGATCTCTTCTTTCGTATCAGCGCGATTGATTTGGTTATCAGGATTATTTAATGTGTGGGCATGTTCACTAATTTTAGCACAAATTCTGTCTTTTAATGGTTCGGTATTTGAGATGCTACCCATCTCACTCAGGTCATTCCTCGCTCTTACAATATCACCATATCCAAAATTAGGTCCGCTCATAAAATCTCCTTAAATCACCTTTTTGGCTTCTAAAGCGAGCGCCTTGATTTCTTCGTATTCCTGGTTAACATAGGCAGAATGGGTGGCTAGATCAATGCAAGTGTCGAACGCTTCCATGGCCTTTTCATTGTTGCCCAATTCTAAAAAGCAGCTGCCAATATAAAGATGGGGTCTAGGGTCCGTCGATTGCAAACTCGCCGCTATGTCGAGAATAATGATGGCGCCTTCAAAAGCACCTAATTCCATGAGCACGGATCCTAGGCGCAGATAATATTGCGTTTGTTGGGGCTCAAAAAGCACTAAATAAACTAAGGCATTGGCTGCTTGTGGCCATTCTTTATACTGACAATAGTTATAGCTCTCATATTCTAATTCCTTGATATCGGCGTCGGTGATTTCTAATGTTTTTTTAAGGGCATCATTCTCGGCAAAGAAACCTTCAATGCCTTTGCTCTCTAGAGCTTGCAAGAATTTCATGCCCATTTCATCTGCTTTATTATCTAATTCAGCAAGTCTCATAAAAATCCTCACCCAATAAAACAATTCGCATGAAGCAATGTATTAATAATTTAATTATACAACGCGAGCGATTTTTTTAGGGATATTATTTCAAGTTATTTTTTTATAGACTTTCCTAGGAAAAGCTTATTGACTCAACTTGAATCCCCTAATTAGAAGCTATTCAAGGAATAAAATATTTTAATAAATGAACGAAGAGGCTACAACTCATTTGTGTGATGAACCTTTGTCAATAGTCAATTTCGTCCACTTGAGACGATTGCAAAAGCCAACTACCGAACAAAAAATCTTCGCGTTGTCTTCGCTTGCTTCGCGCTCTTCGCGTTCATCCAGGCTGAGTCCTCAGTCTCTCTGCCACTTAGCAGATTTCGCATCCCCCGCACGCCTTTTGATGATGACTAGCTGACAGCTTATCGTCAACCCACACACCTTGGCTGATCATTCCATTCGCTAGCGTGAGTATCCCTTGCCCCACACGCTTGCCATCCAACCAAGCCCCCTCATAACTTGTACCATCTTGGTATTGCATTTCACCGTGTCCGTTAGGCTGGTCATTTTTCCAGGCCCCCTCGTAAACATCTCCGTTAGCAAACGTCATCTTTCCGTTTCCAGAGCGTAAGCCATCGTGCCAAGAGCCTTGATAAACATTTAACAAGGCATTGTGACTATAGTATCGCGTGCCTTCGCCATGGGGTTTACCATCTAACAGTTGCCCCACATATCTAGGGCCTGCGTCCCCATCATCTGAGTAGTAATAGGTGCCCTGACCCGTCATTCTGCCCCTTTCCCAGTTTCCTCTATAGATCATGGTAATCAGCGTTTTGCCTCGTACATTCACAGTTTCTTTTTCAAGAATGCCTAGACGATAGTGTTGTAGACCATCCAGCCAATAGCCACGATACCAGTAATACGTCCCGTCTTTTTGTTCACCCACCATTCTAAGTTCACCAAGTCCACTGCGCTTGCCATCTTTAAAATTGCCGGTGTAACAATCTCCATTGGCATAACGCAGCGTGCCCAAGCCGTTTTTCATCCCACCTCGCATAAAACCTTCATAGGTCGAGCCATCAGACTCTGTAAGCTTTAGTTTGATGTCTTCCTGTGGTGCGTTGAAAGGATAATTGTGTGCAAGCTCTTCTGTGGCACTGACAGAGGGGGCGGCACTCTCAATTCGAGCTTGTGATTCTCTCTGGCTAATAGGAGGAGTATTCAAACCCACCCCATAAGAGCTTTCAGCATGAAAAAAGACAGAGTCTATGGAAGAAAGTGACATCAGTTGCTCCTAAATGGTAAATTGTCCCCCGATCATGACGACAACAATACAATTTGGTCAACCAAAAGAACTCGCTTATCTATAGCGCTTCTTTCTCTATTCGTTCTTGAGCAATAGCTCTGGACGCCACACATAATCCTTGAATTTAGCTCTGTAAAAACAAGAGTACAACACAGGGCATAAAACCAGAGTAAGAACGGTTGAAAAGCTCACGCCGAAAATGATCGTGTTCGCCATGGGACGCCACATTTCCCCACCTTCTAATGACAAGGGGATTAATCCGACAGATGTTGTCACAGCAGTAGCGAGGATGGGACGAAACCTGCGTTGAGCCGAAATCATGATAGCATCTTCCAAACCATGTCCATAGGATAACTCTATATTCATGCGATCCAGCATCATAATGGCATGGTTTACCACAATGCCGTTCAAGCTAATTAACCCTAGCAAGGCCATAAATCCGAATTGGGCATGTGTGAGCAATAATCCAGGAGTGATACCGATCATGATCAATGGCACTGTCAATAGAATAATAAGTACATTCCGCACCGAATTGAATTGAGCCACTAAAGTCATGACTAACAGGGCAGCAGAAATAGGGATACCAGAAAAAATCGAGTCTTGAGCCATCTTGGCTTGCCTGCTTTCGCCTCTATAATCCACACGGACGTCATTAGGCCAGTCTTTGCTTTTTATGACCTCTTTGATTTTTTTATCGAGCTCCTCCATTACATCTCCCGAAGTGCGTCCTTGCAACTCTGCATCGAGTGTAATTCCCCGCTGTTGATCGAATCTTCGAATAACACTCGGTTGCCATACGAGGTTTACCTTGGCTAATTCACTTAATGGCACACTACGTTGGTCATTCAGAGAATATATATTCAGACCTTGGATATTACCAATATTATTTCGATCATAACTATCGGAGCGTAAGACAATCGGAATTAATTCACTGCCTTTTCTCAGTTGCGTTGGTTCATAGCCCGCAAACTGGGTTTGCAACGACAAAGCAATATCGTTACTCGTTAAACCAGCATGTTTTGTTTGCCTTTGTTGTACATCAATGACCAACTTTTTGATCCATTCGTTCCAATCATCACGAATATTAATCAATCCCTTCGTTTCTTTCATCAGAGGTTCAATCAAATTCCGCGCCTTATATAAGTTTTCAATGTTATTGCCGATCATACGGATCTGAATAGGGGCCTCGACAGGGGCACCATGAGGAATTTTCTTTAAAAGATAGCGTAGATCGGGGAATTGCTCTTCCATGAACTGATTGGTTACCTTAAAAAGATGACCAACGGAATCAGCACTGATGGTATTCACGATAAAGAAAGCATAGTTGGAAGCTTTTGTACCCGGATTTACCGTTAACTGCCAGCGCGGCCCCCCATCACCAATAAACGCTCCAACAGATTTAACCTCGGATTGTTTCAGTAAAAACGTTTCTAATTTCTTTGAAATCTCACTCGTTTTAATGATATTAGTCCCCTGAGGCATCCATAATTCCACCATGAAGACAGGATCCTCGTCGGGAGGAAAAAAGGACTTTGGAATAAATTTAAATCCCCAAATTGAAATCACTAACATCAATGCCATCCCACCGACGAACAGGACGCGGTTCTGTAAAGCCCATAATAGTATCTTCCGATAGTGGATGTAGAAAAAAGATGAAAATGTTTGTTTTTCCATTTTCGGCTTCAGGAAGTAGTAGCAAAGAAATGGAATAAAGGACATGGCAAATATCCATGAGAACAGCAAAGACAATGTCAACACCACAAAAAGCGAATAGGTGAGGTCTCCCACAGCAGAATGTGCTAATGGGATTGGGAGAAAAGCAAAAATGGTGCAAAGGGAAGCTACCAATAAAGGTGCCCACAATTCATGCACAGCCTGTTTTACAGCTGTAGCTTTTTCTATTCCAGAATTGAAGCGCACTAACATGCTTTCACACACAACCACACCATTATCCACTAAAATACCTAAAGCAATGATCATGGCGGCAATTGAAACCTGTTCTAGATCGACATGGAATAATGGCAAAAAGATCAGGCAAGCGCACAGAGATATTGGGATCAATAATCCTGTAATAACGCCTGAACGTAAGCCTGCAAAAAGCAGCATCACCACAAAAACAAAGCCCATAGCTTCCCATAGATTACGCATAAAGTCTGCTATGCTTTTCTTGATAATTGTGGGCTGATAAGCGAGAAAACTAAGATCTACACCTGCAGGAAAAGTGGAATTCAATTCGTCAACGAGCTGTGAAATTTTTTCTCCCATTTCAAGGATATTTCCCCCCTGCTCCACACTTATCCCTAAAACTAGTGCAGGTGAACCATTGAAACGCGCCATCGGTCCAGGAGGGTCTTCATACCCTTGGGTCACTTTGGTCAGATTTCCCAAACGCACACTTTCTGGGCGACCAGGAATCTGAATTTCCATTTGTCGTAGCGCGTCTATAGATTGGAATTCACCGGTGGTTTCTAAAATAATCTGGTCATCACCCGTCAAAATATTCCCACTAGAAGCAATAGTGTTTTGGTTGGTCAACACATTGGCAATGGAAAAGGGGGAAAAACCAAAAGCGGAGAGGCGTGAATTGGAAAATTCAACATAAATCTTTTCTTGTTGCACACCATTCACCACGACCTTGCCGACAGAAGGAATGAGAAATAGCTTTTGCCGTACATCATTTGCGATCAGCTCCAAATCGCGATAAGAGTATCCATCTCCACGCAAAGCTATCAAGATGCTATAAACATCACTAAATTCATCATTGATGATTGGCGGAAAGGCTTCTTTAGGAAGTGAAGACCTCACATCTGCTATTTTGTTTCGTAGTTTGATCCAGATGGGCTTCAAATTGACGTATTTGTCATACACCGATACAGTGATGATCGAGGCCCCTGCTACCGAATTCGATTCGATATTTTGAATTTCAGCAATATCGCGTAAAGCACTTTCAATTTTATCTGTGACTAGTTGCTCCACACGAAAAGGTGATGCCCCAGGAAGTACTGTGACGATGGTAGCCGCATGGATTTCAAAATTAGGCTCCGACAAACGTGGGATTTTATAAAATGAAATAATTCCCAAAATAAAGACAAAAGCAAAGATGATTATCGCTGTCTGCTTATTTTTAAGGCACCATGCGCCAGTATTCATTGGTTTGCTCAGTAAAGATTTTTATTCATTTATCTTATTGACTTTCATCCCTTCACGCAAATAGTTAACCCCTTTGAAGACGATGGTTTCGCCAGGATTCAATCCAGATTTAATTTCCACTCCCTCTTTAACTGCCGGGCCCATCTCTACAAAGCGCTGGGTGACATCATGGGTCTTTTCACGGTAGATCCAAACAAAATGTTTACCATCAACAGTTGAAACAATCGCGGAAAGAGGAATGGTTATCGTTGATGAGTGCTGTTTAAAACGCAATGTAGCTTCTCCAGACATTCCTGGACGGAGATTTTCATCTTGGTCTGTAACGGTCAATTCCACCGGATAAGTGGAAGCTGGCGAAATAGTAATACCTATTTGAGAAACAACTGCCGAGTAGGTTTTCGTATGGAATGCATCGAAGACAACACTTGCTGTGTCATTAAGATGAATATCACCGATTAAAGCTTCTGGAAGTCCAATTTCCATCATCAGATTATTTCCAGACTCCATCTTAGCAATCGGTTGTCCAGCTGGAATGGCTTGAAAGTTTGTGACAAACACCATTGTGATAACGCCTGAGACAGGCGCTGTAAGAGTGCAATATGACAGTTGTCTTTCGCTTGCTTGCAAAGCGGTTTTAGCGTTTTCTAGCTGTGCTTTGGCTGTAGTGTAGGTAGCTAACTGTTGCTCTAGTAAGCTTTGACTAACGTCTGCCGCCTCATACAGTAGACGAGTCCGTTCGTAGTTGGCTTTCGCTGTTTCTAATTGACTTTTGGCTTGTTCTAAGACCACTTTTGACTTTTGCACATCAAGCTTATAATCTGAAGTATCCAACTGTCCTATCAGAGCACCAGCCTCGAGCTGCATTCCGAGTTTAATAGGAAGCTCCGTCAATTTCCCACTGACACGAAAACTTAATACAATCTCATTCAACGGTTTGGAAATGCCCGAAAATGAAAGAGGACGATAAGATTGTGGAGAAGGCACTTCCATTGTATAAACTGGCCTAGGCGTTTGTTCTTCTCGACCCGCAAAAGCAGGTTTGTTGTCCGAACAAGAAGAAAACAACACAAATAAAGAACACAAACTACAAGCGGTATTTCGGATTCGATACATCATATTACCCACCCATATAGTTTCTTACTTGATTAAGCCACATCCTTTTTTCCTCATCTGATTGTAAAAATTCAAACCAAGAGATGCTTCGTTGATACGCAATAATATCCTTATAATATTGTATATAAGAAGCAGCAAGTTGTTTCTCCTGCTCTAATGCTTGATTCTGAGCATCAAGGAGATCCACGATACTTACCCCTCCACCTGAATAGCGATTGGTGACAATTTGCAGGTTCAACTGAGCTTTTTCCAATCCATTTTTCGCCAAAGCGATGCGCGGATACGAGGATTGGAGTCGATAAATGCTATCCAATACGCGCTGCTCGATCAAGTCGGAAGCCTGGCGACGTGTCTGGATAAGCTTTTCTAAGTCGGCCCACCCCTGCCTAATTCGATGGGTAATTCCATTTCCATCATAAAAGGGAATCTGCATAGAAACGGTAAAAATCCATTGGTTGCGAGAGATGTTTAAGACTTTTTCAAGGACTCCATAGCGATGGAGCTCATAGCCATATTTCAAATCTGCATACACCTTAGGAGTGTAATTGTACCTATTATTGCGAGAAATCTGCAAAAATTGAGCTTGAATCAAACTATCGATGGCCATTAAGACCGGATCAATCTCTTTAGCGAAATCAACGCTGAAGTCAATAAAGCCATTCATTCGTGATTGTGTTTTGATTTGGGACTGCACATTAGAATAGAAAAAATCGATGATTTCATCATTGAAAGACACGGGTTGAGGGATCCAATCTATGCGTTCATCAATACCCATTGTTTGATCGAGGGCAGCCAAGGCCCGCTTAATGAGGGACTGTTGTTCAATGACAGCAGATCGGCGCAAAGCCTCTTCTGCTTCCCATCGATAAATATCTTCTTTGCCCGTAGATCCGATTGTATATCTCAACTTAGCAAGAGCTAGGTTATCTCTTGTAAGTTCTAGATTTTTCTTTTCAATGCGCAATAACTCGCGCACATAATTAACATCCAAAAAACGGGAAGACACCGTTTCAATGACATCTAATTTCACTTGATAGTCATCATATTCCTTCTTTTCAACGGTTTTTCCGGCAATATAATACCCAGTGATAAGATCATCATCAAACAGCATTTGCGTGAGTTCAAATCCCACAAAAGCTTGCTTCCCAGGCGGCAATATGGCATGGGTATCGTCTGTATCCACATAAAGAGCAGTAAGATTGAATTGAGGACACATAGCGCTAAAGATTTTTTCCGGGTTTTCCATGATGCTTGCCAAATCGGCTTCACTGACTGCTATATTGGGATTATATTCTAGAGCAATAGTAATAGCATCACTCATTGTTAAAGCCATCCCAGGGGCTACCTTGTCCTCATTAATCAACAAAGCACTTTGTAGAACATCAATTGTTGGTTCGAATCCAATTTGTTGCGCCGTTAAAAGATTGATTTGCAGCCGCCCATCTAAAGTCAGAAAAACACTGAGTTGATTTGGGGATTCCCCTAATATGATTTGCTGAAGATTTAGTGCTGCCCTTCTAGCGATGCGTTGAATTAGTTTTGGAGATAAACCCGCTAGCACCCCTTTTTTTACATCCGTATGGCCTAAAAGAGAAAAAGAAGGAATTTTCTTGAAATTAACGCCATCTATAAGCTTTTGATGTTCATCTTCGTGCATCTCTGACAATGTGGTAAAATAGACCGCTTCTACTTCAGGACCTAAACTGGCCAATGCCTGCTCAGCAAAACTCACAGGTATAACTGTAATGGGAAATCCCATCTGTTTTTCTAATAATCGTATTGTATAGTCAGCCAGCTCGGGATCTGCCCTCATGACAATTTCATCCACTAGCATGTGTAGGCGGGAAAACGGCACAAGCTCTTTAAAGGCACTTAAATCATTGGTCAGCCCCTCTGGAATAGCCACAAACGACAGATTAGGAACCGTCGATCTATCATTTTTGCTAAAGGCGGCTGCTAAAACAGTCTCCTTTTGAACGAAGGCGCTAACGACCGGCTTATTTAATTTTATCGTAGAAGAGGTCATTAATTCGGTGATAAGCAAACTCGGAGTTAAAATGATATCCACTTCAGGATCATTTAGAGCATTAAGAATGACCTGTTTGAGGCGGTCTAATTTATAATTGGCATTAAATGAGGGGACATCCTTGAATTTAATATCAAAGTCAGCAATCTTTAAAGCCGCTAATTCCAGCTGCAGCATTTCAAAATATTCTCCGAAGAGTCGAGAATCGCCTTCTTTCACAATGCCAATAGTTATAATTCGTGGTCCTGCTGAGGCAGATCTCTCGATGAGATCAACACCCTCTGGATAAAAAACCAGCGCAAGTCCTGCTAAAGCCCTACTTATTATTAGTGTCTGTGGCGATTGAGCAACCTTTTTTGGCGGAGATAAATGATCGGGAAATTTGGTTTGGTGCGGGTCTGGCTTGTAGTATTCATCTAACAATGCTCCTACTGCCTGTCTACAAGTTGCAAAGCATTGACTATTCTCTTCTGCCTCTTGCGCAGAAGTTGTACAAAATAACGTTGTGGAAACTATAAGAAGTATTATTTGAACGCGACACAAAAAATTCATAAATATAAAAACCAATATAAGAAAATATCAAATCAAAAGTATTACATGTTTTTTTATGAGTAGTCAGCTTTTTTGTAAACAGCAAACGCAATTTTATACAAAAGCTGCGGACTTCGAGGCTGGGAAAAAAAATGCAAACCGTCGGGATTTGAGCATATTTTTTGCCAGAAGTCAGGAAAATTTTACCTCTCAGCAATATCAACGATGGAAACGATATAACGATATAACGATAGGATTTTTTGCCTTGTTTCTGATCCCAAGCTTCTGTATCTTACAAAAAAAATGCGTGCTCAATAATGGATGTTGCTATGTGTGATTGGACCAAGTGTCAAATTAAAGCCTATATTCAAATTGCGGTCTTTACTTTCCTATTTCTAGGACTAAGCCACACGAGGGTGGCAGCCTTCGAAGCTGGGGACTGGTTAGTTCGTGTCAAAGGCATCGGCATGATTACTAATAACAAAGGGGCAAAGGTATCGACATCATTAACCCCTCCCCCTTCGCCTCTGCCATTTAGATTGAATGCCGATAGTTTTTTAGCCCCAGAAGTTAATTTCAGCTACATGTGGACCCAAAATATCTCCACTGAATTATCGTTGAGCACCGCGCGCTTTAATATACGCCTAAACTCTGAAATATCTTTAAGCGCCACGCTGGCAGAACTCTTCAACCTTGTTGTAGGTGGAGCTATAGGAGGGAGTAAAATCGGTCATACCTGGATTTTCCCTCCGACATTATTGCTACAATATCATTTTTTCCCCTGCTGTCGCTTTCAACCTTATCTGGGTGTTGGTGCCACCTACACCTGGTTTTATGGTGAAAAATGCAAACTCCCAGGTGTTAAATTCAAGCTTAATCCCTGCTTAGGAGTGGCAGCGCAAGCAGGCATGGACGTTTTAATGGGCGATGGATGGTTTGTAAACCTCGATATAAAGTATATTTCAATGTATTCTAATCATATAAAGTTTACAGGAGCTCTCAAAGCACATTCGAGCATGCATCTTAACCCCTTTGTCGGCGGTATCGGTGTCGGAAAATGCTTTTAATGTAGGAACGTATTGAGGCTCAACACAAATTAGAGTACCGCCCTACTTGAACGCGAAGGCCGCCTTCGCTTGCTTCGCGACCTTCGCGTTCAAATAGGGCGGTACTCTAATTAGAAATACTTTCCGATCTGGAGCTGTACGTCATTAGACACATAGTTGCTGCCAAATTCCCCATCATAGGAAATAGAACCGTACCAACCACCAGTCCCATTAAATAATCCTGTTAACCCAAAGGTAAACAGATTCTGATCTTGCTTAAAGGTTTCCAACGTAAAATACTTCGAATTATGGACCAAGGCAGTTTTCACCTTGCCTACGCCGAACCATGACTTCTTGACATAAGCTGCTGTGCCTTTAAGCGTATAGGTAGTACCACAACCATATTGATCCCTACAATCCCATGTTTCGTACACGCTAAGACCCACTTTGCTGCGCAATATGGATGAGGTAGAACTCTTTTGGTGGAAATCAAAGTCGTCACTGCCATGCTCTTTGAAGCCTTGATCCCAGTTGATCACCCAGTCGAGTTCCGCGAAGGGCTCGAAAACGCCATAGCACGAATTCCAATCATAACCAAAAGCTAGGTGTGGCATCAGCTGGTTGCTATGATGGGTGCTGGAAGCAGTGGCATCATAGTTTTGAAATTCAATATGGCGCTTGTTTTTGATCCAATTGTAAGACCAGGTTAAAGCGCCTTCTATGAAGGCATCGCAGTAATAGATAATCCCATAGGGACTCAAAATATACGCATTGACATCGCCTTTGCCAAAGTGGCTGTCTTCATGGTAGTGACTATGACTATAGCCTGTTGTTATACCAACGAGAGTGTCTTTGGCGATATATTTGTCATAGCCGACAAAGATACCTTCGCTTTCGAAGGTAAAGCCAGGGGTTTGATCCTGACCTTCTTGGTGGGCAAAGTCGGCAAAGCCATCCATCCAGAAGTCGCTGCAGCCACAGGCTGGCTGACCACAGCTGTTGTGGTTGAGATGAGCTAAAGCCAAATGGCTGTCGAGCATATCGCTATAAGCAAACATGGTGTTATCGATAACAAATCTCGAAATTGCATTCCTAGTCGGGGCCGAGACTTCCAGGGCATCTTCTAGCACATCACCCGAGAGCACACTTAGCCGCTTAGCAGCTTCTGAAAGTGGTGCATCAGTGTTTAAATAATTGGCATATGTCAAGTTGTTGCCTGTCAGCCCACTGGTGATGATTTTCCTGATATAGACCAGCTGCACGAGGTCGGGGAAATAACGCAGGCTAAAGCTAAAACCCGGCAGGCCCCCACCGACAGTCGGATCGAAACTACCCGATATCCCGCCATCAGCTGCCAGGATGTCCCATGTTTGTGTAAAATAGTTACCAGGAACTTGATCGACAACGACTTGTCCATCTAAATCTGCGCTCCCCAATACGTGGATCTGGGAAGAAACGGTGCGGTTGACCTCAATATTAGTGAATGACCCTGAATTTAAAACCAAAGAACCCACTGTCAGTGTGCCTATGGAATTCCCTGGCGAAATTGTGCTTCCACTGTCGATGGTCACTCTTCCACCGACTTGACCAATCCCTTTTAATCGCCCTTTTTTGACGTCAACATCGCCAGGGATCAAGCTAGTGCTGTTAATTAATGATAATGTACCTCCTAATACTGTGGTTAAACCAGTGTATGTGGCAGGTCCTGTGATGGTTAAAGTACCTTTCCCAAATTTCTCTAATGAGCGATTAGCGTAGTTTCCATTGTTCAGCACACTAAGACTTGGCTCAGAATCGTTGTCTGCCTTACCAAACCACAGCGCTTGCGCTGAAGGGAAGTTGCTGGTCACGTCGAACATCAGCCAGTTGCCTCGGCCAAATAAGCCCACCAACAATGTATCAGACTTATTGTTATATTGAATGTTGGCAGCAAAGGTATTGGGCAACGTGGAGTCACTACCGGTGGACTGACCAAACAAACGCCAGCCTGATAAATTGCCTGCGTCATCTGCATCTGCAACAGCTAATGGACTATTAGTGCCAACATTGTTGATTCCCCCTACAAAAAGAGCATTGACGCCATTATTGGAGAGAAATTCGACGCCAGAAGGGAACCGTATTTCGAGAGGCATTAAATGAGAAGCAAAATTTGTAAAATTGTTTCCCATATCGGTAGTGCCGAAGAGGGTAAATGTATCAGCGACATAGAAATGGTTTTGTGTTCTGCCATCAAAGACCACGGAAGAGGGAGGATTCCCTCCCTGCACCGCATAAGCTGGCAGCGCAGCCAGGTTGGTGGTGCTGGCGTCCGATGTAAAGAAGAGTGTATTACCTGTGATAGGGTTGGTGCCTTGAGCTGCAACCAACAGGGCGTTAGGACTATCTTGTGTGCCATAGGCCATTGGTCCAGCTTGAACAATAGCAGGTGACACAGGTCCGATTGGTGTTACATCTATCGTGGTATTTACCAGATCATCTTGCCCAAGAAATACACTGCTCTGGCCACCAAAGGCGATCTTTGTTGGGTCCATTTTGTTTAACACAAGCTGACTAGAAAACCAAGCGTCTGTATTATGATCGAACGGGTTTCCATTGATCGTTAACGTTAGATAATCAAGGGAATCTGTCGTTGCTCGCGCTAAACTGAGTAAATTGAAAGTGGAATTATAAAAATAACTAGTATCACCCTCATCGTTAACTGTGGCATTGATGCCATCGCCCGTATTTGGAAAAGTCTGATAGACGTTGGTTTGATACGGTGCTTGTTGAACGGCTGTGCCAGTATCTTGTCCAGCAGAAATAATGATGTGATTGTTGGCATCAAAAGCTGTGGCATATGGCTGCCAAAGAGACAAATTGCCATTGATGCTGGACCACGATCCACTGGGACTACTTGGATCTGTACGTACATCAAGTCCTCCATCAGAGCCGACAATAAGGCGACCTGCAGCATCAAAGACTAAACAGCGCGCGTCTGGGTGGCATACCGTGCCATCAGAAGGGAGAGCAAACGATTCTGCAGAGGTAGCAGGTTGGAGGATATAGGCTGAGAGGGCATTAACTGGGGCACTAGGATCATAGGTACCCACTAGATAAACTCGATTTGTATTTAAGGGGTCGATCTCAATATCTGAATTAATCACCCCCTGGCCCGTGGGATTAACACTGACTGTAGGCATGGGCAAGGCTGTCCAACTGGCACCTCCATCATGCGATAAAAAAACACTGTCGACAGCATCCTGAATGTTTGGATCTAACGTAGTTGGTACTTTTACTAAAGCCACAGCTAACGCATCATTGGGACCTGTCACAGTTTTGATCACCCATTGATCAATAGTATTAATGGGATTTGCACCTCCAATAGGCACTGTTGTCTGATCAAAAACAGGGGTCCATGTCGACCCCGTGCCATCGATATTTTTATATAAGGCAGCTGACGCGTTTGCAGAAGGACTTCCTGCATTCGTGACAGCGGCATAGATGGTATTGGGATCGCTCAGCTTAGTGGCCAAAGAGGTGACAGGCCCTGGTCCCAATTGATTCGGACCACCAGTGGCTTCTAGGTTAAAGGTAGCACCACCATCTGTACTTTTGTAGAGACCATAGATGGATGAATTAGGCGCAGTTAAAATATCAGGTTGTGTGGATTCAAAAGTACCCACGAATAAAGAGCCACTGATATGGGGATTGAGTCCACGTGAAATGACGTTTGGGATGCTCATGAGATTCAAAGTGGGACTACTTAAAGTATTCCAGGTATCTCCGCTATTCTGGGTGTATAACAATCCTCTGGGAGCGTTTCCGCGGCTGTATGTGGCGCCTAAGTTGAGATAGCCTATGCCTCCGTTGCTAGAGATGCCTGTGCCCGCCACAAGAGTGGTATGGGAAGGATCATCCAGATCATAAGCAATACTGCCGATAGACAGGGTGTTTTGGTGGTCTGTAAGCGGGATCCAGCTAGTTCCACCATCTTTAGTGCGCCAGATGCCGCCATTGACACTGGTAATAAAATAGGTATTGGGATCGGTAGGGTGAACAGCGATAGGGTTTACACTGCCTGCATCAGAGTTATGTCCACCTTCTTGAGTGTTTAAGCTAGGGGCTGGGCCCATGGTGATAAAAGTATTGGAAGTAGCCAACAGCGGTAAAGAGGCTACACAAAAAGGCAGAAGTTTCCCAACATAGCGCAACATAAAAAAACTTCCTATGGTTCATTTTTAAAGATTGATGTAAGAATAACATAGTACATTTTTTATTTGTCACTATTAATTTTTGAAAAGAACCGTAAGAGAACCTTTAAAATAGAATAGCCTAAGTGAAGCGAAAGGCTCTGTAGCTTAGCTTGAGACCAATGTCGTTAACATAAGGGTTAAGTAACTTATTATGAAGAGATTTAAAGAGCTCCAACGGAGCAAACAGGTGTAAAGCCCCCAGTGTAGCGCTGCCGGCGCAAACTGTGGGTCGCACAAAAAAGGATCTGAGCTCCAACGGAGCGACCAGGTGTGCTGTGGTCATGTCATGGAAGAACACCTGGTCGCTCCGTTGGAGCTCTATATTTGTTTTATATCCCCCACAGTTTTGGCGGGCTTCAGAGGTAATTCCGTAATTAAAACGCCCCAGATTTTAGGGCCTTTTTGGGGCCATTAGCCTATCATTCCTTGGTAATATTCACTAATATTGCCTGCCTATTTTTTCTGCTGATCAGCTTTCCCGGGGAAAGCTTATCAGAATAGCTTGAATTTCCTATCCTATATTTACGAAAAATCATTGCAAAATGAAAGTTAATCCGATAATTTATGTGAAAAAACGCAAGTTGGACTTACAATAATGCACAATATTCCCTCTATTTCTCGTTTCTTAACAGCCCCGAAACAGAGCTTTTTTCTTTTAGGCCCTAGAGGCACAGGAAAAAGCACTTGGTTAAAGGAACAATTTCCAGATGCGTTATGGATCGATTTACTTGAGCCTGATAATGTCAGATTCTACGGAGCAAAACCGGAACGGCTGAGAGAAACCTTAAAATCGTTTCCTCAAAAAAAACGGATTGTAATAGACGAAATCCAAAAAATCCCTGAATTGCTTTCGCTTGTCCATGCGATTATTGAGGAAAAACTTGACTATCAATTTATTCTAACCGGATCTAGTGCACGAAAACTCAAAAGGGAAGGCGTAGACTTATTAGGAGGCAGGGCCTTTATGTGTCATATGCATCCCTTTATCGCCTCCGAATTGAAGGAGTTTTTTTCTTTAGAAAAAGCTCTTACCACAGGACTTCTTCCTCTAGTCTGGGATTCGGAAAGCCCAGAACTGGTTTTGAAAAACTATTGTGGCCTCTATTTAAAGGAAGAAATACAAGCAGAAGGCATGGTACGTAATATCCATAATTATGCCCGCTTCCTTGAGACAATCAGTTTTTCTCACGGAAGCCTGCTCAATACAAGCAATATTGCACGCGAGTGTGATGTCAGTAGAACTACAGTAGATACTTACCTACAAATCTTAGTCGATATGTTGCTTGCATTTACGCTGCCAGTTTTTGTTAAACGAGCAAAACGAGAAGTAACAAAACAGCCTAAATTTTATTTGTTCGATTCTGGGATCTATCATGCCGTTAGACCTAAAGGACCTATTGATAGACCAGAAGAAATTAATGGAGCTAGCCTTGAAGGGATTGTAGCACAGCATCTCCGTGCCTGGATAGATTTGCAACAGGAAAGTTATCAACTTTCCTTTTGGCGCACTCGTACCAAGCTTGAAGTGGATTTTATCGTATATGGTCCGAATGAATTTTGTGCAATCGAAGTGAAAAATAGCGCTTCAATTTCCCCAAAAGATTTGCATGGACTCTCTGCATTTTGCGAGGAATATCCTGAGGCAAAACCGTTGCTCCTTTATCGAGGGGTAAAAAGAAGATTTGAAAAAGGCATTTTGATACTCCCTTGTGAGGAATTTTTAAAATCTCTACATCCTGGAAAAAAAATCTATCCTACCTAACCCATAGTGCTTAAAGCGCGGTGCCCATGGATTGCCCCATGAGGCATTTGATCTCTAGCCGCTGGGCGCTGGCTGCAACGAGATCGCGATCAAACTCTATTTTTCCCGGGGGGAAAATCACAATCAATGACGAAGCTCCAAAAGAGAAATACCCCTTCTCTGCACCCTTAGTAGTAGCTACACCTGGGGTATACGTCTGGTGAATGGCTCCCACAAATGTGGCTCCCACCTCCAAGAAGAGCACCTTGCCAAAACGCTCACTTTCCAAAGTACATAGGGTGCGCTTGTTTTGCGTAAAGATATGGATATCCTTTTTGATCGCCGCCGGATTGACCGAAAATAGCCAACCATTAATCAACTGCGTATCGCTCGACAAGCAATCGCAAGGGAAATGATAACGATGATAGTCGGTCGGACAAAGGCGGGCAATCACCATCGACCCTTCCGCATATTGGGCAGCCAAAGCTTGATCTTCCAACAGCGTCGCTAAATTGAATTTCTCTCCTTTCACTGCAAAACCATCAGCTTGGTCGATGCGTGGATAGAACAAATAGCGTCCATCTGCTGGGATAATGGCCACTTTAGGATCTTGGACAATAGGACGCGCACTAGGCTTCAGTTTACGCGTGAAGAAGTCATTGAAGGAGGTATAAGAAGCTGGATCTTGCGCGAATTCGGAAATATCCACCTTAAACGTCTTCAGAAAGGGGGCAATCTTTTTGCGGCTGGCTGGACGATTTTGCAAATACCCATAAAAGGCCGAAACGAAAGGAATACGTGCCAACAGATAAGCCAAGGGGGTTCCGATAAGCTTACTCAACCAGCCATTGCCATACAACAATTGCAAGGCTCTTGCCCCATAAACGAGCTCTAAACAGCGCTTGCCGGATATTCTATCGATATAATGGATCGGTTCTAACATATATTTATGGCTTGGGGATGCCCCGTTTGTTGACTGCTTGCGATAACACCGTCAGCTCATCAATAAATTCGGGATCAAAAGTTTGGGTTAAATGATTGTCTTTAATGGCTTTTAAGGTGCGATGGGCACTTTTTACCAGACTGAACAGCAAATCGTTATCTTTAGTATTTTTCAAATATTGATCTTGGATTTTCTTATACTCGACGATTAAGTCGCGCACTTTTTTTTCCCCATCCAAGCTCTGCTGCGTGGCTTTAATGAGCGTGTCAAGGCGGGCAATTTCAGTATCGAGCAAAGCCGCCGGATCTTTAATGGCTAAGGGCATGGGCACAGCCGGACCTTCCGCACACATAGCGTGGTCCATACAACAGAGACTTAAAGAAAATAGACTAAGAGCCATGGCTCGAATGGGAGTTTTCATATCTATACGCTTCCTTAAAACAAATTAAAGAGTCTACGTGCATTGGCAGTGGTAGCTTGGGCTACTTCTTCTAGTGTGAGGCCTTTGGCTGCTGCAATGACGGCAGCAGTTTCAGGTAAAAAGGCCGGTTCATTTTGGCTGCCGCGCCTACTTTGTGGGGCCAAATAAGGGGTGTCCGTTTCGATCAACAAGCGGTCTAAAGGCACCATCTTGGCGACCACACGCAGCGTCTCGCTCTTTTTAAAGGTGACAATCCCGCTGAGCGACAGATACCACCCACGTGCTAATACCCCTTCAGCTTCGGCTTCAGTGCCGGTAAAACAATGCAACACGCCCGGTGCCAACTGCCCATCGACCACATAATCACTATCGAGAATCGCAAAGAGGTCGGCAAAGGCCTCGCGGCAATGGATCACCACAGGCAATCGACATGCCAGGGCTAACGTCAAATAACGACGCAAAAAATGTTTCTGCAATTCTACCGGGGAATGGTGATGAAAATAATCTAAGCCGGTCTCACCCACAGCCACCAAAGCCCCTTGCCGCGCATGAGCTTCCATGATCGGAAATACAGCTTCCCCTTCTTTTTCCACATCGTGGGGCGTGGTGGCTGCCACATTATGCACCCATGGATATTTCTTTACCAATTCCACACCGCGCTGTAAGGTTGCCACGTCAGTGCAAATATTGATCACGGACTCCACCCCTGCGACCTGAGCGCGTTCAAGAAGTGAGTCAACATGCGCAAAAACGCTATTGGCAGTGATATGCGCGTGGGAGTCGATAAACATGATTAAAAGCCTACTTGGATGCCACTTGTTTCAAGGCGGTTAACACGACGTCAGGCGTCAGCACTTGGGGCAAAATTTGCGGCGCAGCTTCTCCATCGGCCCCATACAAAATATATAAAGGCACACTATTGCGTCCAAACTTGCGCAATTCAGCTGTAATCACCTCGCTGCGTTTGGTCCAATCGGCCTTCATTTTCACCACACCCTTCGCTACGAATTGCTCGATCACTTCATCCGTTGACAACACCATATGGTTGGCTTGACAAATCAGGCACCACTTAGAAGTAAAATCGATAAACACAGGAATGCCTTGCTCACGCAGCTGGGCTACTCTCTCAGGAGAAAACACTTCCCATTCTTGCGCCGCATCCGCTTCTAACGTCGAGGATGTGCCTTTCAAGGCACGCTGGCTTTCCTCTTCAGATGTTGATGCTGACAACACTATGAGATAGCTGCCGGCCACAAACAGTCCAAGCGTACATAAACGTCCAATGGCACGCGTCACCTTGCCACGCATCGGCGAGCCCCACTTCCCATAAATCCAACCAGCCAAGGCTAGCAAGAAAAAGGCTACCAACAATAGTGATAATGCCATCACATCGGTCTGAGCACTAAAGACCCATACCAACCAAAGCACGCTTGCCATCAGCAAGAAGCCCATCAACTCCTTGAATGTCACCATCCAAGCTCCAGGTTTAGGCATGTATTTCAGCAGGGCAGGAAAGGCCGCTAGCAATAAATATGGGAACGACATGCCCAATCCAATTGAGGTAAATATCAACAAGGCTTCAATAGCCGGCAAGGTCACAGCAAAACCTACGGCTGACCCTAAAAAGGGCCCTGTACATGGTGTAGCCACGGCTGTAGCCAGAACTCCGCTGAAGAACGAACCGACTAAAGCATTGCGTTGACTGCTTTTTTGCTGCGCTTGGCCAGCCACAGAGATCAGCGACGTGCCGATTTCAAACAGACCGAATAAACTCAAAGCAAAAATGAACAGCATAGCGGCTAAAATCGCCACGAAAATAGGTTCTTGCAGCTGAAATCCCCATCCTACAGCACGCCCATAAGCCTGCAATGCCAGCAATACGGCAGCTAGCACCCAAAACGATAACAACACGCCGCCAGCAAAGGCCAATCCGTGCTGGAGAATTAGGCGCCGACTTTGACCAGCTAATTTAATGAATCCCAACACTTTAAAAGAGATCACAGGTAAAACACAGGGCATGAGGTTAAGAATAAGGCCGCCAATGAAAGCTAACCCCAACGCCAGCGATAAGCCACCCTGAAAGTCAAAATCATTCGTTGCTTGATCATTTTTAGACAACGTAACCAAGGCATAATCGTCAGCATTTGTATTGATAGCCACGTCACCATTATCTTTGGTAGCAGCAATGGCTAGATCGACATCATAGGCATGCGTGCCATTAGCAGTTTCCAACACGAGAATTCCTTTTAAAGCAGTTCCAGGAGTGATTTCCTTTAGCACGATCGTATGTTGATACTGAAGATTCGGTTGCGTTTCAAAGAGCGGAGGAGTGGTATAATCAATCGCCTCTTGATGCTCAGGATAGAAATCAGCTTTTTTGATAAAGCTATGCTCAGCAAAAGAGAGCTCGACTAAATCTTCTTTGCGTTGCGCACTCAAGGTCGCATTTTTTTGCGGCAAAAGCGCACGCGCTTGTGCAAAAAATGCTATTTGCTGAGGATCTTTCACCGGAGGTTGTTGTTTAACCGCGATTTCCAATGAGGCCTGCGATTCGCCAGGTAAACAAGCACTATCGGAACAGACGAGCCAATGAATATCTAAACTCAGAGGGATTTGCCCTTCAGCCAAAGACGCAGGCGGCGTAATGAGCGTCAAAAAGGTGACTTCATCTTCATAGCCAAAGCCCACAATCGAGGATAACTCCAAGCGCTTAGGCGTGGGCCATTGCAAAGTCCCAGCGGAAAATCCTTCAGGTAAATGCCACTCAACAGCTGGGGCCATGCCCGCATCGCCAGGATTTTTCCAATAGGCATGCCACGTAGGATCCATCTTCATATTGATAGCCACCCAAAAAGGAGCTCCTGGTAAAATCGTCTTATCCTCACTAACCAGCTGCACAGACACCGGATCTTGATGCATCGCAGCGGGAGCCACAAATGCTTCATCTAAGGTGTCAGCATGCACTAAGGCCTGCGAAGATGTTATAAATCCAAAACACAATAAACAAAATACCAAGCGTAATGCCTGTAGCATGCGCAATATCCTTTTTAAGTTTCGCGTCGCAAATAATATGATACTATCGAGCAGCGAGACGAAGAATGTTAATAATCCACTATTGTTTACATTTTGCTTCTTTATATGCAAATGCTTATACACAAACAAGCTCAAAAATTGGATTTTTGGCTTTGAGAAAGCCCCGGGATTGAGCTATCAAAAACAGGCCAATATTATAATATGGGCTCGTTTTTGATAGATCAATCGCGGGAGCTTTCTCTTTGCCAAAAACCAATTTTTGAACTTGTTTGTGTATATCGCTGACAACCTCATTTTATCCTTTTTTCACGCATATAAGCTTGACAAATAGGCTCTAAATCCGTTATCTCTTTGCCGAAGGCTGCTCTATGACAAATAAATAAAATGTATTCCCTTCTAAAACTTCAAGCTCCTTAGTCATGCACAGATTTTTTAAATAAAAGTGTATATAATTATATAGGTTTCGGTAATGTTTGTAAACAAAATTTATTTAGCCTCCAATCCATTCCTTGATGCCTACCTAGAATCCGATTTTTTAGGCAAATTGATCTTCATCGGACTCGTCCTGCTCTCCATCTGTAGTTGGATTTTGATCGCCCACCGCGGATGGATCATTCATTTAGCACGCAAACATGCCACCCAATTTTATCAAACTTTCGAACTCCAACGCATGAACCCACTTGGCCTCGAATGCGACCAAACAATGCGCCGCAAACGCCCTAATCCCTTCATGGATTTATACGTCGTCTTAAAAAAACAAACAGTCGATATTCTAAAGAAAAATCGCCACTTCAGCCAGCAATCAAATGCCACCCCTAGCGCCGAAACGGTGTCCTATATGTCACCGACAGACATCGATTTTATCCAATCCTATTTGATGATGACCATGGCAAATCAAGTCAAATCCCTCGAAAAAAATCTCTTTATGCTCTCCACCATTGTAAGTTTAGCGCCTTTTTTAGGTCTACTCGGTACGGTATGGGGAATTTTAACCACTTTTGCCGATTTGCAAACCCAGTCGGGTGGCAGCGCGCATAGCATGGTGCTTGGCGGGATCTCACTCGCCTTGGCGACGACCGTCTTGGGACTGATCGATGCCATTCCCGCCTTGATTGGATACAATTATTTAAAAAATTCAGTGCGCGATTTTCAAACCGACATGGAAGCTTTTTCCAATGAATTATTAGCGTCAGTAGAAATGTACTATCGCAAGGTTGATGTGCAATGAGTCGACGCGCTTTCCACTGGTCAAACAATTCCGCTATCGAAGAGCCTGCTGTCAACCTCACCCCCTTGATTGATGTGGTTTTCGTCATCTTGATTATGTTCATCGTAGTCGCTCCGATGTTAGAGCTCGACCGTGTTGAGCTGGCGGATACCTCATATGCACCGCAAGAAAAATCAATCTCGGTGCAAGAGGCCAGCCCCATCGCCATCCATGTGCGCCAGGACAACACCATTCTCATCGAAGGGCGCGCGGTAACATTTAGCCAACTTGCCGACTACCTCAAACAGGCCAAAGTGCGCTACCCCAACGCTAAACCGCAACTTTTTCATGATAAAAATGCTAATTTCGGCACCTATCAAGCTATTAAAAATGCCGCCGAAGCTGCTGGCTTCCAACAAATGGATGTCGTACTAAAACCAGCCTAATTATGTCCAAAACCGGCTAAATCATGTCGCAAAGCATACTTTCCACATTTGACTCTAAGGACAAATCCCTGCTACCTATCATTGGCGTCGTGATCTTGCTCCACCTCCTATTGATCGGATGGACAGCATGGATGTCCCCTTTTTCTAAACCCCTGCCGCCCCCCACTCCCCGCCGCCTGGTCGTGCAGACTGTCTCTCTTTCCCCAGCGGCGCCGCCTGCTGCATCCACTGTCATCCGCGAAATCGCCGCTAGCGATGCACCTCCAGAACTCGTCTTGGATAACCCCAAAGCGAGCGTTGAAAAGGTCTCTCCCAAGCCACCCGTTGAAAAGGTCTCTCCCAAGCCACCCCTAGAACAACCGGCACCGCCAGTCAAAACACTTCCCCCTATCGAAGAGGTGAAATCCAAACCTCCTATTCCAACCCCAACACCCACTCCCAAACAGCCTACTACCCCACCTCCCGCAGCAATAAAACCCAAAGACACCAAGCTGCCACCCAAAACTGAGGCTAAAAAGCCAGCACCAGAAAAAAAAACCGATGCTAAAAAACTACCTCCCAAACCGACAAAACCACCCCCTCCACCGGTAAAAAAAACACCACCCCCTAAGCCAGCAGTGCCAAAACCCACACCACCGCCACCATCTGTCAAAAACCCACCACCAGTGAAAGACACTTCAAAAGCGGAGCAACTCGCCGCCGAGAAACTCAAGATGGAAAAGGCAGAAAAAGAAGCCGCCCAAAAAGCAGCAGCGGAAGAGCAGCGCAAAATCGAAGCTGAAAAACAAGCCGCCCAAAAGGCGCGCCAACAACAACTCATCTCACAAGCACAAGAAAGAATGGCCCAAGTGGGACAAACCCGGGATAAAATGCAAACGAGCAAGCTGCCGGCGCTACAAACGGCACCCATCCCTAGTGCCATCACCTCATTGCAAATCGATGGCATCAACGGTAGCAATGCCACGCCCCTTACTGATCGAGAAATTGGTTATCGCGATGAATTGGCCAGCCGCTTAAAGCTTTTACTAAAACTCCCTGAATATGGCACCGTGAAAATCAGATTAACCTTGGAACGTTCAGGCAAAGTTGCTAAAGTAGTAGTGGTGAGTGCTGAAAGCAACACCAACCGCAACCATATTGAAAAAACGTTACCTAGTCTCACGTTCCCAGCCTTTGGGACAAATTTTGGCCGAGAACCACAATATACCTTCACAGTCACCTTGAGCAATGAGTTGTAAGGAAACACCATCTATGAAAATAATCGCCCATCGCTTTTTAATGACGATCATCACCTTGCTGCTTATAGGGCATATGCAAACAGCCATGGCTGATGACGACCCCATCCTCGTGCGGCTGGCGACAGAAACACAACGCCTGCCTATCTACTTAAGCCATTTCATCTGCGAAAATGCCAACCTCGATAGCTCATATTGTGCAAAACTTGAAAAAGTCCTGCAATTTGATCTCGATCACAATGGCATGACATTTATTCTACAGCCCACCAACGAACGGGAAAAGCAATCAAATGCCACCTCTTTGGAACAAGCCCCAACTCCAGCTGATTGGAAAGCGCTTAATGCCTTCTATCTGGTTAAAGTGCGCGTGCGCGATGGCAAGCTAAATGTGCGCCTCTTTGCCTCCAATGCCGACAATGCCAAAAGCATCGACGCACTGCCGCTTACAGGTGATCTAAAACGCGATCGACGCCAAATCCATCAACTAGCAGACATCATTCATAAAGCTCTTTTCAATAAAGATGGCATCGCCTCTACCCGTATATTATACACCATAAAAAGCAAACAAGGCACCCAATGGAACTCCGAGATATGGGAGGCAGATTATGATGGGGAAAATCGACGCCAACTGACCAAAAACAGCGGCTACAGCATCGCACCCTTCTACGTCCCTCCTAAAAATGGGTATGCCGCAGGCAGCTTTTTCTTTGTCTCCTATAACACCGGACAACCCAAAATCTACTACCAATCTCTCACGGAAGGGGCCGCACCGCAGCGCCTAACACTGATGAAGGGGAACCAGCTCATGCCGACCCTATCGCGTCAGCGCGATAAACTCGCCTTCATCAGCGATGTCACCGGCAATCCCGATTTGTTTATTCTACCTTTCAATCCAGAAGTGGGTGCCACAGGCAAACCCTACCAAATTTTCTCCACCCATCAAGCCACCCAGGGAACGCCGACATTTAGTCCGGATGGCTCACAAATCGCCTTTGTTTCGAATAAAGACGGTGCCCCACGCATCTACGTAATGAAGGTGCCTGCCCCTGGAACTAGCCTAAAGGACATCAAAGCCACCTTGCTGACGAAGCGCAATAGAGAAAATACAGCCCCAGCCTGGTCGCCCGATGGCACAAAAATCGCCTATTGTTCAATCACTCAAGGGACACGTCAAATTTGGATTTACGATCTGAATACTAAGGAAGAAAGGCAGCTCACCCAAGGAACCAACAATAAAGAGAATCCTAGCTGGGCACCCAATAGCTTGCATCTGGTTTTCAATTCGAGCGATGCCAACGCCTGTGAGCTTTATTTAATCAACCTCAACCAAAGCGATGCGGTCCAAATCACCTCCGGCATAGGCGAAAAGCGCTTCCCAAGCTGGGAACCGCGCAGCTAGAAATTGTAGCTTAGGCAAAATTGTAGCTTAGGCTAAAAAGGAAGGAAGCACGCGGTTGGCTTTGGAGAAATCGTGTCGACACGTATATTTGTGGGGTACAGCATAGGTGTAGACACCTGCCGCGGCGGCGGCAGCCACTCCGATGCTGCTATCTTCAAAGGCAATGCAGCGCGCAGGGGGAAGTCCTAGCTGCCTGGCTGCCTCGAGATAGACATAAGGTTTAGGCTTATTCGTGCCTTCAGGATCATGGTAGCTGGCTAAATCGTCCGCACCCGAAACGACAACATCAAAGGCATCATTCAAACCGATCTTCTTTAAAGTAAAAAGAATATCATGCCGCTTGGCTGACGATGCCACGCCCAACTTAATGCTATGCGACTGCTTCATGGTAGATAGGGCTTGCACAAAGGCCACAACCCCCTCCACTGGAGGTAAACCTCGTTGATGCAATTCGTTATAGTGCTCAGTTTTTGCATGCAGAATAGCGGTAGAAGCACCAACCGCATAGCGAGCGGCTAAAGCTTGCGCATTGTAGGCCGCGGCATGCCCCACATACTCAAAATACTCATCCTCCTGAAAATCCACCACGCCACATTTCCGCAATGCCTGTTGCCAGCTCATAAAATGCGCTTCTTCACTATTAACCAACACCCCATCCATATCAAAAATTACCCCAATACCTTTAGGGTGATCCGCAGGTGCTTCCACCAAGTGGGGAGCTTTTAAGATCAACATATCAATCAACGCATGGGACATCATACTTAATCAATCCTTTGTATATTCTTGCTCCAACATTTTATCTTGCACATCTTGTGCAATGCGTTGTAAGGCCTCTGGACTCAATTTAATAGCTTCATGCCACAACAACGTTTCCTTGGCAGCCTTGGCGGCTTCAAATGTCTGCTGGCACATATCTGTGTGACATTTATCGGGGTGATTGCGCAATGCAATCGGACGAAATACGCGATTTAAATAGTTTTCAGGATTCAAATCAAATTGAGTTTGATTGAAACCACCCTGTGGCCCAAGAATCTCCTTAGCGCGACTTATTTCGCGCTGCTCAGCAGCTTGAGGAAAGCATTGATCTAAAAATGAAGGGGTATGATGCGGCTTATCGAAAATTAGTTTTATTTTGTCATTATAAGCCTGCGCATGCAATGTCCATTTAGTCTTACAATCTTTAATCAACTCAGCACAGGCGCTTTGCAACTCATTGGCAGAGCCACAGCCTTCTGGTCCACTCAAGCTCTCACACTTAGCCGCTTCTTTCTCAGCTTCATCGAACTTTCCCTTCCAAGGGATCGCCTTGCCTATCCTATGCTGATCATCCCAGTATTTAGCAATGCGATTGGCCAGCTGCTGTCCCTCTGTTACAGCATACCCCAAAGTGATGCCATGGACGACCGCCTTTGATAACGCTTTCCGAGGATTGAAACTGCTCCACTCCCATGTCTTCTTTAGTCCCTGCAAGGCACTAAGTGCTATCGTGCCAATTTTTAAGATCAATGCAGCCTGCTGCACTTGTTCTCCCAAATAGCCTGAAGAGGCCGCGATGACCATTATGCTGCGGTAGTCAGTAAGCCCTCTCAAGCCATAATGATTGAAAAAGGTGCTCCCCTCTGTAGCCGCCAATCCCCAATTCATGAAACCTGTGAGGAAGCGCATGATACTCCCCACCTGGGTGCCCTGCAATGCATAGTCACTCACCCATTTAGCCAAGATTAATCCCGCCATGGCTTTTTGCAGTCCACCCGCGTTTAACGGATCGCGCTGCATGGCCGTAGCTCCTATCAAAGCTAGTGGTGAGATACCAGCCAAATCCTCTTTGTTGAAATCGGCTTTGTTGCCAATAAGATATTGGATGCAGCCAGACTCAAGAGCACAAGCAAAGTGTAAGGGGCTTTGACCTGCCTTATTGACAATGGCATCAAAATCCACAAAATCATCAGGCAGCACATACTTCAGCACATCCCCATTGACCATGCCGGCAAGCAGATGCAAAATGGTATTTCCTTCTTCATCAATAGGGGTTTTAAGATCTTCAGGTGGGATGCACATGCGCTGCGAACCATCGCCAATTAACTGCGTCAAGATATCGCGTACTGCCGGCAAAAATTTAGCGCAGGTAGTATAAATTTGCTTTTGACTCTGCTCGATGTCCCCCCTTTTACTTGGATCGGACAACACCGTTTTCGATAATTCTTCAATATTACGCCCAATGAGCAACGCCAGCAATGCGGGAAGAATTTTTTCTCCCATCGGCGTTAAAGTAGCATAATCTATCGCCGATAAACCATGACTGTCTCTAATATCCGGCTTAGCGCCCATGTCGAGTAGGCACTTCACCAGCTCCATATGTCCATTTTTAACAGCTACATGCAAGAGCAATTGCCCATTTACCGGTTGATTAAGCCAGTCGCCTTCATTATCGTTGATATTGGCTTGAAGTTGGACCATATTTCCATACTGACACGCCGCTAGCGCCGACTGCACCCTCATCTCTTGCGCGGAAAGTACGGGAGTTGTCCAAAATTGCGTAAAAAAAGAAAGGTTAGAAACCATAAAACAAAAAGCCTTTTTAAAACTTAAACTAAACTATTATACCGCTTTGACACAAAAACAACAATTACTAATATAAGACACTCCAGATGTCTCAATAAAACAACTTATTGAAACACAGAGACACAGAGTTCACGGAGGGGTTCTATGAGATTGAAGATCTATTTTCCCAATAAAATTGAGACGCTGGTTGATTAAAATTCTTCTCTGTGAACACTGTGTCTCTGTTTATAAAATATATTTACGATTAATCACCTGACTCATTAAGCAGAGATCAATCATGCACGATAATTGTGAAGTTTAAATTAAGAAGTCTTAAAAAAAGATTTTGTTTATCTTGTTGTTTTGCGCAATTTTCTCTTTTCCCATAGATAATGTTATGCTAATATCCAGTCCTCATATATTTTTCTGGCTAAACCAGCCATATTTAAGTTACAGCGAGGGGGCATTCTTATGGGAACAAAACAATTATTTCTGATGATTTGCATTGCCTGTTTAGGGCTATCGATAACATCCTGTCAACGCGGCTCTGATGAAGTGTGGGAGGATAGTAAATCCGCCGGCAGACACATGTCACGAGGTTTGCGCACCATGGGCGGCAAACATGGCGACTCACGTGCCGTACAGTACCCCTCCGACTTCATGCCCGCCGAAGATGCATACTACGCAAACAGCTACAACGCCCCTTCAATGGGTAGTGAATTCGTACCTTTGAGCGATCAAAGCTATGACGATCAAGTGGCCATGGCCGATTACGTGAGCCAACAGCCTCGTGAAACCCCTGGCGACCCAGGAAGTTCCATCCCTGGCATCAATGCCTTCCAAGATCCTAGCACCAACCCTGCATGGTCTGCAGTGTTCCGCAACATCACCTTCGAATACAACAGCAACTTGGTTAAAGGACAGGACAATGTAAATACGTTACATTCCGTTGCAAGCTACATGCGCAGCAACCCAGGCGTTTGCGTCTTCATTGCTGGCCACTGTGATGAAAGAGGGCCCGAAGCCTACAACCTAGCCCTTGGCTCTCGCCGCAGCAATGCCGTGCGCAATCAATTGATCCAAGAAGGGGTTAGCCCAGATAACATCTTCACCATCTCGTATGGCAAAGAGCAACCCTTATTCTACGATCACAACGAAGATTCTTGGGCCCAAAACCGCCGTGCGGAATTTAAAGTCTATCAACGCTATTAAGAGCCAAGCAGGGTAGTTTAATACGATGTTTTCCATTTGCACCAAAAAGCAAGTAAGGACCGCCTTACTTGCTTTCATTACAGTTTTTGTCCACACGACTGCCCACAGCGCTCCTGCACGCAATAGCAACAACAATAATTACTACCTCCAAGAAAATACCCAAGCCATCAATGAAGTGCGCACTTCCCTCGAAAGCATACGCCACGAAATGCGCAATCACGAATCCGAAATTCGCATGTTCGATGAAAAGCTCAACAACTTAGATGCCATCATCGAAGGTGTGCGCGATCAAATTAGCGATACAAGCAAAGCCCATAAAGAACAGCTCAAAGGAAGCACGGAAAATATCGAAGATAAAATATCTAACCTAGAAACAGCTACCAAAGGCCTCGTCGCAGACCTACGCCTTTTCAAAGCACATGCCAACGAGACAACATCCTCTTTAGCACAATACAAACAGAAAATCGCTGAACTCGAAAAAATTGTCGACCTGCAAAATCAAAATATCGAACATCTGCAAGCTGCTATGCGCTCCATCATGGATGCCTTACAACCCAACGAACCAGCCCCCTCAAAAAATATTGTCACTACACCCACAGCGAGCAGCAGTAACAACATCACATCCCCCTCAGCCAACACTTCTATCAATAGCGACCGCGCTTACCGCATCAAACCAGGCGATAGCCTAGAGAAAATCGCTCGCAATAACAATACTACCGTGCAAGCCCTTAAAGAACTTAATGGTCTGACGAACGATCGCATCGTCGTTGGCAAGATACTGCAACTACCCGAAAAATAATGCATACAGCTAGCGCCTCCATAGGTATGTTCGATTCCGGTCTTGGCGGCTTAACAGTGATGCAACAACTCCTTCGTTTGCTGCCAAACGAGCATATCGTGTACTTTGGCGATACCGCCCGTCTACCCTACGGCGATAAAAGTCCAGCAACCATCATCCGCTATTCGCTAGAAAACGCTAACTTTCTACTCGAAAAAAATATTAAAATGTTGATTATCGCTTGCAGTACCGCTACAGCGCATGCTCTGGATAGTCTACAACAAACCTACTCTCTACCTATCGTAGGAGCTATCGATCCGGGTGCGCAACGCGCCATCGAAACTTCCAAAAATGGACGCGTCGCTGTTTTGGGCACCAAAGGGACAATACACTCACAAGCTTATCAAAAGGCTATTATAGAACGCGATCCTCATGCCTACATCCTTCCCATCGCCTGTCCTTTGTTCGTACCGCTAGTTGAAGAACATTTTACACACCATCCAGCAGCACGTTTGATCGTGCAAGAATACCTCAAACCTCTCGAATCCCAACACATTGATACGCTCATTCTAGGATGCACGCATTACCCTCTACTCAAAGAACTGATTAGACAGGAAGTTGGCGAACAGATCACCATCATAGACTCTGCAGCAGCTTGTGCTGAGCAAGTGGCCAAACTCCTGCATGGATCCAATCTCGACAGATCAACATGCAACCAAGAACCCCACCATTACTTTGTCTCCGATGATCCACATAAATTCCAATCTCTAGGGAAATCATTCCTTGGCCTCCCGATAGATAAAGTAGAACTATCGACGTTGCAGCCTGCGACCAGCAATTCCCGCTAGAAAAGCCGTGCCCGCGCCCGTGCCCGCGCCCGAAAATATGGGACTTTACGAAAAAAATGCTGATAAAGTGATTGCTTTCAGAGAGTGAAGTTTTTTAGCGGAAATTGCCTCTGTAGCGCAATAGATAACCACCAACACCTATAAGCGCTAACAGCGTCAACCCCAATGCCAGCTTGCCACCTGCATGCTCTTCTGCTGGGACGATCGAGGCATTTTCTAAACGAAAACGTGTTTTCGCGGCCCCATTAGGAGTCATAGAGCGCTCCACAATTAATCGTCCCTGCACAAAAACTGCCTGCCTTTGGTGGCTAGGTAACTCTCCCAGCACCACGATCTGCTGACCAATCTTGGCTTCGCTGGCCACACAGCAACTCTTCAAATTGGGTTCGGCAGCCAAAATTTGCTGCCCATCATCAGCTGTGTAAAGAAAGCCGCGGATCTGCACAACCTGCTGATCAAGAGCATCCGAGGCCACACTCCCAAGCTCATGAAATGACAATGGAGCCGGTGGGACTTCGGCCACTACGCATAGAGGAGACACAATCATTAAGCCAAAAAGTAAAACTTTGTGCATCATCACCTCCTATTAAGAAGGATTATGTACATGTTCAGGCAATGGCGTCAACTTAAAGAAATCGTTAGCATAAAACAGAAAATAAATAGCACAATTATCTGGCTAAAACATGTACTTATAAAAAAAGAAAAACATGATTGGCAAGGTTGAAAGATTTTCAGTTCTAAAGATAGCGTGAGATTAATTCGGGCACCGGCACGGGCACGCACGCGGGCACGAAAACTGTACACCCCGTGAACATATGCAGGATTATATTGACTTACAATTTTGTTGAAACTATTATTATCCTCTTAAATTATTAATTGAGAGATACCCTTATGAGTAATTTTCTTTTCACTTCAGAATCCGTGGCAGAAGGACACCCAGATAAAATTGCCGATCAAATTTCAGATGCCATCCTCGACGCCTGCTTGAAAGAAGACTCCGCTTCAAAAGTCGCCTGCGAAACAATGGTGTGTGGCGGACTTGTCATCATCGGAGGGGAAATCACCACCAACGCTCAACTCAACTACCAAGAAATCGCCCGCCAAACGATCAAAGACATCGGCTACGATGATAGCGATTTAGGTTTCGACTATCGCTCATGCGGCATCTTAGTTTCTATCAACAAACAATCCGCCGATATTGCACAAGGTGTCAATGAAGGACAAGGGCTATATACGGAGCAAGGCGCTGGCGATCAAGGCCTCATGTTTGGCTATGCCTGTGATGAAACACCAGAGTTGATGCCTATGCCTATCATGCTTGCACACCGCATCATCCATGAGCTTCGCCGCATTCGTCATGCTAATGAGCTTCCCTACTTACGTCCCGATGCAAAATCACAAGTAACAATCGAATACAACCAACATCATGTGCCGCAACGTCTGCATACAGTGGTAATCTCTACGCAACATTCTCCAGATGTCGATCACGATACCATCTGCCGCGATATGAAGGCCATGGTACGCAAAATTGTACCTCCTCACTTCATCGACGAAAATACTTTATTCTACATCAACCCCACTGGACGTTTCGTCATTGGGGGTCCTGTAGGGGATTGCGGACTGACAGGCAGAAAAATTATTGTCGACACCTATGGTGGCATGGGACGACATGGTGGCGGAGCCTTTTCAGGGAAAGACCCTTCAAAGGTAGATCGCTCAGCAGCCTATGCAGCGCGCTATGTGGCTAAAAATATCGTGGCTGCCAAATTGGCTAAACGCTGTGAAGTACAGGTTTCTTATGCCATCGGCGTGCCTTTCCCAATCTCCATCAAAGTGGATACTTTCGGTACCGGCACAATTAAAGATGATGTCTTAAGCCATATTGTCCCACAAGTGTTCAACCTCTCCCCTAAAGGCATCATTGAAATGCTCGATCTCAAACGTCCGATCTATAGAAAGACGGCCGCAGGTGGGCACTTTGGTAGAAGCGATAAGGACTTCACCTGGGAAAAGACCGATCGCACGCATGCCTTATTGGAAGCACTCAAACAGGACGCCTTCGCGCTGCATTCATAAGACATAAGATAAGCTAATGGCGACGCTCATCTCTTTGTAGCCCGTAGCTAAGAGGCTTGCGAGCGCACCGAAGACCGCCGCAGCTACGAGACAATCAATTATAGCATCAACCCTGTAGGGGTTCATCTCTTTATCTCACGAGATTGAAAGTGAAGAACCCCTACAGGGTTGAACATCCCACTTAACATTCCCGTAGCTGCGGCGGTCTTCGCTGCGCTCGCAAGCCTTGGCTACGGGCTACAAAGAGATGAGCTTAGCTATGACCTTCAACGAGCTTCCCCCCATTGATGTCAATTCCCAGCTAGTTGCTGACGCTGCCTTTCAGCAAAAGAAGCGCCTCGTCATTACCGGACTTAAAAGACTGCTCAAAAGATCTCTCCGCAGGCTAACAGAGTTACAATCCATCTATCACAATTATTTGCAATGGGCTGCCGTACATCATGAAGGCCTCCTCCTGCAAGCCAACCAATATCGCATCCATAGAGGGATGGCTGAAATCACCATCGCCGATTGGGAGCAAGAAGGACAAGAGCGCGCTATTCCTCTCGATCCACTCCTCGATATCCAAACCCAGATAGCCAAACGCTTTAAGCAAGCGAAAAAGATGCATCGTGGCATCGAACATGCGGCTCGGCAGGTAGCGTTAGCCCAAAACAATATCGACCAATGTGAGCATCATTTGCTCGTCGTGGCCGATATTGCCACCATGCAAGATCTAGAACAGTTCTGCCAACGGCATGGTTACGATTGGCATAAAGATAAAACCCTTCCACATCGCAAACAGACAGAGCCTCCTAAGCCCTACCACCAGTTCTTCTCATCTACGGGAGTACCCATATGGGTAGGCAAGAGTGCTAAAGATAATGACCGGCTCACATTCCAATGTGCAAATGGGTCAGACTGGTGGCTGCATGCACACAATTACCCAGGCTCACATGTTGTCATCCGCTGTGCTAAAGGTACAGAACCTGATCCAGAAACAATTCAAGAGGCTGCTGAACTGGCTATCCGCTATAGTAAAATGAAAGATAAAGACGAGGGTGAAATTTGCCTGACACAAGTCAAATTCTTAAAGCGCATCAAAGGCGCGCCTGGAAAAGTCATGCTCTCGAAGCACAAAGTGCTGCATATCAAATCAAATGAGCAGCGCTGGCACCACCTCAAAAACAACCGCACAGCTCCACCAGAACAAAGCCCAAATCTGAATAGCAGGATAATAGGATAGGCAGGATGAGATCCCGAACTTAATAACGGGCTGTCGTGCGTGCATTATCGTCCGATTTATTTTTTCAACGCAAAGGAGGGCAAAGTTCGCAAAGGCGCAAAGAAAGGCATGCCTCATGCAAACAGGCCTATAGCATAGACTAAAGTACTCTAAAATGAGACCTTCCAACTAAGAAATTGCGTGGTTAATTTGTTATTGCCAAATGTGTCTGATTTTTACAGGATAGGCCGATCGTACAGTGGCATAATAGATAGGATAGATGCAAGGGCATTCAGAGTGTACTAAGATGCGCAGCACCATCGCGGCAGCAAAAATCTCCAGCGGATTGCCTCAGCAATCCGCTGGAAGCTCCTCCCCATGATCGCTATGCCAGCGGTTGTGAGCTGGGCGACACACACAACTCAACTGTGAAGAGCCTGTCTGCTGTGTGTGTCGCCCAGCTCACAACCGCTGGCATAGCGATCATGGGGATTGGTTTAAAGGTTCATGTCATCTTAGCTGCAACGATGCCTCTGCCGCCTTGCACCCATCTTGTCTATGCTATAGACCTGTTTGCATGAGGCATGCCTTTCTTTGCGCCTTTGCGAACTTTGCCCCCTTTGCGTTGAAAAAATAAATCGGACAATAATGCACACACAGCTACAAACTAAAAAGTTTGGAATCCCTTCTCCTTCATCCTGTCCATCCTATCATCCTGCTATTTTTCTTCTGTAGCCCTACAAGGCTGATCATAACGTATCTCCCCAATCTAGCTTACGTGCTTTTTTATAGACTTCACCCTGCCGGCGCGAAATGATCCTCTTCTCCAATCCATTTTGAGCGCACACAAACATATCCACATGCCCTGAATGAATCTGCGGATGACGCAAAATGCGTGCCTCAGGCAGCACAATAGGCTCCCGGGCAGCAACTACATAGGAATACTTCTCATCTTCATAGCCCAACCCCACATCTTTTACCGACATATGAATAGAAGAACGCTCAAGGCGTTTGGAAAAGTGGCACCAATCATCGCTTGGCATCGGACAAGCTTTGCAATGGGGACAAGGCGCAACCAGCCATCCTCCAGCTTGAATCAACAGCTCCCGCGCTAAGCGGATACGCTCGAATCCATGGGGGGTGCCAGGTTCAATCACAACAAGAACATGATCAACGCTCTGCCATGTTTGTGAAATAACCTCACCGAGTTTTTCAAGAGGCAACTCACCGATCACATACGACATAATGACCAAATCATGTCTTTCCGCCACGCTATTTTGGGTGATATCACGCTGACTCCATCTCGCCGCATTTAGCTGTGCACATGCTGACTTCCGCATAAGGCGCTCTCCCAACTCCAACCAGGCACTGTCTTTTTCATGCAATGCAAGAAGCGTGAGCTCCGGAAAAGTATTGATGGCGGCCCACGTGGCCGTGCCTGGTCCGGCTCCCACATCTAACAGTGAATGAGGGGCAAAATCGGGTATCCTGTGTTTGATTTCTTCCAAAACCGTTCTTACCACCGCATATGTCGCTGGCATACGCACGGCAAGGTATGCAAGGCGATGGGCTAGTGTGGTCATAAACACTGGCTTTTTATCCCTCTCAGCGCTGCGATAGCGTTTTGATAGCTCTTCTGATGCCGCTGTCAATGCAGAGCGGGGTACGGTAGCAAGTTCATGGGATAACGCGCTGTTCAAATCATCTGGTAAACGCATGCTGATATTCTTTAATAATTTTGAGGATTCGTCTTTGTCACGCTAAAATCAAGCGCCTTTGCATCAATTTCAGGAGCGCGCCGCTGGTCGAACTGATTCTTAAAAGTCTCTGATAACTCCTTCGTCGGCTTGCCATCAAGAGCCTGGTTAAAATACTGTTGCCGTTGAGCGATGATGTCATTCACAATCGTTGGTTCATGAAAGATAGCCATAAGGACTTCACGCGGAGCCAAAAAGACCCTGACTTTTGGCATAGAAGATAAATTAACGAAGTCGAGTAATGAGTAATAACCTTCCGGCGATCGATATTCATCAGCTTCCTTTTCTAATGTAGGATCATCTTGGTCTTCTTCCTCTTGCGTGTCCTTGGATTGGACTATGACAGTTTCCTCGGTAGTTGCCGGGGGTATATCTAGATAAGGGGCTCCATGCAACATCTTGTAAAGGATTGTATCCAGTTCTTTGTTTGGAAGAGAGAGAGTAGCCAAACCTGAAGCTTTTTTGATTTTCTTTTCTTTAGGGAGGTCATCAATCGTGTTCGTTAAGGCATTGATTAAATCATCCAGCAAGCTTGGTTGGTTATCGATGGCTTGTCTGAAAAAAGTCTGATCGCCATACAATGTGTAAATGAGATTCTTGAGCATTATCTGCGTTTGCTTCCACTCCTCAGGCTTTGCATCGCGTAACTTTTTGTCGACCAAAGCAGCGAGACTAATGCGTGGCGTTGCCGCCACAGGAAGTTCGGATTTTTTTTTCTCTGCTCCGTCTTTTTTCTTCGCCAATCCCTTTGTCTTCATATACTGCTTATCGGCTGCCAGATTGATATAGCCACGCTCTTCTTGTTCCATATAGCGATTGAATATCACTTGAAAAATCTGTGAATTGCGATATGTCTCGAGCCGCGCATAGGTCAATAACGACAGCAACATCAACATTGTCATCACAAAAATCAGTACATTCATAAAAATTCATCTTACAAGTGTTTAATCGTATATGATATGCGCTTTGCTATTTGCTAAGGGAAAAATAAAGGTCATCTCTTTCTTTTCTTCGGCCAAAGTGAGCTTAATCTTCACCATCACAGGTAACTTCTGATATTCCTTAAGCCACGGCTGCACACGCCAATCGCCCTTAGGCTCAGGCTCTGGGACTTTTTCCCCTTCAGCCTCCTGTTTCTTAGACTCTTCCTTTTTAGAATCTTCTTTAGTTGTTTCCGCTTTCTTTTTGCCTTTCGTTGTTTCCTTCTTTCCTTCACTTTCAGCGGCGGGTTTATCCTCTGGTTTCTCAGTGTCTGGTGCGATGAAAAATGCTAAATCCATCGTAGCGACCTTTTCCAGCAAGATTTCCTTTTTCATGGGAGCTGCTTCAGCTTTATCCCACCGCTTGGGTGTCGGCCAATAGGCCAATGTCAACCGTCCATCCATATCCACAAAAAGACGCCCTACCACTTGATTTGAGAATAGCTTATCAAGACTGACACCATTGTCAAAAGTGAAGATGAGATTTTGTGTTCCTGGCTTTGTTAGACCATCATCGCCCATCGAAAAAAATGCAAAATCAGGATCACTCTCTGCTAACACCCTTGGTAATACTGCCGACAGGCGATTTTCTACATAACGGATGTAGAAGTCTTGCGTTTTCACTTTGTCGATTTCTGTGCCGATGACCGTCACTTGCTGATAGAAAAATGTCAGCGTCGTGAGCACAATCACCGTCAAGGCCATAGCAATAACGACTTCAATCAGAGTAGCTGGTCTTTTCTTCAAATTTCTCATTTTTGCCTGCGTTCAATCACAATGTCGTAGTTATATCTCAGCTTATCTTTTCCGTTTTTAACATCTGTTTTTTTGGGTATGAAAGTAAAAATGAGTTTAAAAAGATAGATTGTTTTCTCACCAGGAGTGCGTGGTTTATGCTTTACGTCTTCAAAGCGATACGTGCCTATAAATGGCAACTCCCCTTCATAACCGAGTTGTTTATAGAGCCCCTCATCCAACGATATCTCTTTACCACCTTCAATCTCCGCCCAAGATATCTCCTTCAAATATAACTTTTGCAACCGATCGGCATAGATCAAATTGACCAAGTGATCCAGCTCAACACTAGCTACAAACTGCCTTTCAGATTTTAAAATGAAAACATGCGGATAGATCAACGGCAAGGCACACAAGGCCACAAGAGCAAAAGCAATCAAGACCTCCAAGAGAACAACCGGTCGGGCTTTATTGCAATATAATTTCATTTCTTTCCTTACCCCATAAGCAGTGTAAAGCTTTTTTCACCAGCCTTTGGTGGCTTACTTTGGGGTTGTTTTGGCGGAGACTTCGTCTTGGATGGGTCTATCTTTTCTTCTTGGACAGACAGTGCTTTTTCGGGTTGCTTTAACTTTTCAGGTAACTTGGCATAGGTGTCGTCCGTCAATTTCTTATCTAGATCACCATTCTCATAGGCAGTATATGTCGCTTCCGCCGTCTCCTTGCTATCAGTGCTCACAATGGGACGTGGATAACCCGCTAAACAAATGTAGCTTTCTAAAAATCTAGCCGTCGCATCAGCTCCCTGCGCATCCCCCAAGGTATCTAAGCGCATGATTCCTTTACTCATCACCATGCCGCCAGATAAAAATTTCACATCGACAAAGCCATCAGTTTGAGCATCATCGAGTTTATCCTTAAAAGTGAAGCCCCGAATCGTTTTGAGTTGATGCCGCTTGAGTACTTCTCGCTGCAGGTTGTTAGGCAACTTCGTTTCTAAGACCAACCATATATCGATGCCTTTATTGTCTTTTGACCCTTCAACATGCATGTGGACATCTGTCCCCAAGATAAGCATCAAATCTTGAGCTAAACGCAATTGATCGACAACTAAGCTCACTTCGGTGCGGAAGCGTTGATCAATGAGGGCTTTGCCAATGCCAATCGCCACGACACCGCCTACCAATGCCAAAATAGAAATAACCACGAGTAACTCTATTAATGTCACAAGGCGGCGGCAGTATATCATTGAACACTTCGTTAGTCGTTAAAGAGCGATTGGTTCTTCTTCTTATATTCTTCGAAGCGACGTGAAGTGACATCGATCTCACCATTACTATCATCGATGTATACTTGATAGTCTTCTCCCCAACCATCTTTTAGAAGTGCCTTTGGATCATGAACCAAAGGAGAGTCTTGAATAATTTTTTGCCAATCGCTTGCAATGCTATCGCGCAACTGAGGGGCTTTTGCCACTTCGAGATTAAGGATCGTCTTAACCTTTTCAATGCCCGCTTTTGTTTTAAAAGCTTTGCCTTCATCAAGGCTTCCACGATAGTTATAGGCAATAACTCCTGTGATCAGAGCTATGAGGAACATCACAATCATCATTTCAATGAGAGTAACAAAACGACGTTGAATGGACTGAGCGTACATATAAATTTTCCTTATTGTCTTGTTTCAGTTACGCACATTATAAGCGCTACCACAATTACCGACTAGTCATCAAATCGGTCACCAGAAATTCTCGCTAGGAAAGCTTGCCTGTACCCATGTCATGTCCAATTAGAGGGAAAGGTGCTGCTGAAAAAGCAGCTTAATGCCATCAAGCCAGAATAATGCAACAACATGATCCATTTTTTTCCGATAGGGATCGCGACTTAAAACTAGCGCTTCACATTCTCCAAAATCTTTGCTTAACCGAATGAATGCACTTAAATCAGCTCGTTCAATTTCATCTGCACTTTTTATTTCAATAAAAAGAATCGGCTTCCCGGGCCTCTCAACAACGAGATCAACTTCTACATCGCTGGGAGTTCTAAGATAGGAAAAGCGATAATCGCTCTCAAAATAACTTGCAAGCCTGATTATTTCCAAAATGACAAAATGTTCAAACGCCTCCCCATAAGCGTGTGTTCTTTCGATAAGCGGGATCGATAATCGCCGCGAGAGTGCGCGCACAACCCCCAGATCGAAGAAATAAAATTTAGGTCTCTCACTTAACCTCTTTCGAAAAGAATTGTGAAAGGGTTCTAGAAAAAAGCCTATTAATGTATCTTCTAGAAGGGAAAAGAATGAAGCTACGGTCTTATCTTCAACACCCACATCGCGCGCAATGTTCGAATAATTGACTATTTTTCCATTGCACTGCGCGGCCACTTCTAGAAATTTCCGAAAAGGATTGAGATTGCGAATGAAATGTTCCTCCCAAATCTCCTCTTTGAGGTAAGTATTCGCATAAGCATGTAAAAAATGATCGCGTTCTTTGTCATCATCAAAAGCAAAAAGTTCCGGCAAAGTCCCCCAATGCAACGTAAAGTTTAAGTCGAATTGATCACCGATTTCAAATGTTGTCAGAGGAAACATATGATAAACGAAGGCGCGACCAGCTAATAAGTTCGCCCCACCCCTCTTCAATTTCCGGGCAGATGAGCCTGTCATCACAAAAAGTAGATCCGTCTCTCCCATCAAGCGATGCACCACATCGAGAAGCTTAGGCACCTTCTGAACTTCATCAATCACAACATGCGTCATCGTTTTTGGTGCGGCTTTCACCATTTCGTAAAGCGTATTAGGCTTTCGTGAAAAGCGATCTTCTTCGTCAGGGTCTAAAAGATCACACCATAGTGTATTTTCTTTTTTAAAGGTACGCTTCAAATACGTGCTTTTACCCGTATTTCGCGCCCCAAAAAGAAAAAAACTTCGCTTTTTCGTCACGTCAAGCAAACGCTTAAACATAAAAACACCTCTGTTTATGCTTATTCTATTACGAAAATGCGATTTTATCCACCATAAAACTGATAATTTCGTAGCATACTACGAAATTATCAGATATTTCCGTAGTTGATTACGAATTTATCAGTGCGCGGCTTCGCAAACGTAGCCCTGGCCAGCTGCAAGTGCGCAATCACTTCTGCACTTAGGGAGTTTTACCGACCTTGTTGCATAAATCCAATATAACGATAAACCATTGAAGATAAAAAATTTAAAACACAGAGGCACAGAGAGGGTCCTGTTTATGATAAAAGAATTACGGTGTGCTCCATTTATGCAACAAGGCTAGTTTTACCTCGCAGCAAGATTAATGATGGAAACGATGTAACGATATAACGATAAGATTTTTTGGATACTTACACTTAGCAAACGTAGCGTCTGCCAGCTTCGAGCTGCGCAATCGCTTGCATCTCTTCCTGTGTTAACACGAAATCGAAGATAGAGATGTTTTCCAGCAGATGTTCTTTAGATGAAGCCTTGGGAATAGACACAATATTACGCTGGAACAACCAGCGCAAGGTGACTTGTACTGGTGTTTTCTTATACTTAGCACCAATCGTCTGCAGCAGAGGCTCGCGGTCGACCTCCCCTTTTTGAATGGGGCGATAGGCTGTGACAATCATCCCATTCTGCTGACAATACTGTGTCAATGACTCCTCTTGCAGATAAGGGTGTAGTTCAATTTGATTTGTTAATATGGGGAAATGCTTTTTTTCGAGCTTCTCAAGATCAGCGATCATAAAATTGCTTACACCTAGATGCCGTATCAACTGCTTCTCTTTAAGCTTCATCATAGCCGCTAATGTCGTTTCAGGCGCCACCTCCGCGGAGGGCCAGTGAATCAACAAGACATCCAAATAGGGCGTGCCTAACTCTTTTAATATGCGCTCACAAGCCTGTTGCACATTGTTATGATGCAAATCTTCGTAAATGATTTTCGATACAACAAATAACTCCTCACGCGGAAACCCTTTGATCGCCGGTGCAATCGCTTCATGGTTAGCATAAACAGCTGCTGTATCGATATGACGATAGCCTAATTCTAAAGCCCACTTGATCGACTGCTCACATTCTCGTCCACTCAGCCGCCATGTGCCAATGCCTAGTGCCGGCATCACACCTATTTTGGGAACTTGTATGGGGGAAGTTTGCGTTTTCATCAAAAAACCTCACATGAAAGTTATATAGCCAAAGAACTCACATCGGTAAGTGGCAGTAGAATGGCCATCAATACTGTCCCAATGACTGCCCCCATCACAATCAATATGACCGGCTGCGCTAATGCCATGACACGTGCTAAGGTCTTTTCCACCTCTTGCTCATACATATCAGCGATCTTATTAAACATTGTAATCGTAGTGCCAGATTCTTCCCCGACCGCCAACATCTGCGCTACCATGGGTGGAAACCACTTCGTACGCCCTAACTCAATGCCAATGGTGCTTCCCTCAATAATGCGCGCTTCAGCCCTCTTGATCTCTTCTTCAATCACCACATTGCGCATCACCTCACGCGAGATACGCAGCGATTCAATAAAGGGCAAGCCCCCTTGCTGTAAAGTACCCATCGTCCGACAAAAGCGCGCCACCGAGGTTTGCATAACCAAAGTGCGAATAAGCGGCACCTTCAAGGCATTGCGCTCAATCCATAGTTTCCCCGCTGGCGAGCGTATCTGATACACCACAAAGCCAACAATTCCAAAAAAAGCGGGGATGTAAAGCCACCAATAGTCCCTAAAAAAATGACTGACATTAAGCACAAATTGCGTAAATCCATTCAGCTTGCGTTCCGCAAAAATGCCTTCGATAGAAGGCACCACAAAACCCAACAACATAATGATAATCAAAAAGGAAAAGCTAGCCAAAATGCCGGGATAAACCATGGCAGTGATAGCCTCCCCTCTGAGCTTCATCTGGCGCGAAAGTAGATGCCAGAGCTTATCAAGCACGACATCTAAAGCCCCGATAGCTTCACCTGCGGCGATCATCGAACAGTACAACTTATTGAAACTTTCGGGATAGGTCGCCATAGCTTGCGAGAGCGCAGCTCCCGCTTTAATTTGTTCACACAGACTCAACACAATGCGGTGGTAAGGTTCATTGCGACATTGCCCCTCAATCGCCAGCAAACTTTCATACAAAGGAACACCCGCTCCTACCAGTTGTGACAACTGCAGCGTAAAGGTCAATAAGCTCTCCCCCTTCAAGCTCTGCCGACTGGAAACACGGGCTTTGGTAGCGACTTTAATAACCATGATGCCCATGTCGCGCAATTTGTCTTTAGCTTCCTTATCATTCTGAGCTTCAATCAGACCTTTCTTGCGCTTGCCTTGAGCATCCATCCCTTGATATTGAAATAGTGGCATCCTACTTTACCCCTGATCGTCTAGTCCGCGCGTGACACGCATCACTTCAGCCACCGTCGTGATCCCTTGCCGCACCAAATGACTACCATGGAACAACAGGCTAATCATGCCCGTATCCAGGGCTAGATGGCGCAACTCCACAGCATCAGGACTTTTTACAATCTGCTTCTTAAGCGCATTGTTCACGACCATCAGCTCATAAATGCCATGTCGTCCCTTATACCCCGAACCAAAACACGCAGCACATCCTTTGCCATGGAAAATATGCCCGTGCGGCAATGTCGCCCGATCGATCCCTAGATTCTGCAGTTCACTGTCTGTGGGATGATAGGCTTCAATGCAATCTGGACAGATCCTACGCACCAAACGCTGCGCTAAAATTCCCACTAAAGTAGATGATAGCAAGTAAGGCTCGACGTTCATATCGACTAGACGGGTGATCGCGGACGGAGCATCATTCGTGTGCAATGTACTTAGCACCAAATGTCCTGTCAGTGATGCTTGAATAGCAATTTCAGCAGTTTCAGCATCGCGGATCTCACCAATCATAATAATATCAGGATCCTGACGCAAGATATGTCTTAAACCCGCAGCAAAGGTAAGACGGATTTTGGGCTGCACCCCTATCTGTGCGATCCCTTTGAGGTTATATTCAACAGGATCCTCAATAGTCATGATGTTCGTTTCTTCATTATACATCTCACAGATGGCGCTGTATAACGTCGTTGTCTTACCACTTCCAGTAGGACCTGTCACCAAAATAATCCCTTCAGGCATAGCGATCAAACGCTTGAACTCACTAAAAACCGTGGGCAACATACCAATTTTATCAAGTCCTAAGATCACATTACCTTTATCCAGAATACGCAAAACAATGCGCTCACCTCCAGCTACAGGCACGGTACTAACACGGAAATCGATCTCCCGTCGTCCCATCTTAAGCTTAATCCGTCCATCTTGCGGTAAGCGATGCTCGGCAATGTCTAGCTTAGACATCACCTTGATACGGGTCATCAACTGTGCTTGGAATTCCTGCGCGGGAGAGTGACGATTTTGCAACACACCATCAATGCGATAGCGCACGCGTAGCCTGTCTTCAAAGGGTTCAAAATGGATATCAGAAGCGCCTTGTTGGATAGCTTCCGTGAGAATTAAATTTAAAAGCTTAACCAGCGGTGCCTGGTGATGGGTGTCGTCAAGCAGATCGTAAACTTCTACCTCCCCATCACCCCGTTCATCTGTGCGGTCGCCCAGATTGGCAATCAGTTCCGAGGCGGCCCCATGCTCTCTGTTATAGAGTTCGTTGATAGCGCTAAGAATGGTCTCTTTAGGACTATATACCGCCTGCACATCAACATCAAGCATATGGCGCAGTTCTTCCAGCGGCTCAAGGTGCAGTGGATCAGCTGTAGCAATATAGATGATGTTCTCCTCTTCCTTGACAGGGAAGATCACATTCTTTTTGGCAAAACCATATGGAATCTGCTTGAGGCGCTCTTTGGATATCTTAAAGGTGGAAAGGTCTGGATATAGCGCCATGCCAAATTCAATGGCTAGCGCTTTATTCACATCCTCACCACCAAGTAGACCTTGACGGGCTAATTCATCACCTCTTGAAGATGCCTCTTTTGGCACTTCAGACTTCTTAATATCGTCAGCCTCTTTATTGTCCATCGTATTCACCACAAGGTGGCAGATAATTGAATTGTTCTATCCAGCTGGCTGTCCCACAGTTTGAGGGGCGCAGATAAGCAGGACTATGACAACGGTCTGGTTTAGGACCGAGAAGGATCACCATGGACTGTACCAACACGCGATTTTTTTCAATTTCACGTGCCCTAACCAGGCTGCATAAGAACTCAGGGATATCACCTGGACGGCGCCGCATCTCCTCACATTTGATACGTTCAAAATCATCCAAAGGATCAGAGATGATCGTCGGCGTTAAGAAAATAAACATTTCCGTTTCTATATCCGACAGCTTGCGCATGCTGAAAAATTTCCCGATACATGGCAGCTCGCCAAAGAAGGGGATGGAATCTTTGTTGTCATCAGTGATCTTGCGCCGCAAGCCACCCAAAATAATGGTCTGTCCATCAGGAATACGCACTTCATTGGTGATATGGCGTCGGGTCACATCAGGTCTTTCAGGGTTCCCCCCTTGCACCGTATCAAAGGTGATGTCGGTTTCGAGCGTAACATAATTACTTTCATCGCCCCTTCCCTCCTCATCAGTGATATGAATGGTAGGAGTAATATCGATCGTGATACCATATTGAGCGCGCGTAAAGGCTTTCTCTAAGGTGTTGCCTTTGGCTGTTTCGACATTATAAATGCCTGTGTTAATGGAGATCTCTTCCACAATCGCAATTGTGGCCTCTGTCTGATTCACAGCCACAATCGAAGGGCTCGCATTGATCTGAATATCGTCTTGAGTCATTAAAAAGCGGTAAATCAGGTCGTAAGCAGGCAGCACACTTGATTCTGCGCGTGAAAGAATATAATCCAATAGACCTGTGGCCTTTTTAGGATTATTGAATTCTAGACATGAGGAATTCACCCCTTTGGCACAATCTCCCACCTGAAGTAAGTTCAACCCAAATTGATTTTGACTATTCAAGCGTCTTTCGAAAAGCAAGGCTTCGATTTGTACCATGCGCTTCGCTACGTCAAGCTTTTTGATCAGCTCTTTGATTTTAGGTAAGATGTCAGCTTCAATCACCATAGCGATAGAGCCGGTTTTCGGATCGACAATGAAATTTTCGCGATTGGTATTGTATGTCGGCGTTTTTGTCCTTCTCGGTTCCACAGGCGCTGGATTAACGACATAGTTACCTTGCTGATAGTAACTGGTCTGGTAGAGCTCTGAGGGGAGGAGATCAATTTCTTTGTTGATCACATCTTGCGCAACCTGTTCTGAAGATGGAATGGGGGCTAACTCGATCGGCCCTTCCTTCCTCTGTTGGGTGGCAACACCAGTTTTGATCATCAGACTGTAAATCTTCTGCAATACATCCGCCAACTCTTCAGGATCAGAATTCTTGGCTGTATACCAATAGATAATCTTTTCCCGAGCTTCACCCACCTGGTTTTCAATCTGATGGATGATCTGCTCGGCTTTGCGGATCTCTTCTTTGGTCCCGACCAAAAACAAGGCCTTAGCCACATGGGCGAGCGTTATAACCTTCAAACCATTTGCATCGCCACCACCTTCTAAACGGGCCTGTGGTGGGGGAGGAGGTTGCCTAAAACGGGGTCCTTGCCGATTTTCTTTGTTTTCAAAAAACGGCTTATTCGCGGTCTCCTCCACGTGAGTCTGATCAAAGATGGCGGCCAAAATCTTAGCCATTTCTTCAGCATCAATACGCCTCACAGGGAAAATCTTGTATTCTTTTTCCCCTTTATTGGTAGCTACAAAATCATAAAGCTTCAGCAAATCTTGCACGTCACCAACAGGGCCGACAATCAATATGTCGCGACCAACCATCTGCAACATAGTACTATTGGGATTAACAAACTTATCAAGAAACAGCCATGTACGACGCACTTCTGCCGGCTCTGGTGTCAATACAAAGCATATTCTTGTGCCAGAGGGAAACAAATCAATTTCACGTCTTTGATTGGTAATCACCTTCAGACCTGATTTGTTATCCTTAAGCATGAATAATTGTCGGAGATAGGGATTAAGCTGATTATATCCCACGCCATTTTGAACAAGGATAAGATCTAACATCTCTTCCCAAGAGGCTCGTGGAATGGGGATGTTCGAATCAATGCTAACTTTAATGGAACCTACTTCAGCAGGGACAAGATAGACAAAATCCTGCGAACCATAGTCCATCACCAACTGATCAATCGTTGTTTCTGGCTGATGCCAAAGTGCATACGCCTCATAACTCCCAGCTTGCACTGTAACTTCACGCCACTCTTCCTCAATCGTCAAAATATGATTTCGCACTTCTTTGATTTTCTCTAAGAGATGCGCATACGACTCAGCAGGAGCGTTTTGCTGATGCAATTCATGCACCTGCGCATAAAGGCTGCGCAACTTCCCTTGCGATAACTTTAATGCTCTATTCACTTCCTGAAGGGTTTTGTGCAAATCAGCACTCATATCTTGATGCTCATGCACCACACCAGCCTTTTTTTCGGCTATCGTTTGCGCTGTGCCGCTTGCTGATAACAGCGACAAGAATGTCAGGATCGAGAGAAAGGGAGAAAAAACAAAGATACGATTCATATTCACAATCACGCTTAAGAGCTTATTAAATTACATTTATCTACTAGTTAATCACCATCATCATCGTCGTCATCATCATCGTCATCATCATCGTCGATATAGTGATGTTGTCTGGAGTTGGGATGTGGCGGCGGCGGTGGCCTGCCCCCTGCTTTTACCACAGGAGGCACATTAGTTTCCTTGACTTTTTGCTTTTTCTCCTCAGGAGCAGGCGGCGGCGGCGCATTGCCTTGTTGTAAAGGCAACTCGATCACCACTTTTTCTGTGCGTGAGTTGTTGTACAGCGATCCGATAATAATTTGCCGATCGTCGCGCCTTTCAATCTGATCAAAGATAAATAATGGTCCAGTAAGACCTCGTTCCACATAATCATCAATTTCTTCGGGGGTCTGCAGTTTGATCCAGCCAGCATCGCTTTGTAAAAGCCAGTCATGGGGACTAAGTAAGATCCTTTCACCATCAATTTCAAAGATGAATTGGGACCGCGTACGTGCTCCCACGAATTTAAAACTTTGCTCGAGATTTTGTGGCATCCATGCTTCATTAGATTTCACTAAGTTTAGCGTGATTTTTCCCTTGCCATCGACATCCCAAAGCTCGAGATTCATGATACGCTCATCAATTTTCTTCACACACATCAACGGATGCTTCAAGGAGGCTTCGCCAGGCTTGACCATTTCCCAACGGTTACCATTCCAAATCAGACAGTCCCCCACGCCGACATACACTGAATAAGTCTCTTCCCCTTCACCAAAATCAATGCGCTGTTTCCCTATGCGCTCTTTATACTCTTCGCCCCCATGTTCTTCAAGAAACCGGTCAATGCCATACCAACGCGTCTTTTGCCTCGCCAGCAAGGTACCATCCACGCGCCATTTGCCGATTTCCCACGTGGAACCACTAAAGCGCACAAATTCTTTTTCGGGCAGCGTAAATTCTGCGTAAGCCGCGGGTTCGCGCACGATCTGGCCAGCATCGCTCTGCATCCCGACTTTCACCAAAGCTTGGTTGCCCTGCGCTGTGGCTTCGATCCATAAAGGGGTCTCCGCCTTATTAGGCGAAAACACATATTGAGGAGGGGTCTGCTTCTTATCATACATGACATACACATGCTCTCCTGGCGATACAGGGACAGGTGTTTTGTTGCCTGTAAAAGCGAAGAATATCACGGGTGTTTCAGGATTGGCATCAGGACGGCTGTTCTTTCCGTAATAGACCAGATGCTTTCTTAGATCTGGCAGCTGCACACTTAAAGGGGCAAACGTTAGATCCAAAGAAGGAGGACCCAGAGCATCATATTCCTCTGGAAGACGTGTAAAAGCCCCTTTGGGCATATTAGACTTTCTAGTACTGATATCGGGCAGAGTGAAATCAGTCGGACGTGAAAAGTAAAAGTAGAGAGATGAGAGCAGCAAAATGCCTATCACACCTAACAAGGCGTAATTCATCCATGTCAGCCATTTTTTTACCATGAGCCGTTTCTCTACAAATTAAACAATAAAGCTAAACAATAAGGAAAAATAGGAAAAGGTAAAAGAACAAAAACATATAAATATTAACTATTCAATCTATGCCATCGAATGTTGATCAATTCTGCATAGCGACTGCGCATTTTTTCAGAAAGAAAGCTATGCGTAAGTAGTTGCTTCCATTGATCAAGTGCTTCCGAAAATTTTAAAAATTCATTTTTTAAAATTTGCTCCGATAAGCCCAATCTTTCAAGACCAAAATAATCCACCAAATCTCTACGCGCAAGCTTGCTTTTTTTACCTCTGATTGGAAGTGCAATTTCTTCCTTAGAGTTGAGTAGAATCGTCGTATTTAATAGATCGTAGACTGGGCTTAATTCAACTTTATCTTCACGTCTAATCATGGTAAAATTTTTTAAATGCATATCTTCATTCCCAGTAAGAAAATTAAAAATAACCAGACGGAATAATTTCATTTTTTCTATAACTGGAAATGTACAATGCTTTTCGATCACAGAAACAACCTTCTCCATGCTGGATTCATATTTTGTGTCTCTTGTGTATTCCAAAAGTTGGGAAAAATCCTCCACAGCAATTTTTTGATTGCCTGATCGATCAAATCTTTTTATAAAATAGCTTAACGATCCATCAATGTTGTAAAGCATGCCATGAAAAGGGACTTCGATCCCTACAATTTTAGCCAGCCTCATTGTAAGATCTTCATTTTGTGGAACCTCATCATAGGTTTGGTGCGGTGGCTTTAATATGAAGCGCCCCCCTTTTTCCACAATCTCAAATTCTTCTTTTTTAACATTAAGCTTTACACTTAATTTTGGCTGAACGCCTTGAATCGATAATTTTGCAGCAAATTGAGCTGCCAATTGAATTTGTTCCTTAGGTGTGTATGGAAAATCGTTTAGATTATTTAATGTTCTAGATAGGAGCTTGAGTCCTTTTTGCGTGTATTTCTGGCCACCATCGCATAATTCGTATGTGATTGGACAACGATTCATTTACATAGCCTCAACTGTGACATTGCCTACAAGATCTCCACCAACAGCAATCAGTTGCGCCATTAAATCACTGCGATCAATCTTCGTATGCCGCAATAGTCCTTCTAGCATCATCCCTTCAGGAAGAAGGCCCTCGAAAAATGGGGGAAATCTATCATACTCATACTTCAATTGTGTAAGAGGCATTTCTAGCGATACCGAAGGGCCTTTATAGCCTTCTAGGTAAATGAAGCCATATTTTTTTCCTCGTTCTACCTCTTGGATTTCTCCCGCTAAAATTCCATTGACAAACACTTTAGCCCTTTTCATTCAAATTCTCCTTAAAAAGTGCCATGAGTGGACTCTGGAGCTCTATTTTGATATTTAAAACAGCTAATACTCTCAAAAGAGTGTCTAAACGGACTGATCGCTTTCCCTTTTCGATATCAAAAATGACTGTTTTACCTAAACCAGCAAGTTGCGCAAGTTGCATTTGTGATAAACCGCTTTTCTTGCGATGATAACGAATGATGGCTGCTATGTAGTTGACGTCCATAAACACCTAAACAGAATAATTTACCGCTACAACAGTAAATATAACCTGTTTGCAATTTATTGTCACGAATAAGCGTTTACGAACATCAATTCTTACCGCAATATCAGTAAAAATTATCATTTCACCATAACCTTACAATGCGATAAGAGAAATTTTTCTATGCTGCTAGCTAAATTCACGGGTGTTTCTTGCATGGGATAGTGTCCAGAGGCCTTACAACATTCCATCTGCGCATTGGGATACCAGTTGAGAAATGTATTTCGTAAGATGGCTTCTGTCCCTTCAAAGTCATGTTCACCATAAAGCACTAACATCGATGTTGTTAAACCTTTCACAGCGGCTGAAAAGTCCGTATTAGAAAACATATCCAAATAACCAAGGCGCGCTTCACTCGTGGAGCAACTACGCCAATCGCGGACCATTTTTTGCGCAAACACATTGGCATAGCGCCGACCTGTGAGTAAGTTGACGCATTCAACGGCATTGTCATCGTTGTCTAAAGCGACACTTGTTAAAAAGTCCATCACTTCCTTAGGAGCAGGAGAGCCGCAAGCGGGCACAGGGGTAATTGCAATCACACTTTTAACACGTCCAGAATTGTCCAAGGCTATCTTCTGGGCCACCAGACCACACATCGAGTGTCCGATGACGTGAAAGTTATCCCAACCTAAGAAATTGACCAGTTTCATAGCATCGGTGCAGACCTCGTCCACGGAATACGTGCCACGCCAATCTTTCGAACGTCCATATCCACGTAGATCGATAAACAGATAGGTAAAATTCTCAACGTCGAGGTATGGCAATAGGGGATCATAACTCGTAGAATCGCCTACCCAATTATGCATGACCAAAACTTTTTCATTTCCAGATCCTACGAGTTTATGGCCAAGCAATTCCATACTTTGATTCTCCGATTGATTAATGATCATTTCCTGCGAAGAAAACCCATGCGAAAAAAGAGCGCCGATAGCCAGCGTAAAGAAACCAACAACTGTTGAACAGGGCATTTTCAGCATAGAGATCCACACCTGACGTTTAATGATGCCGGGCATTGTCTCACAAAGAATCCAAAAAATCCAATAGATTAAGTCCCTAGCGCCCCTTGTTTTTCATATTTTACATTTTACTTTTATCCCCTTTCTTTTATCTTTCCACATTTTATCTAACCGGAGGGCTCGCATGCTCAGACTTTTTATGGCCGCATTTGTGGTCTGCTGTCACTTCTTGCTCTCGGGTGAAACCCAAAATGAATTTATGATTATTGAAAACCAAGCCACCTTACCCATTTTAACGCCATGCTTTGCCGAACGCCAAACGCTGAAGCTGCGCTTAAAGAACGAATTAGAAGTCTATATCATCTCCGATCCACAGGTCGACAAAGCATCCGCGGCCCTGACCGTCAGAACAGGGAGCTGGGAAGATCCTGTGGCATCCCCAGGTATTGCCCATTTTTTGGAGCACATGCTCTTTCTAGGCACAAAAAAATACCCTCAAGAAGCAGAATACCACCGCTTCATCACAGAGCATGGCGGCCAAACGAATGCCTTCACTAGCAGCGACATCACGAGCTATGTGTTCACAGTGGACAACAGTGCTTTCCCACAAGCTTTGGATCGCTTTTCGAGTTTTTTTATCGAACCGCTATTCAACCCGTCAGGTGTGGATAGAGAACTACAAGCCATCAACCAAGAATATTCTAAAAATTTAGAAAGTGATGACATCCGCGAATACTACGTACACAAAGCTCTTTCCAACCCATCGCATCCTAACCACACTTTCAGCATGGGCAATCAAGCTTCCTTGCAGAAAGTCTCGCAAGAGACTCTTAAAACATGGTACCGTGAACATTACAGCGCCAACCGTATGCGCTTAGAAGTCATCTCTAATCTCCCACTAGATCGTTTGCAAGATCTCGTCATCGATGCATTCTCGCTAGTTTCCAATTATAATCTTCCCAAACTGCATGTCGACGCTCCCATTCTACCCGATAGTATCAAAGGGCACATGGTCTATATTGAACCTGTGAAAAACATTCGCAAACTTTCCCTTATCTGGGAACTACCTCCACAATTTGCCGATATGCGCGATACCAAACCAGAACACATCGTTTGCTCTGTGCTCGGACATGAAGGCAAAAATAGTCTACTCTTCGACCTAAAACGTGAGAAGTTAGCCGACGGCCTCAGCTGCGGTGCTAGTAAAGTGGGGAGCAAAAACTACGAATTCTTCCTGCAGATTTCACTGACTGATGCCGGCGTAAAAAATGTGGATAAAGTCATCCTCAAATGCTTCCAAGCGATCGCCAATTTCAAAGCTAAGGGTGTACCTAATTATCTCTTCGATGAAGCCCATGCCATGGCCAGAATCGACTATCAATATCAACCTCGCATTGACGCTTTCTCCCATATTCTGGCAGAAGCAATGATGCTAGGCTCGGAAGAATTGACGACCTATCCCGAACAGACACTCGTCATTCAGCGCTTCGATCCTAAAGCTATTGAGGACCTACTCGCCATCCTTACACCTGCCAATTGCGTATTTGATCTCACCGCTCCCGAAAATCTTACTGGTGTGGCTTTTGTTGAAAAGGAACCATGGCTAAAGGTACCATACACTATAAAATCGATTCCTTCAGAAAAACTGCAGCTATGGAACGACGTCAAGCCAGACCCCAAAATCGATTTGCCTGCTCCCAACCCATTTGTGCCAGACGATGTGGCTTTAATTAAAAAGAGCAACTCATCAGCCAACCAGGTGGCACCCCACATCCCCACACCCACAACAATTTTGGACAACACCACAGGTAAGATCTACTTCGCTCATGATGACACCTATTGTGTACCCAAAATCTTTTGGACCTTCGAAATCAAAACACCGGCCATCAACGCCTCGATGCCCGAAACTATTGTATTAGCAGATCTCTATGTCAAAGAAGTAATGGAGGTGTTAAATGCCTACACCTATCCAGCTTCGATAGCGGGTCTTAACTTTGCAATTAACCATACCGACAATGGATTAACCATCTCCATTGATGGGTTTAGCGCTAAAGCCGAAGTGCTCTTTTTAGACTTACTTAGTGAGCTCAAAAGGTTCCGTCCACGCGAATACCAATTTAAAATCTTTAAAGAAATCCTTACGCGTCAATACCAAAACACAGCACTTGAGAAGCCATTAACGCAAGCCTCAGAAATTCTCCGCGAGGCGATCTACAAACACTTTGTCACTGATAAGCGCAAAGCTATCGAGATCAAAAAAATCACATTTGAACGCTTTGAGGAATTTGTCGATGCCTTATTCAACAAAACCTATGTGGAAGGTATGATGTATGGCAATCTAACCAAAGAAAGAGCCAAGCACGTCACCGCAGAACTACTCGCCATTATGAGCAGTCAACCATACCCCAAAGAAGAGCGCATGGCAAAAGCCTTAGTCATTTTACCTCAAGATAGAGGTCCCTTTTTCATTGATGCTAAAACTAAAGCTCAAGGAAACGCTGCTATCTTAGCGATCGAAATGCTACCCTTCTCATTCCAAAGTAGAGCCGCACAGCAAATCCTCATGCAAGCTATGCGTGAAGCATTTTTTAGTACTTTACGCACTAAACAACAAACCGGCTATATAGTGATGAGCAATGCCGAAGAATTGGAGTTACACCTCTTTAACATCTTTGCCGTACAATCCAACACCCATATGGGAGCAGATTTACTCGCGCGTTTTGAACTATTCATCGAAGGATTCATACAAGAGCTCGCTATCAGTGAAATCACACCAGAACGCTTTGAAAACATCAAAAGAACTCTAGTCATGACCCTAAAACAACCTCCAAAAAGCATCACCGAAATGGGGATGACCCTCAACCGCTTTGCCTTTGGCTACAATGGCGATTTTGATTGGCTGCAGAAGCGCATCCGCGGTTATGAAGAACTTTCCTACAATACATTTTTGGACATCGCACGCCAAACGATGAATAAATTCAATAAACGCCGCCTGGCTGTGCTCGTTACCGGCACCACACCCGATGATGTGACTTTACAATATACAAAATTGAAAAACATCACTCAAATCCACACCATCAGCACATACACGCCTGCTTCGGAAATGATAATCTATGATGGTAAATAGGACACTATGCAACCACCGTTAGAGATCTGGATAGCCTTCAACGCATTTGTGCTAGTGATGATTGTGCTCGATCTCTTCGTTCTCAATCGGCACAACAAAGTCATCAGCATACGACGCGCCCTCATGATTAGTGGCATTTGGATCAGCTTAGCGCTCATCTTTTGTTATGGCATTGACGTCACTTTAGGCCACGAATCAGCGCTAAATTTTTTGACTGGTTACCTAATTGAAGAAGCTTTAAGCATAGATAACTTATTTGTTTTTCTGATGCTCTTCAAATATTTTCATACCCCTCCTCAATATCAATACAAGGTATTATTTTGGGGCATCATTGGCGCCCTAATCATGCGTGCTTGCTTCATTTTCTTTGGCATCGCACTATTCAACACATTTCACTGGATCATTTATATCTTTGGCGCAGCTCTTATCTATGCTGGCATCCAAATGGCCATGCCAAAAAGTGAAACGGTGCATCCAGAAAATAACCCAGTCATCATACTCATGAAAAAGTGGCTACCCATTACCCCGGATTATCAAGGTCAACGCTTTTTTATCCGCCATCTCGAACGTTGGTATGCCACTCCCTTATTCATTGTTCTTGTCGCAGTAGAAACTTCAGATCTCATCTTTGCCGTAGATTCTATTCCCGCTGTCATGGCTATTACACGCGATCCCTTCATCGTGTATACTTCGAACATCTTCGCCCTATTGGGCTTACGTTCGCTCTTTTTCGCCCTCTCAGGTATCATGAACCTCTTTCATTTCCTCCACTATGGCCTAGCAGCTATCTTGATTTTTGTGGGCCTTAAAATGATCCTTGAACCATTTCTTACCATTTCGATTGGCATCGCGCTCGGCTTCATTGTGTTAACCATTAGCTTCGTCATCATCGCTTCGCTGCTATTTCCAAAGAATATTAACGGCACAGCAAGCTAATTAGCCACAATTCCGCTAAGCCAACAAACAATCCAAGGAGGGCCGCCAGTCCTACAGCTGCATATGCCCATGATTTCCACAAGCCCGCCGTTAATTTCTCTAACGGCTCTTGCATCATCGGTATGCTAGCCACACCTTCACTTCCTGTGCCTTGCTCTGCATAACGCGCAGCCACGGCCTCTTTGATTTCAGGAATGAGCTTAATAAACTCTTCGTGGGCTTGGGCTTTTAATTTATCCTCGCGCGATTGCGTTAATAACATGCCGATCATCGGAATTTGTGTTTTGACAGCAACCACCATAGCATCTAAACGTCTCCCAATAAGCACCTCAAGATCTCGATCAAAAAGACCTTCCTTCCACATCGTTGCTTGGTCCACAGGAGGTTCAATGATAAGCTTAAGGGGCTTATCTTGCGTTAAGACACGGTATTTGCGTTGAAGCCAAAAACAACACAACCATGCAGTACAGCATGCAATAAAAACGGCAGTAAATGGAATAATGAATAGACAAATTACTAACATATGGGATCCTAAAAATTTGATGTCAGTGCATTTTACCCCAAAAGACAATTCAGTTGGAGTGAATTTGTGAAAAAATAATTCGTGAAAAAATAATTTATCTGTATGGTAAAAAAATACGAGCGCATTTTTGAAACACACAGGGAAAAGATTATGTTTAACGATGTTTTTTCTAGCCTCATCGGTGGTATCGGCTTACTTTTCATAGCCCTAAAAATCCTTGAAGCTAGTATGCGCGATCTCACTGGTGGTTACGTGCGAACCATCATCAAAAAACACACATCTAATAATTTCCAAGCAGGCTTTTGGGGTGGACTGATGGGTCTTGTCGCCGGTGACCCTGCTGTCGTGGGTTTCATTGCCGCCACTCTGTTTTCATGCAAATCCATGACTTTGCCTCGTGCTATGGTCATGAGTATCTGGAGTAACGTAGGTTCTTGCTGCTTGTTTTTTCTGGTGTTTATTGATATCGACCTCATCGTTTTATACATGATTGGCGTGACGGGTTTTGCCTTCTATCTCGAAAAACCATTTCATTGGCGCCACCTAATCGGAGTATTTTTCGCCATCAGCTTAATGCTTTACTCATTAACACTAATGAAAGCCCAATCTGAAAACCTTGTCCATATCCCTTGGATCAATGATAAGTTACACGAACTACAATCTTCATACTTTCAACCCTTTATCATCACAGCCCTCTTAACGATTATCATCCAAGCCGACATCGTCATCCTGGTGCTCATCGCTAACCTTACCCAAGCAAAAGTGTTAACTCCCGATCAAGCCTTTTTCATGCTCTTTGGGATGCATTTGGGCTTAGCCACTATCAACCTGCTTGTCAGCTTGAATATCAGAGGGGTCATGAGACAAATCATTTCAGTACAAGTCTTGGTCGATACTCTCATCGCGGTCTTCTTCTCGATCGTATTTGCTATCGAACTTTACACAGGCATTCCTCTAATCAAAGCCTTAACGACATCGGTATCCGATAATATTTGGACGCAGTTAATCTTCTTGGTCTTCTTTGCCAACATCTTCATGAGCCTATGCTTCACTTTTACCATGAAATATATCAGCATCGTCATGAATGTCCTCTTCCCTGTCCGAGCTGTGGTCGACCCTGGAACCCCCAAATATATCGGTGAATGCTCTATCGCTGACCCCGAAAGCTCACTCGATCTCATTAATCACGAACTGCTAGATCTCGTTAAACGCATGCCTGAAAATATTGAATACAAACTCAACAACCTCAATAAAGACACAACACGTGATGTTTTGAAGCAAAGACACAACCAATTTTACAGCGTCATGAATGAAATTGAAAGGTTGGTGCATGAACTAGGTTCTAAGCATTGCTCTGATGAAACGGCAGATAAACTAATAGCTATGACAGACCGAATTCAAATTATTATCTCCCTCGAAGAAGGAATCTATCACTTGACCAAGCTCGATTTCCCCCCAGATCTACCTGAAGGGTTGCACAATCTCGGCTTGGAAATCTATGAAGCGCAAGAAGCTTTGCTCGAAACCGTTATCGAAGCCGTCGAAACTAGCTCTGATGAAGATGTCAATGCTCTCATCAATGCCACAGCCAACATTGATCCAACCATAGATCTTATTCGACAAAACTATCTAAAACATGATAGTCATGCCTCCGTTCTGAGTAAAGCTGTTATCCTTAATATGACTAGCTTATTTGAAAGAAATGTGTGGCTGATGCGACGCTTAAGCAATCAACATATTCCAAAACATCTGCTTGCGGCCAACACGGCAAAGAAAGGCGTTGTTGCGTAATCCAACAGGCTTGTAGCTTTTGTGCCCGTGTGCGAAAGTCCGCAGCGATAGCGGAGGACGCCTGAACGCTAAACGCTCCGGACTCTAACACAGATCGCAATACGAATTTCTTTAAGCCCACACCATTGCGTGAACATGCACAGATGCAAAAACATTCTAATTTATTTAAAACAAGAATTAGAGTATTATCTATCATTCACAATAAACACGATATTATATAGGTAATATATGCCCTTGATAGAAGAACTCGAAAGAAAGATTCAGAAAAGTGATCTTACTATAAATGAACTAGCAATTCGAATTGAAAATCTTAATCGACAAACAGAAGAGTTACTGCAAGAACTAAATGTTTCTAATGCACAACTCGCGGCATTTATTGAAAACAAAGCCCATTTCACTGAAGACAACTGGAACACACTGCAAGAACTCCAACAAAGCCTAGAGGCTAAATTGCAGCGCGAGCTTGCCAATATTCGCAACCCAAAAAAAGCCAAACAAACACTCGCAGAACGCAACATCCCGCCCCATTGGCTTTTCGTGCGTTAAAATCCTATTCTATAGGTAAACATAGGGTAAAGACCATCCCCCCCTTAGGATGATGGCTCACTTTTAACCACCCATAATGCACTTCAGCAATCGTCTTAGCAATCGCCAATCCTAACCCCAAGCCTCCTGAGCTTGGAATACCAGGCACGCGATAAAATTTCTCAAAGGACACATCAAGCATTTCAATCGGAATACTCTGTCCTTCTCCCGAGATCGAAATTTCGATATAACCCTTATTTGTCTGCGCTTCAATTTCTATCGTCGATTCCGGCAAAGCATACTCCATGGCATGAAAGGCTAAATTATAAAACACCAACTCAATCAAATCATAGTCAATGAGGATTTCTGGCAAGTTCTCTGCAATGTGCACATTCCAATGAAATTGATGTTCGCTCTTCTTAATCCTTTCAAAACAAATCGTTATCAATTTTTTTAAATTATGCCTTTCACGATGTACCTGCTTAAGACCAGCACTCAAATTCACCATGGCCGATATGTTCTCAAGAATACGAGTAAGACTTTCTGTGGATAAGCTAATGCGTTCCAGCGGCTTGTGATCTAAACCTGGGGTAGTGGGAACTTCTACTTCGAGCTCCTTGAGAGCGTCTTGAATCATTAATAGGGGACCTTCAAAAAGATTTGAAATCAAATTAAGGATTGATTGATAGATCTTTTCCACCTGACGATGGTGCTCAAGTTTACGTGTCCTATCTTCTGCGATAGATCTTTCAAGGTACCCAGCAATTTGCTGTGCAGCAGTATAGAGAAAGTTCTTTTCCTCAATATTAGGCACTTTGTCTGTCTTAGCGCGATAAGCCAAGACTCCGACAATTTCCGTATGCCCTTTAAGCGGAATATACAAATTCTGCGCATACGGCAATGTAGAAGTAGACCAACCAGCTTCTTGCCCATTTCTAAATACCCAATTGGCTGCAGCTTGCTCCTTTTCGTCCTTTAATATCGGACTGACTTCATCAAAAATAAGACCGTCATCTATTTTTTTAATGATCGTTTCACACGTACAATCCAAAACAGATATAATTTTGTCTTTGATGGCAGCCAACGAATGGTTAACAGGATCGGGACTAGCAATTTCTTGCACGATTTCATACAGCGCTTCAATATATTTCTCGCGCTTGATGAGCATCTCCTTGTTTTTCTTAGCTCTATCCACTAACACACCTGTCACAATGGCTGTAAGCAAATAGAAGATCAGTAAAATTAAATCCTCATTTTCAGATGATACCACCACCTGCCTTGAAGGGATAAAAAGAAAAAACCAACTCAAAGCATATAAAATCGACGCAAAAAAGATTGGTCCCTTTTTGACAATAAGACTAAGAAACAAAAGGCCTAACAAGAAAATAAAACCTGCTGTTTTATATCCTAGAGCAGGAAGAAAAAAGACATTTAACAAAGAAAGTGCCAGTACAAAGAGAAATACAAAAAAATATGAGAACATGTTGGTAGGAAAGTGGGGCCACCACCAGCGTCCCTTAGTGGATTTCTGATATAGCGGCTTGCGAATGATATGCAGATCAATATCACTGCACTCGCGCGATAAACGATCCAATAACGTCATTTGTGAAAGGTTAAGCAACCACTGCCATGGCGTTACCGATCTACCAATAATAATTTGCGTAACACTTTTCTGGCGTGCAATCCTCTGAATGACATCGGCAATATCGCCACCACTTGTCGCAATCACTTCAGCACCTAAATCACGTGCCAAAGCCAAATTTTTAGCCAAAGTCTTTTGATCAGCTTCATCCAGAGGTTGTCCATCATCAACATGCAGAGCTACCCAGGGAGAGTTGAGGTTAAATGCTAAACGACGCGTGATACGGATGATTTTTTGTGAATGAGGACTATGACTAACAGCCACCAAAAGTCTTTCGCGCGGTTTCCATGCATCAGGACGTTCAATACTAGAAAACATGCCGTGCAGATCATGATCGACCTTTTCGGCGGTATAGCGCAAAGCAATCTCGCGCAAAGCTGTAAGACGATCCTCTTGGAAAAAATTGCGGGCAGCAATCGCTGATTGATCTCCGAGATAAACCTTACCGTCCTTTAAACGACGCAAAAGCACATCAGGAGTGATGTCTATCAATTCAATTGAGGTCGCCTCATCCACAATAATATCAGGAACCGTTTCGTGAATTCTAATGCCAGCAATACCTTCCACGATATCAGCACGACTTTCAATGTGTTGCACGTTTAATGTGGTATAGACATCAATACCATTGTCTAAGATCTCGAGTACATCCTGCCAGCGTTTGTTATGTCGCGATCCTTCCACATTGGTATGTGCTAATTCGTCCACCAGAATGACTTCTGGTTTGCGCAACAGAATAGCATCGATATCGAGTTCAGAAAATACCGTGCTTTTGTACTTCAACATTTTCTCAGGGATAATTTCTAACCCTTTCAAAAGCTCCGCTGTTTCTTGTCGGCCATGAGTCGCCACCACGCCAACTACAACATCAATCCCTTCTTTTTTTAGATTCTGCGCAGCTTCCAGCATGGCAAAGGTTTTGCCGACACCTGCAGCCATGCCTAAAAAGATTTTAAGCTTACCCCTGCGACGTTGCAGTTCTTCGCGCTTAACAATTTCTAATAGATCTTCAGGATTAGGTCTTTCTTCTTCACTCATGAAAAAACTCGCTGCTCAATGAAATGCTTGCATGCTCATTAAATCGCGATCGAGCTATAGAGTCAAATTTTATTTGTAAAATCGATTAGACAACAATGTGGTGAATGCAAAAAAGACTGACCCATGCCTCGTTGCATAGGACTACCTATGCAGGTAGCGTCATGTTCAGGGCATACGCGCAGCCTGCCGCGGTACAGGATGGGCAAAAATTGGCAGCAGCCGGGATTTGAGCGTATTTTTTTGTCAGATTCAGAAAGTTATAAATCATCTAACCACGTGTTGGTTAATGATTTATAACTTTCTGAAGATGGCGAAAAAGACGCCAAAGCCTGCGCGCTGACGATTTTTGCCCATCCTGGGTAGCGGCCTAAGAGATTAGCCCCGGGTGGAGCGATTAGCGGAACCCGGGGTTCTTAAAGAAACGATACAGCCCCGGTAGGGGCGTAAGAATAAGAAAGCGTTTAGGCAAAATCTCTATACCACGAGCTTTCTTACGCCCCTACCGGGGCTGGCATTTTTTTCCAATACCCCGGGTTCCGCTAATCGCTCCACCCGGGGCTAATCTCTTAGGCCGCTACCGCGGCAGACTGCATATGCCCTGAACATGTACCAGGTAGCCCTAAATAATACACTCTTAGAAAGCGTATATCGTTTCTAATTCGAATTTAGAATAGGTGTGCGTGCCACCAATATGAGTGTCATAGGCCTTCGACCATTCTACAATACTATCAACAGTCAAGTTATCAGTGATGGCATATAGCCCTTCAACCTTCCAACCTTGATAGTTTGTATTTCCTCGACGGGAACACGTTGTAAAGCTTTCATCTAGCACATTACCACGTCCAATTCCACCCACGTCACCATCAGGCACCGCCTGTGCTTGTACAACTTGGTATTGAATTTCAAGCGCCCAATCATTTTCTTTGATTACTTTACCGAACAATACACCACAATACCATCCAAGGTTTTGACGCGAATGTACATGTTTAAGATGCAGCTTGTGGGCGGCATGGTTAACTAAAAAAGCACCATACACCTTAACAGGCACCCCGATAACATCGGGATTGATATTGTAAGCTAAAGTAAACTGAGAGTTAAGAAAACGGAAGCCAGCTGGATTACGTGCAAAGCATCTATTAATGCCATGCTTCTCCCAATCGATAAACGAATATTTGAAGTCAATATCTGTATCAGCAATATTCAAAAAGCCAACTTCTGTGATCCATGCGAAGTGATTGACTTTTTCATCCACCACGAAACCAGCAGCATGGATATACCAATCAGCCACACATTCCCAGCTACTATCGTATTTTAGCAATAAACCATCAAAACGACTTAAGAACTGAATGTTGGATTCAAAAACGTTATATAGATTACCGCGACGACCAAGCTCAACATCAATGCGAGCTACCCCATCCGTATACAGATTGTAACCCATATATGCCTTCTTCAAGCACAAATCGCCACAATTGCCACTACCATGGTACCCTTCTGGGTCTCCCACGCAACGTCTAGCTGTATCGACACAACATTCGCCTTTCTTTTTTTTGCTGCCAACAGGACCACAAGGGTGGCCATTATCATCCACACCCGCGGAGTTATCATAGCGTACTTGTGCTAGCGCCCATGTGCGATCACACGTGTAAATAAAATACAGATTCAATTCGACATCAAAGTCATTACGCGAAATAGGCTTACCGCTTGTACCCACGCAACCATGTCCTCGCAATCTTTGTCCGCGGCAGGTTTCATCCAAATGACGCCATTCTGCACGCACATCACCACTAATGACCAAGTTTGAAGTGTTCTCAGCCACGTCTACGGCTTTACGTGCTTTTAGGAATTCTCTAAGTGCATCAAAATCTCTTTCATTCAACTCAGCATCAAAATGCGATGAATCTTGTTCATCAGCTAAAACTACACCTGTTGCGCATAGCCCAATAATCACCGACAGTGCTAATAAACACCTAACTAATTTCATATGGTTCTCCGTAAAAGGGTTGGCTAATCGTGAACGTGCCCGTGCCCATGCCCGTGCCCGAATTTATAGCCACCGAAAAGATTATATAAGCTAAATGGTTTATCGATTTGAAGGGATTAAGTCAAGGTTTATTCATCAGCTTTGTGCATTTTAGCCGCACTAAAAATCAAGATATAACAAATCTAATTATCCTATTAATTTATCTTAATATTATTATTGAGGTTTTAGGTTATCCTAGACTTTATGATTCATCGAGAATTGCAAGACCTTGTTAAAATCACTTGGCGAAGCTCATCTCTTTGTAGCCCGTAGCTAAGGCTTGCGAGCGCAGCGTAGACCGCCGCAGCTACGGGAAAATGAATTGCAGCATTAACCCCGTAGGGGTTCTTCTCTTTCTATCGTATATCTTAAAAGAGAGGAACCCCTACGGGGTTGAGCATTAAACTTAACATTCCCGTAGCTGCAGCTGTCTGCGCTACGCTCGCAAACCTTAGCTACGGGCTACAAAGAGATGAGCTTCGCCGGGCAATAGATTTCTTCATGAACTGTATTCATAGGGTTTCGTGTAGATACCCCACGTGCGGTCGCGCCGACTGCCATTGAGCCATTGGTGCCAATCAGACATAGGCGCACCATACCTGCCAATAAGATCAACGCGCCATAACTCAAAACTCTCTGTACCAGGGTTCACCACAAAACCAAATTCATCTTTCACCCAGTTAGTATCAGCAAAGATAATCGGCGCTGGCATCGCATATCCTAGCTGTTGGGCAGCTTGGCTAATCAAGGCGTGATAATCGACTTCCGTTGAAGTGGTTTCTAGTCCCAAACATAAAAGTCCTTTGCAAATTTGCTGCAGGGTATCAGCATCAACGATAGGTTGTAGCTTGACAGGTTGTGAAGCGATATCGAAAATTTCCAGCAACAGACGCCTTTGTTGTTTACTTATAGATGGAATAGCAGCAAAAATATTCTCAACGCGTTCTCTTAACTTGCCACGTGAAAAGAGGGGTAACATTGCGTACAGCATACTATCAATATCATCAGCAGTGATAGCACTGCCAATTTTTTTCAACCCTGGCTCGCGCTGGATGCCTTTCAAAAGATACTCTCTAAATTCCCTTGGTCGCATGGTCCCATACACATGCTCAAAAGCCTTACTAAAATAGTACTTGTAGTCATCTGGGACGACTTGCAATAGATGCTGAATGCAGTAATTCATCATATCATCGTCTAACCACAAGCTCTCTAAAAACTTTTTGCGCGGGAGTATTAGATGATCCCGCACCCAGATATAACTCAGCATTTCATTCTGTTGCCATGCCTCTTTAAACAGACGAGCCATCGGTTTAAGCAAAAAAGCATGCGTTGGTGAATGCATCAACAGCGATTTTTTTACCCCCTCATGATATCCCTGGAGCAAATTGAAAGGGATCTGCTTCAACGTGTCCAACAAAAACGTCAACAATTCGGTCGGACTTTCCACCCAACGTGAAACTTCGGTAGGCTTTTGTTCGAGCTTATAATAACAGCTGACTAAAGTATCCATCGTCCCGCCAGAAGTATATGCCCATGGTTTTTTATCAATTTGATCCAAGTGTTCCAATGGATCCCTAATCATGGGTGTCTTGTGGGCGGCAGCCATGCGATAAAAAGTGGTTTCTAAGAATTCATTTGTTCTCACATGATTGACCACAGCGGTAACAATTTCTGATATATCGGTCTGTAAACCTTCAGCTGCAGGTGCTGCCACTAGTTGCGTCTCAGAGGCTGTAAAAAATGCTGTTAGAGCATCAATAAATTCGGCTGATGTCTTGATATAAGTCCATTGCGAAGTATTGCTTCTACCATATTTATAAAGCAGCCGAAACCCCGCCGGGCTATCATCATAAGGACCGGCTGAAACATCGTGCATATCAGCATCATAGACTTCTTGAAAGTAGTTAGGAAAGAGTTCATCATATTGTTCAATGATGAATTCATACAGGCCAGCCAAACGATGAGCCTTTTGATTGATCTCATCGCGTATCTCTTCTAAGGTGTAAAATTCATTGCGTCGACTTTGATATTCCACACGCAGCCATTGCGCTTCTTTTTCAGTAGAAGCACTCCGCATGCGCGCTTCCATCGTTTTTAATTGGTTAAACACCTGTTCATATTCATATTGGAAGTCCTTTACACGTTGATTCGCTTGATCGAGCTTGTGCTGAACGATTTCAAAGATACAAGCTCCGATGCCTCCTTTATCCTGGGCAGCCAAACCTAAGCTAGAATATAAATTCCAACGTGCGAATTGGGATTTCGTTTCTGAAAGCGAGGCGATAGAAAACTCCCAGGCTTTCAATAAAGCATTGTCCGAAAGCGCTTTGAAAGCATTTTCAGCAGCCAGGAGTCGCAGCTTGAAGGTATTACAAAGCTCACCTTTTCCTCCAGAACCAGAAGCGGGCATCTGCATGAGCAAATCAGTATGAATCATCCCTCGCGGACGATTCTCATAATCTTGGAGATCTTTTTCAGTAAGGTTTAATGTTTTTAGAAGGATCCGGCGCAGAATATCCTCGGCAGACACGATAATATATGGTTGATTTGTATCTAAAGAATTGATCCATTCGAGCAACAACGCTTTGATCTTGCCAAGTTTAACTGGCAAAGAGACCTCGCGTTCTACCAATTCGGCTGCTTCGAATGCCGCTCCCAGTCCCGGCGACTGCCAAAGTAAGCCTTTTTCAAAAGTTTCTCCTAAATGCACTATAAATGGCTTCTTTAAATCTCCTGCCCCCCAACTAGCACTTAAGGGCACCGAATATTCCACTCCGCCAAACGTACGCTTTAACCGACCTGTATTTAACAAATCGCGAATATCTTTAAGAAACACCTCAGGTTGTTCATCATGGATGATAATTGCCGGTGCGGTGGCAAAACACGATCCTACACTTTGTCGAAGTGTACATAACCAAGCTGCAAGCACAGCTCTTCGCACATGCGCATCTGTAATTGAAACATTAGCCGGCAAGGCAAGGGTATCGCGAATAATCTGGTCGGCATATTTATGTGAAACGGGCTTGTCAATGCTTTTTAACAGGCGCAACAGATCCTTATTTTCATGCAACAAACGCAGCACTTTGATCATATGCTCTTGCCGTTTGCTGTCATACTGCCGGTGGGGACCTAAAGAATACAAATGTTCTTTAAAACACTTCATGAGGCGGGGCAACACCTTCAAATCGATATCGCCATGATCGTCGATCAATAAGTTCGCCAAGTGCCGCGTCCGCAACACATTGCGCACAGCACAACTCTCCTGAAACTTGGTTTGTTCTAAGCGCTTCGAAAGCTCATTGTATTCCTCCATACAAGCATGTTTATATGGATCTCCATTATTGACATGCCACAGTTTTAGCTTTTGCACGGCATAGGTAAAAGCGCGTGCATGAAAGGTGGGTAAGTCGATAAACAGATCTTCATTCCTTATCGCCTCACTCAATTTTTCTAGATCTACCAAGGGTGCCTCTCTTTCAATACCTATTTTCCGTGCCCGAACTTACTTCCGTGCCCGCGTGCGTGCCCGTGCCCGAACTTATCTACGAGCCATCTTAATTAACATCGATACAATACGTATAAGCAATTCGCAAACTTACTAAAAAATATAATCCTCAGAAAGGTAATTCTTCGGGCACCGGCACGGGCACGCGCGCGGGCACGGGTTTTCTAGCAGAAATTGCTAGGCAACGAATACTTACCTTTTGTTTTTTTCCTTAATTTATTATCCTTACGTGTTAGCATTCGGAAACATGCAAGGAAACTGAGGATTTATGTTACTTACTCTCAAAGATAATTCTACCATCGAGCTCCCTGAAGGCAGCACAGCTAAAGACTTAGCCGATAAACTACACCTCAATGGCCCCAACCAAGCGCTAGGCGCCCACATTAACGGTAAAACATGCGATTTAGCGACACCCCTGCATGATGGGGATAAGGTCATCATCTGGAATTTCGAAGATCCACAAGGCAAAGAAATCTTCTGGCACACCTCAGCACACGTCCTAGCCCAAGCGATCTTACGCCTATGGCCTGAAGCAAAACCAACCATCGGACCTCCCATTGAAAATGGCTTTTATTACGATTTTGCCGATTTAACCCTTTCCGACGCCGACTTTGAACGCATCGAACAAGAGATGCAAAAAATCGTCAGTGAAAACTACGTCTCCAAACGCGAAGTTTTTGCCAACAAAGCCGAAGCACTCAAAGCCTTTGCCAACAACAAATACAAATGTGAACTCATCAACAGCTTTGCTCCGGGCGATGAACTTTCAGGCTATCGCCAAGGGGAATTCTTCGACTTATGCCGTGGACCCCACCTTTACAACCTAGGCAAAATCAAAGCCCTAAAAGTCATGAAAACCGCCGGCGCCTACTGGCGCGGAGATGCCAAAAACGAGATGCTCACACGCGTTTACGCTATCACATACCCAGATCGCAAGCAGCTTAAAGAGTACCTCCATGTGCTCGAAGAAGCCAAAAAGCGCGACCATAAAATTCTCGGCCCAAAACTCGATCTTTTCTCCATCAAAGAAGAAGCTCCAGGCATGCCTTTCATCCACCCCAAAGGGTTGATCATCTGGAACCAACTGCTAGCTTACATCCGGGAGTGCTTAAGCAAAAACGACTATGTCGAAATCAAAACACCAACACTCATGACACGCGAATTGTGGGAGCTCTCCGGACACTGGAGCAACTATCGTGAGAACATGTTCACCTCCCACGTCGAAGATCGCGACTTCGCCATCAAGCCCATGAACTGCCCTGGAGCCATGTTATTCTATCTCACCCATCTCCACAGCTACCGTGAACTCCCATTGCGCGTGGCCGAAATAGGCAATGTTCATCGCTTTGAGCCTTCAGGTTCATTATCCGGACTGTTCCGCGTGCGCAGCTTTCACCAAGACGATGCTCACATTTTCATGAAGCCTACTGATATCGAAGGTGAAATCGTCGGCATCCTCAACCTAGCCCATGAAATCTACTCCACATTTGGTCTCAACTACCATCTCGAACTATCCACAAAGCCTGAAAAAAACACCATTGGCTCCGATGAAGATTGGGAGATCGCCACCTCAGCCCTTAAGCGGGCATTAGATGGCAATGGACGCCAATACCGCGTCAATGAAGGAGATGGAGCTTTCTATGGTCCTAAAATCGACTTCCATATCCGCGATGCCCTAAACAGAACCTGGCAGTGCGGCACTGTTCAGCTCGACATGGCACTCCCAGAAAAATTCGAGCTTGAATATACCGACCATGAAGGAGCTCGACGACGCCCAGTCATGCTACATCGCGCCCTCTTTGGCTCCGTAGAGCGCTTTTTCGGCATCCTCATCGAACACTTCTCTGGACGCTTCCCCCTATGGATCAGCCCTCTACAAGTGCGACTCTTAACTGTCGCTGACCGACACCTACCTTACGCTGAAGAAGTGGCTAAAACCATCAAGAAAGCAGGTTTTCATTGCGACGTCGATCATACCGGCGAATCGGTAAGCAAAAAAGTTCGCAATGCTCAGCTTACTCAAATCAACTACATCATCACCATCGGCGATCAAGAGCTCGAGCATCGCACATTAAACCTGCGCACGCGAGACAACGTCGTCCATGGTGAAGTGCAACTAGACTCTTTCTTGCAAAAGATTTCAGCGGAAAAAAATGAGCGCAGCTTAACCTCTCCTTATTCTGCCGAAAAACCTGCCTCAGATCAATGCGCGAAAGCATGCCACTAAAGGAGCGCTTCTATGCAAACCATCGCCATTAGCAGTTTTAAAGGAGGGACCGCCAAAACCTCCACAGCCCTACATATCGGGGCAGCTTTAGCTAAGTTTCACAAAAAAAAGGTACTCCTGATCGACTTCGATGCGCAGGCCAATTTAACTACAGGATTAGGCTTCGATCCAGATGAAAACGACAGCATGGCAGCTGTCTTGCAAGGCAACAAAACACTCAAAGAGGTGATTAAAACCACCAACGTGCCTCGTCTAGACCTTATTCCAGCTGACACCTGGTTGGAAAGGGTAGAAGTGACTGGTAACTTAGCGGCCGATCGTTATTCCCACGAACGCCTGCGCGATATCATTAAAACCGCTGATTACGATTTTGTCATCGTCGATACTCCACCATCCCTCTGTTGGCTGACAGAATCTGCGCTGATTGCTGCCCACCACACACTAGTATGTGCCACACCTGAATTCTACAGTATCAAAGGTCTGGAAAGATTATCGCAATTCGTGGATAGCCTCAGTCAGCGCCACCCCCTCAATGTCTTAGGCGTACTGCTTTCTTTTTGGAATGTGCGCGGCAAAAACAACAGCGCCTTCCTTGAAGTCATTGACCGCACCTTCCCGAAAAAACTACTCAAAACAAAAGTGCGTCGCGACATCGCCATTTCTGAAGCTGCCATCTTCGGCAAACCGCTTTTCGACACTACCCCCAGCAGCCGCGCTGCCGAAGATTACCTTGATATCGTCAAAGAACTTTTAAAACGGCTATGAAATTGGGGTCAGGCATGTGATTTGTAATTTAAGAGATAAAGACTCTTTGACTAAGATAATCCTTAAATTGCAAATCACATGCCTGACCCCAATTTCAGCCAGCAATCAACAACAGCAATGTAAAGCGGCTTTACATAAGGACTTTTTCGCATGAGCAAAGTAAATTCTCTCTTAACCGAACGCCTCAAAAAAAATGACGCTACCTCAAAGATGGCGGCCATGGCACGTCAGTCTGCAAATGGACAACTCACCAGCTTCTCAGGTGTCTTTAGTGTCTCGGAATTAGGAGAGCAAGAGAAGAGTCGCATTGAAGAAATCCTAAGGGCCTATGCCGTCAATTTCGACGACATCCATCAAGACCTATCTTCGTTGATTTCGATCACGTCAGAAGTGAAAGCCATCAACAACCAAGCAGCCTTGTTGCACGGGGAACGAATCAAAAAAGCCCACACCATTCTCACGCGCTATCGCGATGGAGCATTCACCGCCTGGTTAATGGCCGCTTATGGCAACCGCCAAACGCCTTATAACCTCATGCAATATTACGAGTTTTGCGAAGCGATGCCCAAAACCTTACGCCTGCAAATCGAAGCGATGCCCCGTCAAGCTATCTACACTTTAGCCACGCGAGATGTCCCCCTGGAGAAAAAGCGTCACTTTGTCGAAAATTATCAAGGCCAAAACAAAGCCGAAACCTTGCTCTTATTGCGTCAAGCATTTCCACTCGATGAAGAGGATGGACGCCACCAAAAGATAGGGGAATCAACTCTCCAATCACTGAAACGCCTCCGACGTCAACTCAAAGTGGGTACACCCATGATCTCGCGTGAGCAAAAAGAAGAAATATTAGATGTGCTCTCAGATCTTCAACGCCTCATCGAGCGCACCAAAACACACTGATATACAAAAAAGAAAATTGGGGTCTGACATTTGATTTGTAATTTGAATCTAACTTAGGGATCGTATAGAATTAACTTTTACAATCCCTTAAAGTAGCTCTAGAAGCACCTCAAATTGCAAATTGCATGCCTGAACCCAATTTTGAATAGGATATCTTGTTATGGATAGCTACCGCAGCCCCTTTGCTGAGCGCTATGCCAGCGTCGACATGCAACATCTTTTTTCACCACAATACAAGCATTCCACCTGGCGCCGTTTGTGGTTAGCATTAGCGCAAGCCCAGCACGAACTTGGCTTGCCTATCACCCAAGCCCAGATCGACCAAATGGCCGCCCACCTCGATGACATCGATTGGCAGAAAGTGGCTGACTACGAAAGCCAGATGCAGCACGACGTCATGGCGCATATCCATGCCTATGCCGATCAATGCCCATTAGCCCGTCCCATCATTCATCTTGGAGCCACTTCCTGTTATGTGACAGATAATGGAGACCTCATTCAAATGCACGCCGGCATGCGGCTTTTATTGCCTAAGTTAGCGCTTGTGATTCAACAATTAAGCGATTTTGCACGCCAACATGCGCATCTAGCGTGTTTAGCCTACACACATTTTCAGGCAGCCCAACCTACAACTGTGGGCAAAAGAACTTGTTTATGGATTCAAGACTTGTTATTAGATTTACAAGAACTTCACAGACAAATCCAGGGACTGCGTTTTCTAGGCATTAAAGGCGCCACCGGCACGCAAGCCTCATTTTTAGAACTCTTTGCACATGACCACACCAAAGTGGCAGCCCTCGAACACCTCATCGCCAAAAAGATGGGCTTTACCCACCTTTTTCACATTGCCGGACAAACCTACACGCGCAAACAAGATGTCCATGTGCTAAATGCCCTTGCAGGCATCGCCATCAGTGCGCACAAAATGGGCACTGATTTGCGCCTCTTAGCACATCTCAAAGAAGTGGAAGAGCCCTTTAGTCAGGACCAAGTGGGCTCATCGGCTATGCCATATAAGCGCAATCCCATCTTGTCAGAACGCCTCTGCGCGCTTGCACGGTTTCTCATGTCCTTAGCCGAAAATCCTGCCTATACTGCCGCCACGCAGTGGTTGGAGCGTTCGCTTGACGACTCCGCTAATCGCCGCCTATGTATCGCCGAAGCTTTTTTATGCTGCGATGCCCTGCTTGAAATTTTACTCAAGCTCAGCCGTGGATTAGTGATCAACAAAGGCATCATCACGCAGCACCTAGCTGCCGAAATGCCTTTTTTAGCGACCGAAAATATTTTAATGCGGGGAGTAGCTAAAGGCGGGGATCGGCAACAGCTGCACGCCAAAATTCGCACACACTGTCTAGCTGCCAGCCAACGCATCAAAGAACAAGGCCTTCCCAACGACTTACTTGAAAGACTGGCTGCCGATCCAGCACTTGCCCTCTCGCAACAGGAGTTAGCACAACTCACCGATCCCACCCATTTCATCGGCAACGCTGCTGCCCAAGTCGCCGAATTTTGGCATCAAGAAATCCAACCAGCATTGGCGAATGCTAATAGATGAGACTGTGTTATGTGACTGGATTTATTTTAGATGCTTTTCACCTATGCTTTCTTGCAATTTAGCTGAATCAATATTGATTGCAGTTAACCGAAAATCACCCCTAAAGCTTCAGCTTCATCTATGTGCATATTATGATTGAACTCACCAACTATATTTGGTAAAATAAAATTACCTAAAGTGGAGAATTCTGTGCCTATCAGCGGAAAAGACCTAAGAAAGTTGTTCTACGAGGCTGGCTATGAGCTTGTACCAGGCGGAGGTAAGGGTAGTCATTGGAAATTGGTAAAGAAAGGAGCTCCAACAGTGATCATACCTAACCACAAAGAACTTAAAAAGGGCACAGAACATGCTCTCAGAAAGATGCTAGAAGAAACTAAGTAAAAGGAAAATCCATGAAGTACCATTTCAAAGTCCATAAGGAAGGAAAAGGATTTTGGGCTCAATGTATTGAATTAACAGGCTGTGTTACCGAAGCTGATTCTATGGACGAGCTCTATGCAAATATGGAAGAAGCCTTAAATCTCTACGTTGAAGAGCCAGATGATTCCAAGGTGCTCGCTCCTCTTCCCGATGAATCAATATTAGTCTCTCGAAACATTGTTGAAGTAGCCCTTGACCCAATGATTGCATTTGCGTTTATGGTACGCTACTGCAGAATCAAACATGGCCTTACGCAACAACAAGCAGCAAAGAAAATGGGGTTTGATACAATCTACAGCTATCAACGATTAGAGGGAAAAAGGTGCAATCCTAGCCTAAAAATCATTTCAAAGATCAAAAATATTTTTCCTGATTTTTCTATTGACTATGTAATGAGCAATTAAACTAATGACTTCACTAGACATCTCTTTGCGTTTAATTTTTCAATGCTCTACATTTAACTCCTATTAGATCTAGCAAGGAGCTTCCTATGTTTGGCACCGGTGAATTAATTCTCATTTTTTGTGTCATTTTGATTCTGTTTGGAGGTAAGAAACTCCCGGAATTAGCGCGTAGCATCGGTGTGGGCATCAGAGAGTTTAAAAAAGCCTGCCACGGCCTCGATGAAGAGACGTTAGAAAAACCAACAGTCAAAAAGAAGCACACCGAACCTGTCACCATTGAAGTTGAGCCTGAAAAAGACGAACCTTGATTCTGTATGGCGCCAGAAGATCACTATTCCCCATTTTGGACGCATGTGGAAGAATTGCGCCGCACGCTCCTGCGCATCTTTGCCATCATTGTGGCGGGTGTCCTCATCTGTTTTTTATTTTATGCGCCTCTCATTACCTTCTTAACTAACCCGCTCAAGCCATGGCTACCATCCACCGCGAGTAACTTGCAAGTAGAGCGCATCGAATATACCCATCTTAGCAATCCCCACGCATTTGCACAGACATACACCCTCCCCGAAAACGCTATCGCTTCGCTTACAGCTTCAGCGGGGGCAGAAGAAATTTCCCCTCACACTTATCGCTTAGCACCAAACAGCTGGCTAACATTTGCCAAACCAATCACTGATACCAACAACTTAGTCGTGCTTGGCCCTCTAGAAGGGATGTTAACAGCCTTAAAGACGAGCCTATGGATCGGAGCTGTGATTACATCACCGTTATGGCTACTTGTATTGCTACAATTCTTCCTGCCAGCTTTGCACAGCCATGAAAAGCGTCTCATCTGGCCGTTCCTGATCACTTCCGTTTGTTTTATTGTCATTGGCTGCTGTTTCGCTTTTTTTGTCACTATTCCCATAGCCAACACTTATTTATTTTCCTTCAATGAGGCCATCGGCACCAATTTGTGGTCTCTATCTCATTATCTCGATTACACCCTTTTTCTGTTGTTAGCCAACGGACTAGCTTTCGAATTCTGCGTTGTGGGTATCTTTGCCGTGCATCTCAATATCATTACAGCTGAATGGCTCATCACCCAAAGGCGCCTGGCTATCGTCATGGCTTTTATCGTAGGAGCCTTATTAACTCCTCCCGATGTGCTGACACAAATCATGCTCGCAGTGCCTTTAATGCTCATGTATGAAGGTCTCATCCTTTATGCGCGCTTCAAGGGACGCATGTAGACTACAGAGTTCGGAATTTCTTCCTCCCATCCTGTCTATCAGGCCCATCATGTTTTTTTATAAATAGAAACTTTCTTCGCGTTGTCTTCGCTTGCTTCGCGATCTTCGCGTTCCAATAGGAAGGTTACTCTAATTTATGATGAGCCCCTTTTCCATTGTAATTAAATATTTATCTTTTTAGTTTAGTAATAAAGAATTTTAAATGCGAAAGGCCAGGTATGCAAACCGAATTCATTTATGCAGGCATTTTAGCCCTGCTAGTCTTGATCTACTTGGTGTATACACTTTTGTATCCCGAGAAATTTTAGGCGGAGATCTCTTATGTCTACTTCAGATTGGACACAATTATTAGTTTTCTCTGGTTTGTTTATCATTCTCACTCCTCTTATAGGGGCCTATATGGCCAATATATTTAGCGGTAAAACAACATTTGCTCATCCAATCTTAGGATGGTTAGAACGTTTGTGCTATCGCATCAGTGGCGTGAATCCTAACGAAGAGATGAAATGGACCACCTACGCCAAAACATTATTGCTCTTCAATGGGTTCGGCTTCATCGCCGTCTTTATATTGCACATGACACAAGGCCTCCTCCCACTGAATCCCCAGCAACTCCCAGCAACCTCTTGGGAACTTGCGTTTAATACCACCGTGAGCTTTGTGACCAATACCAATTGGCAGGCTTATGCTGGCGAAACGACCCTCAGCTATCTGACACAAATGCTAGGTCTTAGCGTCCAAAATTTCTTAAGCGCTGCCACAGGCTTTACAGTGCTGATAGCCCTCATTCGCGGGTTGACACGCAAGTCGGTCGACACCATCGGCAATTTTTGGTCCGATCTGGTGCGCTCCACTGTGTATATCCTACTGCCATTGTCGCTCATCATGGCCGTGGTGCTAGTAGGAGAGGGGGTCATTCAGACATTCTCCCCATATGTGGAAGTAACGACACTAGAAAATGGCAAACAGACCATCCCTTTAGGTCCAGTCGCTTCACAAGTTGCCATCAAGCAACTAGGCACCAATGGAGGTGGCTTTTTTAATGCAAACAGCGCTCATCCCTTTGAAAATCCCACCCCATTTTCCAACTTTCTCCAAGCCTTAGCCATCATGTTACTACCCACCGCCTTGGTGTATACCTATGGTAGCATGATCGGCTCTCACAAGCATGCTTACCTGTTATTCAGTGTTATGCTTCTTTTATGGGCTGGTGGAATAGGCCTATCGGTCTGGTCTGAACACTTACATAACCCTGCCATCGATGCCTATCCACTTTTAGAAGGCAAGGAAACTCGTTTAGGCATCACTAACAGCTTATTATGGTCTGTATCAACCACAGCTACAGCCAATGGTTCAGTCAACGGCATGCTTGCTAGTCTTTCCCCTCTAGCTGGGGGAATGGCTTTATTTAATATCATGGTTGGTGAGCTTATCTTTGGTGGCATCGGAGTAGGCATGTGTAGCATGCTTATGTTCGTATTATTAACTGTATTTTTGTGTGGATTGATGGTGGGTCGAACCCCGGAATATTTAGGCAAAAAAATTGAAAAACGGGAGATGCAATGGGTGATTATCGCCATTTTGATGCCACTATCTCTTATTCTGATCGGAGCGGGAATTGCTTGTGTCTTACCAATAGCGCTTGGCAGCCTAGCAAATCAAGGCCCTCATGGCCTGACAGAGATGCTTTATGCTTTTAGCTCTGCAGCCGGCAATAATGGAAGTGCCTTCGCGGGCTTGAATGCCAATACTAACTTTTTTAATCTTGTGCTAGGCGTGATCATGTTAGTAGCGCGCTTATCTATTGTCTTGGCGAGCTTAGCCATTGCCGGCCTCTTAGCTAAAAAAACCATAACCCCCCCTTCCATCGGCACATTTTCAACCAATTCATTACTGTTTGCGATGTTATTACTAAGCGTTATCTTGATTGAAGGAGCCCTAACTTTTTTCTCTGCCTTATCATTAGGTCCTGTTGTAGAGCATTTATTAATGTTGCAAGGGCAGACATTTTAAAGAGATTTTATGAAAGAAAAGCAGCCGTGTTTACTTGATAGTTCCATGATTATTAGTTCTATAAAAAATTCGATTGGAATGCTCACCCCAAAAGTACAATTTAAAAACCCTGTTATGTTCGTCACATATCTAGGAGCTATTGTCACCACCTTCGTTGTCCTTGACGAATTTCTTAAGCACGAAATTTCATGGTTTGATGTCCAAATCACCTTATGGCTATGGTTTACAGTGCTATTTGCCAACTTCTCACAAGCTATTGCTGAAAGTCGCGGTAGAGCACAAGCCGCCAGCCTACGTAAAGCCAAAATTGAAGCCTATGCTCGCAAGGTCCAAGGCGGTGTCGAAATTAAAGTCCCTTCTTCCGAACTCAAAAAAGACGATATCATCATTTGCGAAGCCAGCGATGTCATCCCAGCCGATGGAGAAGTCGTGGAAGGTGCAGCCACAGTCGACGAATCGGCGATTACAGGAGAATCAGCCCCAGTTATCCGTGAAAGCGGCGGCGACCGCAGTGCTGTCACCGCAGGCACGCGTGTGTTAAGCGATACCCTCAAAATCAAAGTCACCTCTGAGCAAGGCAATAGCTTTCTCGACCGCATGATCAATCTGATTGAAGGAGCCAAGCGGCAACGGACACCTAACGAAATAGCCCTACATATTGTACTGTCCGGCCTTACAATCATATTCCTTCTTGTCACAACTTCGTTAAAGACATTTGCCGACTATAGTGGTGCCGCCGCTAAACAAGATCTTTCACATACCATTACCATTCCCATTCTGATCGCTTTACTAGTATGTCTCATTCCCACAACGATTAGTGCCTTATTGAGTGCTGTAGGTATTGCAGGGATGGATCGCCTAGTGCGACGCAATGTCATTGCCACCAGCGGACGTGCCGTCGAAGCTGCTGGAGATATTGATTTGCTCATTCTCGATAAAACAGGCACCATTACTATCGGTAACCGTATGGCCACAGCTTTTTTGCCTGCTGTAGGTGTGACTGAAAAAGAATTTGCCAATATCGCTCAATTAGCTTCCCTTTCCGATGAAACCCCAGAAGGGCGCTCCATTGTAGTATTAGCAAAGACTAAGTTTGAATTGCGGGCAGAGTCGTTAGATTTGGCAAATTCCAACTTTATTCCATTCTCTGCCAAAACGCGAATGAGCGGTTTGGACTTTACCGATGGCAATGGAAAAGTTGTGCGTTGCATTCGCAAAGGCTCTACCGATGCTATAAAGAAACATATTACTGAACTCGGCGGACACTATCCAGAACCCCTCGACACAGCCATTCTCACGATAACTAATAAAGGAGGCACTCCCTTATTAGTTAGCGACGACCAAAAGATTGTCGGTATTATCCATCTTAAAGATGTCATCAAAGGGGGTATCAAAGAGAAGTTTTCTGAAATGCGCCGTATGGGTATTCGTACGATAATGATCACTGGTGATAACCCATTGACAGCTGCTGCCATTGCAGCAGAAGCTGGCGTCGATGACTTCATTGCTGAAGCAACTCCCGAAATAAAGCTCGATAGAATTAAGAAAGAGCAAGCTGGAGGACGACTTGTTGCCATGACAGGTGACGGTACAAATGATGCTCCCGCATTGGCTCAAGCCGATGTTGGTGTCGCCATGAACACCGGCACCCAAGCCTCACGTGAAGCGGGCAATATGGTCGATCTCGACAGCAATCCCACGAAACTCATCGACATCGTCGAAATCGGCAAACAACTCCTTATGACTAGAGGGGCTTTAACCACCTTTAGCATTGCCAATGATGTCGCCAAATACTTTGCCATCATCCCAGCGATTTTTGGAACGTTGTATATCACCCACGGGGAACGTCATGGACCTCTATCTGTTCTTAATGTCATGGATCTACACTCGCACCAAAGTGCCATCCTCAGCGCTGTGATTTTCAATGCTTTGATCATCATTGCTTTAATTCCACTTGCCTTACGTGGCGTTGATTATCAAGCCCAATCGGCACAAGCCTTGTTGCGAAACAATGTCTTTATCTATGGCATCGGTGGCATTGTTGTCCCTTTCATAGGGATCAAATTGATCGATTTATTTGTTACTTTTTTTGGCTTAGTTCCATAAGGAAATATACTATGCATCGCATTTGGAATAATCTAAGAATGTTTTTGTGGTTAACGTTATTGACAGGAATCGTTTACCCTTTAGTTGTTACCACCATCGCCCAACTGACCATGAAACAAAAAGCTGATGGGGATTTTCTTAGTGTTAATGGCAAAATCGTGGGCTCACGTCTGATCGCCCAAAAATTTCAAAACGACAAATACTTTTGGCCACGACCCTCCTCCACTGACTACAACACACTTCCTTCTGGTGGCAGCAATCTAGGCCCCACAAGTACAGCTCTACAAAAAGCTGTTGTAGAGCGGAAAGAGGCGATCCTAAAAACTCAAGGTGCTGCCAAGGATACACCTATCCCTAGTGAACTGTTATTTGCTTCAGGGAGTGCCTTAGACCCTCATATTTCTCCTGCTACAGCCCAATTTCAAATCGATAGAATTCTTAAAGCCCGTAACCTCGACAATACATCTGGCCGAGCGGCAATCAACAACCTGATCACTAAGCTGACAGTAAACCGCCAATTTGGTTTCATCGGTGACCCTTATATTAACGTTCTAGAACTCAACATTGCGCTTGATGAGTTAACAACCAAAAAATCCTGATAACGAAAGGAATGAGAATTTATGAATTTTTTGCATAAAATCCTAGCCACAACTCTTGCAGTGGTAATCACCCTATCGGTGGTCGAAGCCACCCCCACCTCGGTGTTTTGGACCAATTGTACAACCGATGTTGTAGATACAGGTAAAGGGCACTTTATGGTCGATAACTATTTCACTGTTTTCAACCGCCGTGGCCATGGTCAAATCTTCGCTCCTGATGTAGGTGTGACCTTTGGTATCTTTTCATGGAACGACTTTAAAATCGAAGCTGGTATCGACTATCTCGGTGGCACCGATGATCCTATCTTCTTCAACACTAAAATTGGTATCGCTGAAGATAAATTGTTTTGTTATGCCCCCAGCTGCAGCATAGGCATTTTTAACATGGGCACACGCTACCATGGGCACAATAAAACAAACCAAAATATTGTGGATCTCGTCTTCGGCCACACCCTTCCTGAATGCATCGGAGGAACTTTTTGTGTGGCTGGCTTTGCAGGCAACCGCTGCATGGGAAAAAACAGGCAAGGCTTCATGGTCAGCTATGTGCGCACTTTCTGCCCAGCAACTGATTGTGATGGCACCAAATACAACAAATGGGCATTTGAAGCAGATTACGCTTCAGGTAAAAACACCATCGGCGGCGGCGGCTTTTGTATCGCGCATTATTTCACACCAAATGTTTACTTAGAAACAGGACCTGTTTGGTTTAATACAGCTAAATATGGCAATGGTTCATGGAAATGGTCTATGCAAGTTTACATCGATTTTCCAGCATGGAAATGGTGCTCTAACTCATAGACATCTTGCCTCAAACGAGAAAAAAAGACCTAAAGGACCAAAACGACCTAAAAGACTAAACGATAGTGACTTTTAGTCCTTTAGGTCGTTTTGGTCCTTTAGAGGTAATTGCATAAGTTCCGTTTAATCAATTTTTGGATGATTTTGGCAAAATGGCGAAGATTGGCAAAAGCGCCAAAAAACGATAAACGGGAATTATGCAATTACCTCTTTAGGTCCTTTTGATGCTTATCGCACACGGGCACGAAATTAGAGGTTTACCCATAGGGATTAAAGAATGACTACCCACTCAATAGCTACGATCAATCACCTAATAAAAAATAAGGATACTCAAACCTTAATTCGAGTATTAGGTCCCCTCTCGGGCTATGAAATCGCACATATCATCGTCAAAAGAAAAGTCGTCGATCAAGTCTTAGTGCTCAGTCTCCTAAGTACCGAACAAGCCAGTGAAACCTTCGAATACCTTCCGTTTAAAGTCCAAAAAAACCTTTTAAAAGCCATCCCCACCACGCAAGCTGCCAACATTCTCGTCGAGATGGCGCCTGATGACCTCACCGCCTTCTTCGAAGAATTGCCTCAAGCTCTCAAGAATGAGTATCTAAATCTCTTACCAAAAGAAGAACGCGATACCGCCACCCACTTGTTGGGCTATCCAGAAAATACCGTTGGCCGCATGATGACGCCGGATTATTTGGCGATTAAGATGGATTGGACTATAGAAAAAGTCTTAGATTATATCAGAACATACGGACACGATAGTGAAACCATCAACGTGATCTATGTGGTCGATGACCATAACATTCTTCTCGATGACATCAAACTGAAAGAATTTCTGTTTGCTCCCAAAGATTACCAAGTACATCAAATTGCGGATAACAAATTCGTGGCTCTCACGGATTTAGACGACTCCCAAAAGGCTATTAATATTTTCAAGGAATACAGTCGTGTGGCCTTACCCGTAATCAACGCACAAGGTGTGTTGGTGGGGATTGTCACCATCGACGATATTTTGCGTTTAGCATCACAAAATTCCACCGAAGAATTCCAAAAAATAGCCGCTGTTGAAGTCCTAGATGAATCCTACATGGACATCCCCTTTTTTAGTCTAATCAAAAAGCGCGCACGTTGGCTCGTCCTGCTGTTTATCGGTGAGATGTTCACAGCCACCGCCATGGGGTTCTTTGAGGATGAAATTTCAAAAGCCGTGGTTTTAGCGTTATTCCTTCCCTTAATTATCTCAAGTGGTGGCAATGCGGGATCGCAATCATCGACGCTGATTATTCGCGCCATGGCGCTTGGAGAAGTAAAACTCAAAGACTGGTGGTTAATTATGCGTAGAGAAATCCTGGCCGGCGCTCTGCTTGGCTGTTTTTTGGGTGTGGTTGGTTTTTCGCGCGTTACCCTTTGGAGTGCTTTTTCTGATGTCTATGGCATCCATTGGTTATTGATCGCCTTCACCATCTTCTTCTCTTTGATAGGAGTGGTCTTATGGGGCTCTCTTTCTGGCTCTATGTTGCCGTTTATTCTGCGCCGTTGTGGTGTCGACCCCGCCACATCTTCAGCCCCCCTAGTCGCCACCCTCGTCGATGTTACAGGCATCATCATCTACTTCGTGATCGCCATGGGGATTTTAAAAGGCACCCTCCTATAGAAACTTAAAGACACCAATCGATCGGTTTCACTCCACGCGCGTGTAAAAGCGCATTAATCTGGGAAAAATGGCGACACCCAAAAAAACCTTGGTAAGCCGAAAAGGGCGAAGGATGGGCTGCTGTCAGGACAGCATGGCACTTAACCCCTTGAGCTGTGAGGATATGATTGCATTTTGCTTGGGCTGATTTGCCCCATAACACAAAGATCACTGGCTCTTGCCGCTCACACAATGCGTTGACCACAGCATCCGTAAAGCGCTCCCAACCTCTGCCATGATGAGACAACGCATCGTTCTGGCGCACCGTCAACGTAGCATTTAAAAGCAATACTCCTTGTTCAGCCCAATGCAACAGACACCCATGTGTGGGCGGGGTAATCCCCAAATCAGCTTGGAGTTCTTTATAAATATTTTTTAGGGAGGGGGGGATGGACACTCCATGTGGAACACTAAAACTCAACCCATGAGCTTGACCGGGACCATGATAAGGATCTTGACCCATAATCACCACTTTAACCTTATCGTAAGGGGTGGTATTAAAGGCATTAAAGACAAGCTCACTTGGTGGATAAATCGGTATTGCCCCAGCTCGTTCTGCTGCAATGAAGGTTGACAGCTGTTTCATGTACGGCTGATTAAATTCATGGTGCAATACGTTAGTCCAAGAGGGATCCATGTTGACTGTATAAGAAGGCGCGCTTTGAGATGTGGTCATGATTCTATCTGAGTTTTAACAAGCAAGATACTTGAAACCCCTTTATAAGCAAAATAGAAATTCGCGTTGACGATAATCGGCCTAAGCCTTTATGATACGAGCTTTCTTTTTAGGATTTACTACCATGAAAAATATCGCCGAAAACAACCTCATTCGCTTCATCAATATCACCAAAAAAAAAGATGGCATCTTCGCCAATTTTAAGGTTAAAGGCATTAAAGGGGGCACCTCTTTTAGCGCCTCTATTTCTGTCGACCTTACGGCCGTAGAAGTCAATATTGCCGAAGACAATCTAGAAAAGATCATCGAAGAATGCGCACGTGTGGCTGTCAAAGAATTTAAAAAGGCGGAATTCCAATTTGAGGGCATCCCCTCCCTCTAACTCTCATATCTGGGTGTAGCGCAGCTTGGCTAGCGCACTTGCCTGGGGGGCAAGGGGTCGCAGGTTCAAATCCTGTCACCCAGATATCTTTTTCTCTAAATCACTTAAAGACACCCTCGCTGCTTATTAATTACAGAAGCAAATTGATTGAAAGGAAACAGCATCTATCCAATTAATTTTGGACTAGAGGCGGCTTCCTTTTCTATTTCAAATTCCCCCCTCGTCACTAACCACAGGACCGCCAGGAGGAACACCAGGCATGATTGCCTTCTTAAGGATTTCAATTTTATCTGTAAGATCCTCAAGTTTGCTATTAGCTTCACGTTCAAGCTCCTTCCAACCGCTGTCGCTAATCATCATATCATGTGAGGCATCCATTTGAATACCCTTTAAGCGTTCCGTAGATTGCGTTTTAATTTGTTCAGCACATTCCAACAGTTTACCACGATCTAGCCCCTCCTGATGAATTGCACTATTAAATTGATCTTTGGGTGTTTTCGCTAAAATTTCCGTATATTCAGCGACTGCACGTCCATTTAAACCATTTACCACAGGCCAATCAATCGGGCGGAATTCATAAAATGATCTATCTATAGGGCCGTCGTTATTCGCACTGAAAGGTGATGCCATAAGAAACCTCCATGAAAAGCTAAAAACATTACATAAATATTATTATAACAAAACAATAAATTACAAAAACAAAAATCAGTTGCTTTATTTTTATAATAAGATAAAATATCTTTTTCGAAGCATATTAATTGTGTAATGATTGAAGGAGTTCGTGTGGCTAGCAATTCTATTATATATAGCTTGTCAGGAGACGGCGCGTTTTATAATCAACCTAATTACATCATTCAAACTCAGAGCGATCTTGAAAGAAAAACTCCACTCCCAGTTTCTTATGTGATCACAACAGAAAACAAAATCACAAAATTGGTAAAAACTATTTTTTCTACTGTTTTCTTTCCTCTCCTAGCCTATCAATGGCTGCATGCGAAGTTTGCTCAAAAAGTTGTCCTACCAGCCTCCAATCCTAACCAGGAAAGAAATAAACAATTACATACCCAACGAACGTCGATCGATTTAAAAAGTGATTTAAAATACAAACGACTAGCCATTCAAGTCGACGACTGTATTATAGATGCAATGATAATTGGTAAATCTTCAACACTCGGTGAGGGCCGATGGATTCTTTTTTCTAATGGAAATTTTACTGCATATGAATGGACAGTCGGTGATCAAGCAGATAGAGTAAATAGACCCATAGAACACTTCCATAGCAATGCTCTTATTTTTAACTATCCTGGTGTTTCAGCCAGCACAGGATGGCCTCATCGGCCATCTATGGCCAAAGTCTATCGTGCCTTATTAACATTTTTAGCCGACCAACAACAAGGGATAGCAGCCAAAGAAATTATTGGGTTTGGTCATTCTCTAGGGGGAGGTGTACAAGCGGAAGGGCGAAACTCATTTGTTCGTGATAAAAAAATTGCTTATGTTTTTATTAAAAGTCGCACATTTTCTGACTTAAGCACAGCTGCTACTAGAATAATTAAAGATTTTCTTTCCAAAAAAACCAAATGGCCTGATTCGCGAATTGATTTCATTTGTCGTGTTGGCCGCGCTCTGATTAAAATACTTAATTGGAATATAAGATCTGTCAATTCATCGCAAAACCAGCAAACCCCAGAAATTATTCTGCAAACAGCCAATGTCAAAAACTATGAAATCCTTACTGACAGTTCTAAACTCATTGATGACGGAACGATTGCTGCTGAAGCCAGCCTTGCCAAAGCCTTATTGGATCATCCAAGTAGATTACATAAAGACCTGGTTATTATTGGCATTCCTGATAGGCACAACGATCTACTTTCAGATCTTCCTTTTATTGCACAACATGTCGAAATGATGTTAACAGCCCAAAAATAATAGCATCTTGTCAGACATTTTTCTCGGCTATAAGTTGTTCAATCATAAGGATGTGAATCACAATGCAGCTGTCCCTTGCTGTAGGGACGATAGGGACTTAAGCGACCTTAGGGACGTTAGAGACAGAGACTTTTTTTCGTTTGTCCCCGTCTCTAAGGTCTCTAAGGTCGCTTAAGTCCCTATCGTCCCTACAGCTGGGGAATGCTTTTTCGTCATCGCTCAAAAGTCGCTAATATTTCAATATGTTCGCTGCCAGGGAAAAACAGATACGATTCAGCACGACTTAACTTCCACCCAGAGGCAATAAGCTGCATGCTGTCGCGCTTAAAACTTTCCCACCCACAACTCACATAGATCAGCTTATCCAGCCGCTTCGCCTGGCACAAAGCAGCTAATAGCACGGGCTCCAAGCCCTTGCGCGGAGGATCCACCACCACTACATTGACATCACCTTGCAATAAGGCCGTATTAGCCCCTGCTGTGCCACTCACATAATTCAACCGCCCCTGCTGCTCGGGCGCTAACTTTTGCCACGCCTGCTTAAAGCAATCTTGGGCTAACGGCACCACCTCCACACACGTCACACGCTGACATTTATCGGCCACAACCATGCCTATAACTCCAACGCCCGCATAATATTCCACCACATGAGCTTTTGTTGGTATCTGCTGTTTGGTGGCCTCTAACAAGCACTCAAACATCTCCAGATTGGCTTGGACAAAGCTCGCAGGATGAAAACAAACCGCATGTCCACATATGGTCTCCCACAACCACTTTTCGCCATACAACAACTCCCAACGTGGACTGAATATCACGTTATCACGCCGTGGATTGAAATTGAGCCACAGCGAATGCCACAAATCGGGATGTTGCTCCCACAAGCGCTGCAAAGCCCCCACCAGCACTGAATGTTGACGCCAACTTTCTTGCTTGCCATTGATCACAAGAGCTAACTGCACACGTTGTGAACCCCGCTCGACAGCAAGTTGCACATAGCGCAATAAGCCACTTCCACGTTCTTCATCATACGGAGCGATCCCTTCAGCTGTGATCCAGTGCCGCAAAACATCAGCTGCCCGATTGATCGCTGGATGATGAACTTTACATAATGGAATATCGACAACTTGATGTGAGCCCTTTTCATATAAACCGATAAGGGGTTTTTGAGAGCTTCCTCTAACCGCTAGTTTAGCACGACAACGCCATCCACAAACAGCGCCGATATGCAGCGGAACATCAACGACATTATAGTGCACAAAGAACTCTTTGGCTTCAAGATATGCGCCGACATCTCCAACGTGATGATCACGCACACAGCCCGAACATAATTTAAAATGGGGACAATTGATATCCATGGTTTGTCTCAGTTTTGGATTTGATTAACTCTTTTTTCTGCATGCAATATTTGTTCGTAACCCCCAAAAAAATGTCGATAGCATTGTCAATAAAGATGTGCACAACCGAAAATTGTCGATAAAGTCACATTTACAAACAACTCATGAACGCTCGATGAACAACCAAAAAGCACAGTGAAAAGATGGCAATTATAAACAAACCCACACAATCTAAAAAAGAAGAGAAATCATATATCTATAAATAGTTAAAGAAGGTGTGTGTGGGAAAAGCTGAAAAAAGTATACGCTTGCAAAAAAATGCTCTGAAGCATAGAAATGAAGCCACTATTTAAAAGCAGTGGCATGGTATCTCGATGATGCAAGATCTTTCTCCCACATATTTTTTTGACCTCCAAGCCTATCAACACGCCTCTCTTTTCCAATCCATCAATTATGTTTGGGAGGCACTCACCAAAATCGATGCTTATCTAGCTTCGTTGACTTTAGGTCAGATCGAAACAACAATACCTGAAGGGGCCTTTTTAATCGATCGCCACCTCATCACAATTGGCAAAGGGACCACGATTGAACCCGGAGCCTATATCAAAGGGCCATGTTATATTGGGAGCAATTGTAGTATACGCCATGGGGCATATATCCGCGGTAATGTAGTTACAGGCAATAAATGTGTCATCGGGCACGATACAGAAATTAAGCAAGCTATCTTGCTTGATAATGCACATGCCGCCCATTTTGCCTATGTGGGTGATACCATTTTAGGCAATCATGTCAACCTGGGTGCTGGCACTAAATGCGCTAATTTAAAATTAGATAATCAACAAATCACGTTATGTGGTGCTCTGGGTCCTGTTAAAACAGGCTTAAGAAAATTTGGGGCTATCCTTGGTGATAACACTCAAATCGGCTGTAATACGGTGACTAATCCAGGAACCCTTATGGGCAAAGATGTGTGGTGTTATCCAAGCATAAATGTGGGCGGGATGATTCCTTCACATTCTGTGGTAAAAAGCGAGGCCAAGCTTATTATCAAAGCCCGTACACATCAATGACGGCTCTATACGATCAGATTGGCAAGAAATACGACCTCACACGTCAGGCCGATGAGGAAATTGTGCAGCGTCTTAATGCGCTATTGGACCCACAAAAGGGGCAACACGTGTTAGATGTGGGGTGTGGCTCTGGTAACTATACCATTGCTTTAGCAAAATGTGGTATTTCTATCACAGGATTAGACATCTCGCAAGAAATGCTAAACAAGGCTAGTGCTAAAGAACCCACTCTTACTTGGATTCTAGGGGACGCTAAAAACCTTCCTTTTGCTGACAACACTTTTGATGGGGTGCTTTGTTTTTTGGCCTTGCATCATATACGCGAGTATATGCTTTTTTTTAGAGAAGCATATCGTGTGCTAAAATCCAACGGAAAGCTCCTTATTTTTACTGACACCCCCGCACAGTTCATGCAGCTATGGTTGACAGATTATTTTCCTAAAATGATGGCTCAGGCGGCGGCTTTGTTGCTTTCTCAAAAACAAGTTGAAGAGGCTCTCAACCTTGTTGGATTTAAACAGATTTGTTTTGAAAACTATTTCGTTACAGCAAACTTGCAAGATGCATTTTTGCAAAAAGCAAAACACCATCCTGAGTTATGTTTAGATAAGAATTTTAGGAGTAATACTTCTCCGTTTGCGTTGGCACAAGATCAAGAGGAAATTCAATCTGGGTTAGAAAGATTAACTCGCGATATCAAAAGTAACCAAATTGCAAAGGTTATCCAGCGTTATCCCAACTCCGATGGCAATTTTTACTACCTTTTTTCCATAAAATAAGTCTTATCTTGCCTTAATTCTTAAGGACGGTGTGATTTTGCTTTTTTCTTTCAAGGGTCTTCAATATACTTCTTTTCAGAAATCGGGAGAGAAACAATGACCACCAATTGTTCAATAAAGGCTGCTACAGGACTCACACAAACGATTACGACTCTTTTGAAACCATATCAGCAGCGTTTCGAGCTAGTGATTAAAGCAAACCTATCTCATTTTGGAGAACAAGGTATCATGCGCGAAGCCTGTGCTTATGCTTTGCTGAATGGTGGACGCCGCATTCGCCCTTCTATCGTCTTCATGGTGGCTGAGGCTTTAGCCCGCGGAGCTGATGTCTCCTATGCCGCTTTAGGTGCCGAATATATCCACACAGCCTCTTTAATTGCTGATGATCTCCCATGTATGGATGATGATGATGAACGACGTAGTAAACCTGCTGTGCATAAAGTCTATGGCGAAGCGGTGGCTTTGCTGGCTAGCTATGCTTTGATTGCTGCTGGCAATAGCTGCATCCCTGCTTGTGTCGCGGCTATTAGCGCTGCTCCAAAGCCTGTGTCAGACGTTGATGCTAATTTGCTCGGCATTCTAGCGCTTGATAATGCGGCGACCAATACTGGAGTATTAGGTACCACAGGAGGGCAGTTTTTAGATATTTATCCTCCCGATTTATCTCTAGAAACATTGCGCGAAGCGATTCATAAAAAGACTGTCTCTCTTTTTGAGGTGTCTTTTGTCTTTGGATGGCTTTTTGGTGGTGGACATCCCGATACCCTGCCTTTAGTCAAACAATGTGCCTCCCATTTCGGAATGGCCTTTCAAATCGCAGATGATATTGATGATGTCGAGCAAGATGCTAAAAACGACCGCAAAGTGAATATTGCGGGTGTCTTTGGTGTGGAAGCCGCCCATACAATGTTCCACGAGGAAATCCAAGCGTACTTCAAAACGTTAGCAACATTGAATATCGCCTCTAACGAATTAATCACATTAGCGCGTTGTCTCGAAGAACAAGTGAATAGCCTTCACTAAGCTACAATGTTTTGTGTTTGAAGTTTAGCGACGAAGCGTCGCATATGGGGATCGGATTGCTCGTACGGAATATCTTGCAGTTTGAACCACTTAACGCCTAGCATTTCATGCTGACAATATTGGATGGGCAAGTCATGGTGGCCTTCGATGAGGTACCAAAGGGTGACATCTGTATGTCGTTCCCGCTCTTCTCCTGGTATATCGGTCACGGTCACGAAAAAGGGCTCCTCTTGCAGAAAACTTACATCGAGACCTAATTCCTCTTGAGCTTCTCTAAGGACGGTGTCTTTCGGGTGTTCATTGAATTCAACGTGGCCTCCAGGTGGTAGCCATAGACGCGATCTCTTGTGATCAGCGAGCAACAGTTCATGTGTCGATGGATCAATTAACACAAAATAAACGACAAGGTGTTTAGGTGGGGTTGCTGGTTTCTCAAGACGAAAGATTTCGCTTCCTGAATTAATCCAGCGCAAGACATCATTGATATGTTGTTGTTCAAGAGTATCAAAGGGTTCAATTTTTTCAACAAGTTTAGAGATGGTTGTGCGCATAGATGATGATGATCCAAAACGAACGGCAGCACAAAGTGCTGCCGTTTGTTCATTAAAATTACACGTCAGCTGTTTCTAAAGCAGCTTCTTCACTAGCTGCTCGCCCTGCTGCCGCTGGACGTTTGTCTTTGCTATGAGCTAAAATCAAACCTTCAATTTCTTCCAGTAATTTGGCATTGCGTTTGAGTTCCTCACGGACCACTTCACGCCCTTGTCCTAAACGTTGCCCTTTGTAGCTAAACCAGGCCCCTTTCTTATCGATAATATTCATCTCGGTGGCTAAGTCGATGGCCGAACCCGTGCGTGAAATGCCTTCGTTAAAGAGGATGTCAAACTCAGCAATTTGAAATGGGGGCGCCATTTTGTTTTTAACCACTTTGACTTTAACGCGGTTGCCGATGTCGGAAGCTTCCCCACTGCCTTTAATACCTGCAATGCGACGGATGTCTAAGCGGATGGATGAATAGAATTTGAGTGCTCGTCCCCCTGTGGTTGTTTCGGGACTGCCATACATCACACCAATTTTTTCACGAATCTGGTTGATAAAGACGGCACACGTGTTACTTTTGGCCAAGGTGGCTGTGAGCTTACGCAGAGCTTGTGACATTAAGCGCGCCTGCAAGCCAACAAAGGAGTCGCCAATTTCCCCTTCAAGTTCTGATTTAGGCACTAAGGCTGCTACGGAGTCGATAACGATGACGTCAATCGCATTTGAGCGCGCGAGCATTTCGGCAATGTTTAGCGCTTCTTCGCCGTTATCAGGTTGTGAAATCAGTAGATCGTCAATGTTGACCCCAATTTTAGTGGCATAGCTTGGATCTAAGGCATGTTCAGCGTCGATATAAGCGGCGACACCACCATTGCGCTGGGCGTTAGCCACCACATGCAGAGCGAGGGTGGATTTACCGGAAGATTCTGGACCGAAAACTTCGACGACACGACCTCGTGGTAGTCCGCCGATACCAAGAGCCATATCTAGGGTTAGGGCTCCTGTTTTAATCACACTTACTTCCCGTTCGGAAGAGTGTTTGCCAAGGGACATGATAGACCCTTCGCCAAATTGTTTTTTAATTTGACTAACTGCTTGTTCTAATGCTTTTTTTCTTTCTGTATCGGATTGAGCCATGAATCTAAACTCCTGTCTAGGGTCTCTTTCAAGCTGCTGTGCAGTTGAATTAAGACCTTGTTGAAAATGATAATTTGGAAAAGTGTCTTAGATAAAAGCATAACCAAAAGGGAATTCTGAAGCTAGTCCCACCTCATAAAAATAGCAGTTCCCGCTAAAAAAACCTGTGCCCGTGCCCGTGCCCGAAAATATAGGACTACACGAAAAAAATGTTGCTAATAGTAATTGTTTTTCCTTGCGAAAATTTATTAGCGGGAATTGCTGTCATAAAAAGAAGCAAAACTTCTAAGAATCCCGAAACAAGAGCTTTAGGTTGTATTGAGCTGTAGCATGTCCTTGGGCTGCGGCTTTTTCATACCATGCTTTGGCTTGGGTGTAGTCTTGAGTAACGCCGCGTCCATGGTAATATAAGACTCCTAGGTTGTATTGAGCTGCAGCATGTCCTTGGGCTGCGGCTTTTTCAAACCATGCTTTGGCTTGCGTGTAGTCTTGAGCTACGCCGCGTCCGTGGTAATATAAGACTCCTAGGTTGTATTGAGCCAGAGCATCGCCTTGAGCCGCAGCTTTTTCATACCATGCTTTAGCTTCTTTGTAGTCTTGAACTACGCCGTTTCCTTGGTTATATAAGACCCCTAGGCTGTTTTGAGCGATAGCATGTCCTTGAGCAGCGGCTTTTTCAAACCACACTTTGGCTTGCGTGTAGTCTTGAGCTACGCCGCGTCCGTGGTAATATAAGGCTCCTAGGTTGTTTTGAGCTGTAGCCTGTCCTTGGGCTGCGGCTTTTTCAAACCATACTTTGGCTTGCGTGTAGTCTTGAGCCACTCCTTTTCCACGATCATATAAGAGGCCTAGATTGTTTTGAGCGATAGGATTCCCTTGATCTGCAGCTTTTTCATACCATACTTTGGCTTGGGTGTGGTCTTGAGCTACGCCATTTCCACGATCATATAAGAGGCCTAGATTGTTTTGAGCCAGAGCATAGCCTTGAGCAGCGGCTTTTTCAAACCATGCTTTAGCTTGCGGGTAGTCTTGAGCTACGCCTCTTCCATTGAGATATAGGTTTCCCAGATTATATTGAGCATCACTCCGTCCTTGGTTGGCTGCTTTTTCATACCATTCCTCAGCGGCTGCATATTCTTTCTTTATTTCACATTCTTTACCAAGAATAAATTGGGCACTCGCATCTCCTTGATGGGCTCTTTTGAGAAAGTTTAAATCTACTTTTACGCTTTCGATGTATTCAAATGCTGTTTTGTTTTCTGTAGGTGAAAGATACTTGGCCATCAAACGATCGCAATGATGAATCAATTGATTGAGGTGTTGACTCGCTTTATTGAATTTATTTTCTTTGATTTCAGATTCAATAAGAGTCAGATTATGTTTGATTTGAAGACACTGCTTATAGATGATATCGTGTTTCGCTGGAGTTGTGCGGGTAAGTTTTTGGAGGATCGTTGTAAACACATTGGCGGCTTTATTCCACATCATGTGGAAAGTGGCGTTATCGGTTATTTTGCTGATATTCCTACCGCGATAGCTTTCTGCTCTAGTCAACACCTTTTTCCCTTGTTCCACATTTTGCCATTGGGGGATTTGAGGCGTGTTTCCTAAGGGTGAAATATGCGGTTTGCTCATAAAACTTCCTACTTCTTTATTATAATATTAATTATAAAATTTTATTTGTTTTGT